>RECD01000153.1 GCA_007694185.1 Planctomycetaceae bacterium
ACGATCGCCGCGTCCTTCGCGGCCTGGTCGAGGTCGTTCCCGTCGATCTGGCTGACCCGCGATTCCCAGACTTCGATCGCCGCCTCTCGGCGTTCGACGTCCGATGGGGAAGCGGAACGGATCGTCGTCGTTTCGATGATCTGGTTCATCGCCGAAAAACGCGAATCGGTCCGCAACGAGCTCGACAAACGCGGGGCGGCGTAAGGGATCAGGAAGAACATCAACACGCAGTAGGCGACCGTGATCCAGGCCGCCGGCAGCGAAGCGCGGCGCCAATAGAGCCCGACCCAGAACGGCGCTGCGAATAGAATGTTGAAAACCCACGTCAATTGCAACTGTTCGAACACGTTCATGTAGAACAGCGAGACGATCACCGCGCCGCCGACCACCACCACGCCGGTCAAACGCGCCACCTTGATGTATTGGGCTTCGGACGCGCCGGGGTTGATGTAAGGGGCGTACAGGTTGCGGACGACCAAGCCCGAACCGACGATCATGTAGGCGTCAACGCTGCTCATCAACGCCGCTAACAGGCAGGCCAGCATCAGTCCGGTCAGCCCCGGGCCGAGCAATTCTCGGGAAGCGATCCCCCAGGTCTTGTCCGGGTCGATCGACAATTCGGGGTTGTTCGCATAAAGGGCCAAGGCGATCAGGGCGGTCAAAACCCAGCCGACCGTGCAGAAACGCTTCAGAAAATTGCCTGTCACCAAGCCGACGCGGGCGGTGTTTTCGGTCTTGGCCGAACCGCCGCCGGTGGCGATGAAGTGCGGCTGGACGACGATCCCGATCAGGTTGATGATCACGACCGCGATGATGCGGTGCAGCGGGAATTCGCTGCTGCTGGTCGAACCGACGAGGTGAAAGTGTTCCTCGGGAAGTTGCTGGTGCAAGTAACCGAAACCGGCCATCAGCCCTTCGGTCGCGGGGTCGCCGAACCGTTCGACCAAGGCGCTCAAGCCGTAAGGGATCAGCACCACCGACAGAAAGATGATGCACAGCCCCTGGATCAGGTCGGTGTAGTAGGCGGCGTGCAAACCACCGAGGATGCCGTACAGCAACACGACGACGCCGATCACGGGCACCAGCAAGTATTCGATGCCGTAGGCTTGTCCCATGAAGGTGAACGTGTCGACCTCCAACAGCGGCGCGGCGACCTTGCCGATCGCGGAAAAGAGCATCGACCCGTAGACCATGTAAAACAGGATGCCGAAGACGCAGTACCCCGCCCCCAAGGCCCGCGAGTCGTAGCGTTCGACGAACCAATCGCCCAGCGTCAGGTGCCGCATCCGGCGATACCAGATCGCCGCGATCCAGTAAAACGGCGTGACCAACAACCAATACATCACGCTCCACATCCCGCTCATCCCGCTGGTGAACGTCGTGCGGCCGGTATTCACTGGGTCACTCGAACCGGTCCCCGCCCCGAAGGCCGCGAAGGTTTGCAGCAGCTTGCCGAACGAACGGCCGCCCATGAAGAAGTCTTCTTGGGCCTTGATCCGCAGCGAACTGTAGACACCGATTCCGATCATCACGGCGAAGTAGCCGACGAGTACCAGATAGTCCCAAAAAACCATGTCGCGGGGCCTCGAGTTTGTGCGGGGGGAAGGGGATGGGTGGGGAGCGTCCGTCCGCCGCAGCGGCCGCGACGTGGGTGGGAAGGAATGTCCGATTCGGGACCGAGAGGCGGATCGGTAAAGGGCGTTTGGAGGGCGATTAAAGGGCAGGACGGGCGAGCCTAAACCAGCCGTACCGGAATCCCCGCCTCCGCCATCAAACGCTTGGTTTCGCGGATCGTGAATTGCCCAAAATGGAAAATGCTCGCGGCCAACACCGCGTCCGCCCTGCCGATGCGGATCGCGTCGACGAGGTGCCCGGGGTTGCCCGCGCCGCCGCTGGCGACGACCGGGATCGACACCGCGCGGCTGACCGCCGCCGTCATCGCCAGATCATAACCGTCTTGGGTGCCGTCGGCATCCATGCTGGTCAACACGATCTCACCCGCCCCCAACCGCTCGACTCGCTCGGCCCAATCGACCGCTTCCATTCCGGTGGGAATGCGGCCGCCGTTGATGTGAACTTCCCAGACTTCTTGCCCGTCGCGCTCGACCCGTTTGGGGTCGATGTTGACGACGATGCACTGGCTGCCGAAGCGATCGGCCGCGCGGCGGACGAACTCGGGATCTTTGCAGGCAGCCGAATTGATCGAAACCTTGTCACAGCCGGCGGCCAGCAAACCGCGGACGTCGTCGATGGTGCGGACCCCGCCGCCGACGGTCAACGGCATGAAGACCTGTTCGGCGCAGCGACGGACGACGTCCAGCATGATCGCCCGGTCCTCGTGGCTGGCCGTGATGTCCAAAAAGACCAGTTCATCCGCCCCTTCGTCCTGGTACCGTTTGGCGACCTCGACCGGGTCACCCGCGTCGCGAAGGTTGACAAAATTGGTCCCTTTGACCACGCGTCCCTCACGGACGTCGAGGCAGGGGATGACGCGGTTAGCCAGCACGGCGAAGGGGTCTCGGCGGTAAGGGGGGATCAGGGCTCGTACTTGGCGAAAATCATCCGGCCGGCGTTCGTCTGATGAATGCTCGTCACGATCGCGTGCAAGTCGCGGCCGATCGATTGGCGAGCCCCCTCGACGACCACCATCGTGCCATCATCCAAATAGCCGATGCCTTGCGCGGGCCCTTCGCCGGGCTTGATGATCTTGATCGGAAAACTCTCGCCCGGAAGCAGCCGCGGCTTCAGCGCGTTGCTGATCTCGTTCAGGTTGATGACCGGCACGTTGTGGATTTGGGCGACCTGGTTCAGGTTGAAGTCGCCGGTGACGACTTTTCCTTCCAGGTGTTTGGCCAGCAGCACCAGCTTCATGTCGACCGGATGACCGGTGAATTCGGGCAAGTCGCGATCGAAAATTTGCAAGTCGATCTTCGGGTCGGCACGCAACCGGTTGAGGATGTCCAAGCCGCGGCGGCCGCGTTGGCGACGGAGCTTGTCGTTGCTGTCGGCGATCGCTTGCAATTCGGCCAAGGCGAACCGCGGCAGGATCAGTTGGTTGTCGAAAACCTGGGTCGCCAACAGGTCCTCGATCCGGCCGTCGATGATCACGCTCGTGTCGAGGATCAGCGGCCGAAAGCCCTTGGTGTCGCGGACGAACTCGACGTAAGGGATCAAAAACCGAAAGTCGTCCTTGGTCTGGATCAGCACGCTGATGCAGAGGTAGCAGGCGATCACCGCAGTGACCAGTACGATCGAGCCGGCGTTGCCGGTCCGGTCCAACAGCGGCGCCGAGGCGATGCTGAAGATGTACGTCAGCAAAACGCCGACCAAGAGGCCGAAGTAGACCGCCGAAATCGTGTCGATCTGTTTGCGGGGGACGAAAATGTCGGCCACGATCGCCGCCATCGCCAAGCCCATGACGACCAAAAAGACCGTCCATGGCATGTGCGAAGCGGTGCCGTCCGGCAACGACGCGTTGATGATCGCCGACGCGCCGCCCGCGCAAATCAGGAAAATACAGCGTAAAATTATCAGTGCCATGATCCGGCCAAGTGTAACCAAGTCGTTCGCCGAATACCCAGGGGGCGGCGAGATCTTTTCAGCTCCCTGCTCGAGCGAGGCAGGACGACGGGCAAAATCGGTTCGACGACCCCTCGGGGGGCAGAGCAGCTGTGCGGCTGGTCCTCTCCGCCACTCAGCCGTTTCCGCGAGCGCCAACGGCGCAGGGACATTTCGCGGGGCACAACAGCTGTTTTTAAGGCCGCAGCCCTGTGCCTGAACGGTCGCGGCCCCGCCTGGCCAAGGGTCGCGGCCCAGTTTAGTCGGGATCGCTGCCCAGTTTGTATGGCTCGCTGCCCCGCTTGGTCAGGCGCGCTGCCCCGCTTGGTCAGGGGCGCTGCCCCATGGAGAGCAGAATGACTTTCGGTTAAGATTTTGTCGAATCAGGCGGGTTAACCGCCGTAAAACTTTTCCTCCCTCAACCCCCACGTAACCCAAAATGGCCCGAAAGGTCGTCAACCGGAAGGAAAAAGCCGCGGAGATCGAAGCCGCGGCGGCGCAGGAAAAGGCAGCCCCGAAGAAAAGGACGACCAAGGCGAGCGGGGTCGCTGGGGCTCCGAAGAAAAAAGTCACGCGGAAGGCAAAGGTCGTCGAAGAGCCCCGCAAGAAGCTGTATTGGGGCGTGTTCAGCCAAAACTTGAAGCGGGTTGCCGTGTTCGAGTTTGACCAGAAGGACGAAGCCGCGTCCCGCGCGGAGGAACTGAGCAAGGGCGGTAAGTCGCCTCACTTCATCCAGAAGGTGAAGGAAGAGATCCAGTTGGAATGATCGTTGGATTGATCTAGGTCAGGACCGATCGAGGCGCCGATCGAACTCGCGGTTCGCCGCTGCCGGGTTGCTCCCCAGCACCCCATGTTGTCCGTCTGTGTCGACGTCCGCAGTCAGTCCCCACCGCCCCCGGCCGCTCGAGGTGATTTCGTGTCGCATTTTTGCATCCGCTACCGCCCCGGCCGACTGATGATGGCGGCGTTGCTTGGCAGCTCGGTTTGGCTCGGCGGAATCGGCTCGTCCGGCGGTCTCGCGGTGGCACAGGAAACGGCAGATGAGAAGCCGACCGAACCCGCGGCCGCGGCTGACCAGTGGCGACTCAGCTATACCCGCCAGACGTTCGTCGCGGCCGATGGCAGCGAGCATGCCTACCGTTTGCGGTTTCCTGACGGATTCACCGAGGGAGATTCACGACGTTATCCGCTCGTGTTGTTGCTGCATGGCGCCGGTGAGCGGGGTTCGGACAACGAGGCCCAGTTGGTTCATGGGGCGATCGAATTCGCCAAGCCGCAGCGTCAAGCCGAATATCCCTGCTTCGTGCTCGTCCCTCAGGTCGCCACCGGGCAGCGGTGGGTCGATGTCGATTGGAGCCAACCGGGTGGCGTGGGGACCTTTCCCGAAAAGGATACCGCTGACTTCGCCGCCGCCATCGGGATGGTTCGCCATTGGATCGCAGGCGGCCGCGTCGACCCGCTGCGGGTCTACGTGACCGGTTTGTCGATGGGCGGTTACGGTTCCTGGTACGCGGGCGCGGCCTACCGCGACCTGTTCGCCGCGGCCGCGCCGGTCTGTGGCGGGGGCGACCCGAGTTGGGCCGAGCGATATGCCGGGATGCCGATCTGGGCCTTTCACGGCGCCCAGGACAAGGCCGTGCCGGTGGTCCGCAGCCGAGAAATGATCTCCGCACTCACCGCCGCGGGCCAGCAACCCAAACCGCTCTACACCGAATACCCCGAGGGCGGCCACAACGTTTGGACCGAGACCTACCTGCGGGACGACTTCTTTTCCTGGCTTTTTTCACAGCGCCGGACCAATCCTTGACACCACCGAACGACACGAGCCGCCGTTGGCCCGCCGAATGGGAACCGCAGGCGGCGGTCTGGTTTTCTTGGCCGCACAGGCGTGAAACGTGGCCCGGGCACTACCCGCCGATCCCGGAGGCCTTCGCGCGAATGGTTCGCAAGGCATCCGACTACCTTCCGGTCCGGGTGCTGGCAGCCGACAAATTGGCCGTGACCGCCGGGGCTCATTTGGGCCCTTCGGCGTCGATCGAAATCGTCGACCTGCCGACGAACGATTGCTGGATCCGTGACTACGGTCCGACGTTCGTGGTCGAGGACAACGAACTGATCGGGATCGCATGGCGTTTCAACGCTTGGGGCGGGAAATACGCTCCCTGGGACAAGGACGCCGCGGCCGCCCAATGGATCTGCGAACGGATCGGGGTGCGATGTGAAATGAGCTCGTTGGGCTTGGAAGGTGGGGCGATCGAGACGGACGGGCAGGGGCGATTGCTGGTCACGCCGGGATGCATCGAAACGGCCACTCGCAATCCCGATTGGACGCGGCAGATGATCGCCGAGGAATGGAAACTGCGGCTCGGGATCGAGCAGGTCGTTTGGGTCGACGGCGGCGGTCTGGAAGGGGACGACACCGACGGACACATCGACCAATTGGCCCGCTTCGTCGATCCCCAAAACGTGGTCTGTGCCGTCAGCGACCATTCGCAGGACGTCAACCACCGCGGTCTGGAAGCGAATTTCGAACAGCTGAAGCGGTGGGGGCAACAGACCCAGCCGAAAGTCACGATCCATCGGCTGCCGATCCCCCCGGCCCGTTACATCGATGACAGCCGAATTCCCGAGAGCTACACCAATTTCTTGATGCTCGGCGGCCGCGCCGTCTTGGTGCCGACGTTCCGTCACACCAAATACGACGAGGCGGCACTCCGCCTGCTCCGAGAACTGCTGCCCGGCCAGGAAATCGTTCCCGTCGATGCCTATGACTTCGCTTGGGGGCTGGGCGCTTGGCACTGCGCCAGCCAGCAACAGCCCGCCGTGCGGCCTGCGGTCGAGGCCGCCGTCCAACCCGCGGTCGAAGTCGCTCGCCAATGACCGCTGATC
>RECD01000047.1 GCA_007694185.1 Planctomycetaceae bacterium
TCCGACTGCCGACGTACCGGACGGCTTGCGCCGTGCCGCTAAGCATCGCGCGGGAAATACATGTCGCCACATCCACGCTCTGGCGAGCGTAGCTACCGTCGCCAGACGGTGGCCATACCCAACGGATTGGAAAAAAACAGACACTTTTTTACCGCACCATCCTAAGCACGTCGACGGTTGGCTGACGGCACTCGGAGAGTGCCTGCTACTTCGTTCCATTCACTCTCTCTCGTTAATCTCATGTTCCAGTTTTGGCATCGGTATCGGGCGCAACGGTTGCTTCGGGCCCACGTCGCGCCCGATACGGTCGGTGAACGGTTCCGCTGGACTTGGGCGGTGCCGGCGGAGATCGTTCGCGTCGTCTGGTTGCGGCTCCGCGGCTTGCTCGATCCGTTCATCACCCGCCGCCGCGCTTTTGGCGATTTGATCTTGGGGTTGCCGGCGATCGTCGCCGTCGTGGTGATCGGTACGGTCACGGCGCTGGGGCATCAGCGCCAAATCGCTTCCGGCCCGACTTACTTGCGGGCGGGCTTGATTGAATTGAATGAGGAGAACCCGGACCGGGCGAAGGTGTTGCTGCAAAAGGCGATGCTGAGCGATCCGCTCAGCCGCCGCGACGCGATGTTTTACTTGGCGCGTTGCTACGAAGAGCTGAAACAGTTCGACCGTTCCGATTCGTTGATGGCGTCGCTCGCGCCGCTCGGCGATACCGGCCATCCGGGGGCCCACCGCTACTTGGCCCTGCGGATGACGGACGACCTGCGAACGAAGCCTGATCAAGTCGACCTAAAGGCTTGGCTCTGGCACCTGCAACAGGCTGACGAAACGAACACGGCCCCGATGCAAACGGCGTGGGGAACCTACCACGCCTACATGGGGCAGCTCGACAAGGCGCTCGCCCATTTCCGCACCGCCGCGGAAAAGGACCCGACGGCCTGGTTCCAGGTCGCCGAACTGGAATTGCGGCTGAACGACGTCGAGGCGTTCCGGCGGAGTTTGATGTTGGCCCGCCAGCGGTTGGAGCCGAAATTCCGCGAGCAGCCGGAAGATTCCCGCACCCGGGTTCTGTACGCCACCAGCCTGTTCCAGACCGGCGATCTGGCAGCGGCCGAAACGGTGTTGCTGGAGGGGCTGGCGTTGGGCAAGGCGACGCCGGAGGAGGAACGGGCCTTTCGGCAACTGCTGTCGGCGGTGTTCGTGCGGGTGCATGACCTGGCGATGGAGGGTGACGGCAACGTCGCGGAGTCGCTGCGATTCCTGCAGTTCGCCCTGGATTACAACCCCGATTCCCAGGCGGCGCTATCGCGGCTGGCGAGGTTGGCGAGATCCTCGCCGGAGATCATCGACCAAGTCCGCGATTCGATGCGAACGCTGATCGCCGCCGGGCAGGGTTCGGCGCTGGCTCACTTCACTCTGGGGACGATCGAATGGATCGCCGGCAACCAGGAATTGGCGGCGCTCAACATGCGGCAGGGGTTGGCGATCGACCCCAAGATGCATGTGTTGGCGAACAACCTTTCCTACATGATCGCCGGGGAATCGGACGCGGATCTGGAAGTCGCCTTGAAATTGGCTGATCAAGCGGTCGAAGCGGCACCGCAATTGCACCAGTACTGGGACACCCGGGCGACGGTTTTGGTCAAAATGGGGAGGCTGCGAGAAGCCGCTGTTGACTTCCAGAAGGCGCTGGAACGGACCGATCGCCCTCGGGAATATCAGGACAAATTAGCGGATATTTATGAGCGGCTGGGCGACCCGGAATTGGCCGCCCGGTTTCGGCAGGCGGCAACGACCGAGGCGGAAAATCCGCCGCAAGCGGCAGCACCGGAATGACCGGCACAATCGGACGGGAATCGCGTCCGCGGAACGATTTTGAAACAATCGCAACTTTTGACAGTCCGGCAGGGCGTCGATAGAGTAACGGGGTTGGGCGAGGATATGCCACAGAGGCCACAGAGAAAAAAGCAGGCGAGAGCAAATATCCTGGAGGGATTGAAGGGATTAGCCGGCGGTCGAGCGCAGCGAACACCGCCGGATCACGAAACACGCATCATCAAACCGACCCCGCAGGGGTCCCCGAAGGGAACCAAACTCCCCCCTCTGTGGCTAAAAAAAATCGAACCGATACCTACACCTAAGCACCTCAACAGATTTCATCCCGCACAACTTGAACGCGTAAATCGACATCCCGTTGACCGGCTTCGTGGATCATGCCGAAACGATCCTGTTGCGGTACTTAGCGGCACGGCGCAAGCCGTCCGGTACGTCGGCAACAGCAAGACCGGAGGGCTTGCGCCCTTCCGCTAACCTGGCGATGAACTCTGCCAGACGCTGGTGTGTGTTTTGCCGAAGGACACCTGTCGGCATGCTCACACGCCGCACTCTGGGCCTGAATAACCAACTATATAGCGCCGCATGCTTCGCTCACGAAGCACCCGACTCTCTTCTTTCCATTTGATCGAACCGACTGATTGGCCAACTCGATGCACCCCCAGAATCCCTCGGTTTCTCAAGATCACGTCGAACCGGGCCGGCCGCCTCTCGGTGCCGCCCGGCGGCCGGTGACCCCCGAATCGAACATCACTCAGGCCTTTTGGCGACGCAAGGGGATCATCGTCGTCTGCATCTTGGCTGGCTTGGGCGGGGGCTATTTCCACTTCACCCGCCAACCGGAAACCTATTCCGCGCGGTCGGTCGTGTCGGTTTTCCAACCCGCCCGCTCGGCGGGGACCGGTAGCGCGATCGAAAGCTTGGTCGACGCCGCCCCGGGGCTGTCCCAGGTCCAGGCCGAAATCACCGGTGACCAGGTGCTCCGCAAGGCGATCGAGGCGGGCCAATTGCCGTCGTTCGATGGCGCCCCGAGCGACATCGGTGCCCTGACCGGGTGGCTGCGGGGCAACCTGAACCTGTCGACGCCGAAGGACAGCGGCGGCCGTGGCCAGACGATCGTGCATATCGGGTTCGAGTCGAGCAACCCGTTGCTCAGCACGGCGGTGGTCAACGCGGTCGTGGCGGCTTACGAAGAACACCTCAGCGGCCGACACAACACTGCGGTGAATAAGGTCGTCAGCTTTTTTCAGGAGTCCCGCGACACCCTGATGCCTCAATTGAATGATCTGGAAAAACAGTACACCGAGTTTCGCAGCACGGCACCGCTGGAATGGTCGAGCAGCGGCGAGGCGGTCAACCCGTTCCGCCAGGACGTGCTGACGACCGAGGAATCGCTCCGCCGTTTGCGCAGTGAGATCCGCCAGATCGACACAAAGATGCGGTTGATCCGCGAAGCCACCAGCGGCCAGACTTCGGCGCTGGTCGCCTTGCGTGATCTGCAATTTTTGCTGGAAGAGGTCAAGGTCGTCAGCCCGACGGAAGTCCTCGACACGAAGCTGGCGGGCGATACCGACACGGAAGTTTTGATTCAGGAGCAACTCGTCCCGAAGGTGATCCAGTCGGAATTGCTGAAGCGGCAATTCGGCGAGAACCACCCGATGCGACGGGAGTTAGAAGAGGAGATCATCGCGACCCGCCGGGCGTTGATCGATTTGGATCGCGCCAAGCAGGAGCGGAGAACCGACAATTCGGTCTTCGCGTCCCGGCGCGAGCAGGACGCCCGCAGCATGCTGTACAGCTACGTCGGCGGCTTGAAGCGGAAACGGGAATTGCTGGCTGAGGATGCGGATGAGCTGGAGACCAGGCTCGGCGAATCACGCAGCCGCGCGTTGGCATTGATCCGTTTCGAAAACGAAAACCAGGCGTTTAACCGGCGGATCAAACGACTGCAAGACATGCTCGACACCTTCGACAGCCAGTTGGAAAAGTCGACTTTGCCGTTGATGAGCCCCGGGTTGCAGGTCGAGATCTTGCACCGTTCGGGACTGGGTGTGAAGACCGGGCCGATGATGTCGCGGAGCCTGATGATGGGGCTGATGCTCGGGTCGGCGCTCGGCTGCATGCTCGCTTGGTTGGTCGATTGGTCCGAGCGGACCTATCGCAACCCGGAAGAAATCTCCTCGACGCTCGGATTGCAGGTGTTGGCTCACCTGCCGGTGATCCTGACCCGCAAGCGGAAGGCAAAGAAAAAGGGAGAGCCGGACGACCCGCTCGATGTGATCGCGACGAGCGTGTCGGTGGTGCATGAACCCCATTCGCCAACGTCGGAGGCGATTCGTGGGATCCGCACGGGGCTGTTGTGTGCCCGGACGGAACGGGCCAGTTTCCAGGTGATCCAGGTCACCAGCGCCATCCCCGGGGACGGGAAGAGCACGATCGCGGCCAATTTGGCGGTCAGTTTGGCGCGGGCGCAGAAGCGGGTCGCGTTGATCGATGCCGACTTGCGGCGACCGACTCAGCACACCATCTTTGGGTTGGGGGAACAGCCCGGATTGACGGCGGTCTTGAACGACGAGATCGCCCTCGGCGACGCGCTCGTCAGCACCGCGGTGGAGGGGCTCGACATCTTGCCGGCCGGCGCGACGCCGAACAACCCGGCGGAAGCGGTGATGTTGCCGGAATTTGGCCAGATGATCGATGACCTGCGGACCGAATACGACATGGTCATCATCGACACGCCACCGCTATTGGCCTGTACCGACGCGAGCAACATCAGCGCCCAGGTTGACGGGGTGATTTATGTGATGCGGATCGGCCGCAACAGCAAGCCGTCGTCGCAACGTGCGGTGCAGATATTGAAATCGCTGCGGGTGAACGTGATCGGGATCATCGTCAACGCGTTGGGTGACAGCAGCTATTCGGCGACCTACGCCGCGTCTTGGACGTCGCAGTACGGATATTACGGCACCGATTACGCGTACGGTTATGACAACAACGCCAACAACAAGTACTTGGGGGCGTCGCGATCAAAGACCTTGACGATCCAGGGGAAGGGGCGTGTGCAAATGGACCCCGACGGACTGCGGGCGACGGCGCAAAGGTCAAAGCGAAGCGTCGGCGGCCCAACGGTGACGCTAGACGAAAAGTCATAGCCCCGAGGAAAAAACATTAGCGGAAGGGCGCGAACCCTCCGGTCATAAGCACCTCCGCATGAATCATTCGGCAAAATCAGCCGGCACGCGCTAGCGTCCGGTTTCCGGTAACCGGACGCTAGCGCGTGCCGGCTGATAGTGATATGAGCAAAGACTCATGTCGACCCGCTTAGCCTGAAAGTAATCACCCCGTTTGTTTTCTAACCACAGAGTCACAGAGGGCACAGAGAGGGGATTCAGGGGTGGGGTTTTTGAACCACGGATGGACGCGGATGATTGTGTTTAGAGAGGGGCTAAATACGGGGTGAAAGGGGGACTGAGGAGACGGCGCGGGTCTCACGCGAAGTCGCAAAGAAAGAGGGCAGATGCCGCCTCAGGCTCCGGTCAGCTAGGTTATTCAACCACAGAGCCACATAGAAAGGCGGAGATTTTTTCTTAAAGCCCGGAGGGCGACAAATACTTGCCGGGGTGCGTAAGCCCCCGGGACCAGAAAAGCAAAAATCCTAAAAGCCCGGAGGCTCCGGTCAGCTAGGTTATTCAACCACAGAGCCACATAGAAAGGCGGAGATTTTTTCTTAAAGCCCGGAGGGCGACAAATACTTGCCGGGGTGCGTAAGCCCCCGGGACCAGAAAAGCAAAAATCCTAAAAGCCCGGAGGGCGACACATCCTATGGACGGTTTTCGGCCGCGTCAGATCGCGGCTAACCGCGAAATGCCCAAATGGGGCAAACGGGAACTGGCCGGGCGGGTCGCTTGGGGCTTCGCCCGACCGCTGTTCCGCTTTTCCCCTCGGCTGGCTTGGGGATGGCGTCGCTGGCTGCTGCGACGCTTCGGGGCTCGCGTCGGGCAAGGTGTCCAGATCCACCCGACGGCGGTGATCTTCATCCCTTGGAACCTCAAGATCGGCGATTGGTCGTCGATCGGTTTTGATGCGTTGATCTACAATCTCGGGACGATTCGGATCGGGAAGCGGGTCACGATCTCGCAGCGAGCCCATCTCTGTGGCGGGACACATGACCACCGCGACCCAGCCTTACCGCTGATCAAATCGCCGATCACAGTCGGCGACGATTGCTGGGTTTGCGCCGACGCGTTCGTCGGCCCGGGAGTCGTCGTCGCGGAGCAGGCGGTGGTGGCGGCCCGTGCGGTCGTCGTCAAATCGGTCAACGCGGGTGAGATCGTCGGCGGTAACCCGGCTCGCAAGATCGGCACGACGATTCCCGGTCATCCCGACGGGGGTTCGGCCGGTAACCCCGGATCACACATTTCGTCCGGGAATTGACGAGCAGAATCGAGGATTTCGCCCCCGCAGGGGTATTCCCTTCCGCTAACGTAGCGGCACGGCGCGAGCCGTCCGTTCCCCCCGGCATCGGCTATACCGGAGGGCTCGCGCCCTTCCGCTAACGCGCCGAATCCGATCAGACGTCAGCTTCATTCCTACCGGTCACTTTTTT
>RECD01000136.1 GCA_007694185.1 Planctomycetaceae bacterium
CTGATCACTGACCGCTGATCGCCTTGATTGCGAGGCCGCCGCGACTCCGGTAAAATTCGGAGTTGACGAAGCAGCAGGCTTTGAGGGGGTCATGTGACATGCCCGACGATTCCAGCCAGTGGGAGCCTCCCGCAGTTGATCTGTCCGAATGCGATCACACCCCGCGGGATCTCGACGCGCAGGAAGCTCTCACCCAAGCCTTCTATCCCAGCGAACTGCCTGCCGACGGATCCGATCAGGGCTCCGATTCCCTGGGTTTGATATTTGCCCTCAACGGGAAAGCCAAAGACAGCTCGAAAGGCGAACCGAAGTCCGGGTCGGAAGCGGCAGCCGAAGCCAAACGGGTGTTGCTCGATCCGCTGCCCGAGAACCGATACCAAATCCGGGATGAGATCGGTCATGGCGGCATGGGCGTCGTCTACGACGCGTGGGACACGCAATTGCGACGTCGGATCGCGATCAAGATCTTGCGCAAAGAGGAACTCGAAAAAAACGGTAGCCTGCTCCGGTTTTTTCGCGAGGCGCGGATCTCCAGCCGGTTGACACACCCGGGCATTTTGTCGGTTCACGACTTCGACATCTCACCGGACGGACAAGCCTTCATCGTGATGGGCTTGTTGCATGGCAATACGCTGGCGGAAGCCTTGGGTGCCGTGAAGGACCGACCGGCGGAGTTGCCACGTCTGCTCAACATCTTCGTGAAGATCTGCGAAGCGATCGCTTATGCCCATTCGCAAGGGATCATCCATCGCGATTTGAAACCGTCGAATATCATGATCGGCCAGTACGGCGAGGTAACGATCCTCGATTGGGGATTGGCCAAAATCGTCGATGACACGGCCCCACCGGAAGACGAGTTCACACAGCCGGATGAAGGCAGTTTGCCGGCAGGCGTCGATTGCGAATCGGTCGCGGGCGCGATCTTCGGAACGCTGGCTTACCTCTCCCCCGAACAGGCGCGGGGTGAAATCGATCGGATCGATCAGCGGTCCGATATTTTTGCTTTGGGCAGCATCCTGGGCGAAATCTTGACGGGCCACCCGCCGTTCTGGGGGCAAAACGTCAGCAAAACCTACAAACGGGCCATTCGGGGTGATGTCACCCGAATCCTGCGCCAACTCGATGCCTGCAAAGGCCCCCGCTCGATCGTCGCGTTGGCCAAAAAATGCCTCGCCAAAGACATGAACGATCGTCCTGCCCATGTCAGCGAAATCATCGAGGTCGTGCGAGCCTTTTTGGAATCGGGCCAACGTCGAGCCGAACAGGACCTGATCCGTTTCTTCGACCTGTCACTCGATCTGTTTTGTATCGCCAACTTCCAGGGCTATTTCACTCGCGTCAACGAGAACTTCCCTCGCTGTTTGGGGTACTCGGCGGCCGAGTTGATGTCGCGTCGGTTCATCGAGTTCGTCCACGTCGACGATTACCACAAGACGATGTTGGAAATCCAGAAGTTGTCGCAAGGCGAGCCGACGATCTGTTTCCGCAACCGATACCGCCATGCCGACGGGCACTACGTCTGGTTGGAATGGACTTCCCGATCGGTAATGGAAGAGGCGGCCATTTACGCCGCGGCCCGAGACGTGTCGGATCAGGTGGATGCGATCGAAGCGAGGTTCGCGGTCGAGGAAAAGCTGATGCAGCTCGCGGACATCATCCACTTCGCCGATCACGTGAGCGTGCCGTCGCATTGGGTCGACCCGGCAGGCAAGATCCTGTGGGCGAACCAAGCCGAACTCGATTTTTTGGGTTACACCGACCAGGAATACATCGGCCAACCGATGGACCGCTTTCATGCAGACCAGCAAGCCATCGACGAAATCCTCGATCGCCTGGTCCGCGGCGAACGTTTGGCCGGTTTCGAAGCGAAGCTGATTTCCAAAAACGGACAGTTCAAAAAGGTGCTGATCTTCTCCAACGCCCACTTCATCAATGGCGAGTTCCAACACGCCCGCTGCTTCACGATCCACCTGCAGGATTCCTGAATCGCTCACGTTCAGAACGCCGACCGACCGGGCCACGCACGCGGCCCGTTCACCGGGCGACCGCGGGGACGTTGACGCTACAGCCCTCGCAGGATCTGGTTGGCGAAGGCGAGGCCCGTTTTGCCGATCCGGGGATGCAAGATCCCCGGGTGGCCACCGATCGGTTGACGGCTCTGCCAGAACTGTCCCGGTTGTCGCCCGCAGAGGCTGATCGTGACATCGGCCAAGATGTCCGACTGCGTGGTCAAGTCGGGATAGCCGGCTACGACCAACAGCCAATCGGCATCGAGGCCCACCCGCCTGCGTCCCAATGCGGCTTCGTCCGATTCGACCGTTTCAAGGACTTGGCCGCCTGCGAAACAATGCCGCGGTCGGGCGCCGGCCAACCAGGCGGCCAACGTCGAGCCATGCCCCGTTTCGATCGTCGCGATCCGTTCGCCCCGCGATTCCAAAATCTCGGCCAACGCGTCGTGCAGTTCGAACCCATCCCCTTCACCGAAGACAAATTCGCCGGCCAGTGCGGCGATCTCGGCGCGAGTCGCCCCGATCAACGCCATGCAGTCCGCCTCATCCGCCGCTTCGGCGGTGATCCGCAGCGAGATCGTTGCGGCACTGACCGTGATCCCCACTCGTGGCTGTCGCTGCCGCGCGATCATGTCTCCCAAGCGGGCTTCCATGTCGCTTTCGCCCAGCCCGAAACATTTGACGACCGCTTGCCGGATCACCCGTCGACCGCCAACCGACTCCGCCAAAATCCTCGGGGCGACGGTTTGCAGAAACATCTCCTGCATTTCGGCCGGTACGCCGGGGAGCGAGAAAATCCGCGATGATCCGCCGTCGCCCCGCGGCACGACCAGGTCGATCCCCGGCGCCGTCCCCCGCGGATTGAAGATCTCGCGGGAACCCTCGGGGAACATCGCTTGGCACCGATTCCTCGGCGGCATCTCGCGGCCGCGACCGGCAAACAAACTTTCGATGTGAGCGAGCGACGCGGGATCGAGGACCAACGGCCGGCCGACGAGGAGCGCCAAGGCGTCGCGGGTCAAATCATCCGCGGTCGGCCCCAGGCCGCCGGTGGTGATGATGACATCCGACCGCCCGGCCGCGATCCGAAAGACGTCGACGTTGTCCGCCAGGCTGTCGCCGACCATCGATTGGAATCGGACCGAAATGCCGAGTTCCCCAAGTCGCTGGCACAACCAGGGTGAGTTCGTATCCAGCCGCGCGCCGCTGGTCATCTCATCGCCGATCGCGATCACTTCCGCCGTCACGCCCGTCATGGCTCACTTTCGCAACGAGTCCCGGATCTCACGCAGCAACAAGACTTCCTCGGAAGGAATGGCCTCTTGAAACGTCTCTTCCACTTCGACCTTCCGCTCCAGCCTCGACTTGGCCGTGTTGACCAACTTGATCACCACGAAAATCGCGACGGCGACCAGCAAGAAATCGACGACCGTCTGAATGAAGGGGCCGTAATTCAAGATCGGATAATCCTGGACCGCCATCACCGGCGAGCCGTTTTCGCCCATCTCGACCTTGCCGTCGGGAAGCAATTTGGGCGCTTCGGTGCGGTACTTGATCGCCAAGTCAGAGAAGTTGACGCCGTATTTGGCGGTCAGCAAGTTCAATGGCGGCATGATGATGTTCGCCACGAACGAACTGACGATTTTGCCGAACGCCGTACCGATGACGACCGCGACGGCCAAATCGACGACGCTGCCGCGCATCGCAAATTCACGAAACTCTTTAATCAATCCCACGCGATTGCCCCGTTCATTGTCGAAACGCTTGTAGGCCGACGGCCGCCGCTGAGCGCGATGACGCCGCGCGAGCCAGCCCGCCGACCGACTTCCCGCCAGATGCAGGCAATAGATTCACGGAACGTTACCGAACGGGCAAGCCCACCCACCGCGTGGCTCCACCCGCCCACGTCCCGTCGACAAGCACTACGGTTGGATCGGGATGCGGAGTTCCAATCGCTTGCCGTCCCGCAACACGGTCGCGGCGACCCGGTCACCGGGGCGATGCCGCTGCACGCCCGCCCGCAACAAGTCCCCTTCCCGCAGACGCCGATCGTCACCGTCGTATGCGATGACCACATCCTCTTTGCGAAACCCGGCTTGCTTGGCGGCGGCGTGCGCCCCGTATTCGCCGACGTGCTTGACCCGCAAAGCCATCCGGTCGTCGTCGATGCCGGCTTCCTGGCGCCGCTCGTCCGAAAGCTCCTCCAAGTACAAGCCTCCCAACGCCATCCTCCGCAACCCCCACGAGGTGACTCGCCACGAGATGTCATCGGCCGAACGCCAATCGGCGGGCAGATCGATGGTCAACCGCTTCGGCTGTCCATCACGACGCAGGTCGGCAACGATCCGGCCTCCTGAATTGTCGATCCCATGCAGAACCCACTGGACGTCCGCGATCGACAACAACGGCTGGCCGTTCATCCGCAGGATCTCGTCCCCCGGCAGCAAGCCAGCTGCCGCCGCGATCGAATCTTCAGTCACCCCTTCGACCTTGGCCCGCTCTTCCGGATCGAGGATCAAGCCGATCGATTTGGGATGGGGGTAGGGATACAGCACCTCATCGGGGATCGGTTGGCCTTGGGAGCGATACCAGTCTCGCTCCGCATCGCCGATCTGGTGGCAATGGATGCAGCTCTGAACCACATTCCCGGTCCGAGCCAATTGGGACGTGTACTTGCCCTCCAGCGACGGGTATCGCTCGGGCGCCGTGAACTTTGGCGCCGGGCCACGTTTGCCGGCGAGCGTTTCACGATATCGCGACAGGTCTTGATGCAGCACGAGGGCCCCTTGCAACGCCTTGGCCAATCCCGGCAAGGAGACGTCGCCGACCCATTCGCTCTGGTGCGACCGCGTCCCGAAGCGTCCGTAGATCGTCCGATCGGCGTTGAGCATGAAGGCGGCGAAGGATTGGTCGGTGTCGTATTGGAACAGCCCCAGATCCAAGCCGTTGGTCGAAACGATCCGCACGCAAACGAATTGCTCCAACAACGGCCGCACGACCGGGTCGCGATCGACCAAATCGTCATCGAGCTTGACGCACTCTTCGCAGGGGATGCAGCGGAGCACGACGAGCAACGGCTTGTCGGTCCGCTCCGCTTCGGCAAAACCGCGTTCCAAATCGTTGTAGATCCAGAACCCCTCCGCCTCGACCCGTTCACGGTCTTCCCGAACCTTCTGCTCGCGAGTCTTTTTTTCCTGCGCAATCGCCGGCGGAGTGATTCCGATCCAGACAATCGCCAGCAAGAGCCAAGGTTTGACTGTCATTCGATCGTGTCCTTCAAGCAGGAGGAGGGAGAAAAGGTGGGAACTGGAGGGAAGTGCGTTCGCTGCCGAACCGGATGAGTGCGTCGGTCACGCGGCCGAGGCGACGACGCAGCCCGACCAGCCGCGTCGGCGATCCGACGATCATTGTAACGAGAGCGATGGTGACACGAAGACAGCAACTCGGCTGGCACCATCCGTCGGGCATTCTCGTGCTCAGTCGCGCAGCGACGGTGCTCGTGCTCAGCGCTAGCGGTGCTCGTGCTCGAAACCGACGCGTTTATACTCCGGCGCCTCAAAACCGAGTCGTACTTCTTTCTCCCTTCCTTCCCCGAAAGCCGCGGATACGAGTCGGCTTGGCGAAGTGGCCGGTAGACGATGTCGTTCGAAATCGCCGCACTTTTCGATTACGAGCACCGTCGCTACGCGACTGAGCACGAGCACCGCTCCGCTGAGCACGAGTGAGAAACCAGGCGGGCTGGCACCATCCGGCATTCCTTTAGTCGCCGCGTCCCTCAACCTCATTGCGAAGCATTCGAATGATATGCCGGGCAAGCTGTTGCTTGATCTCTCGGTGTCGCGGAACCGGTTGGGAGATTCCCGTGTCGGGGTTGCGATACCAATCGTGCTTCGCGCCATTTCGAATCAGTACACATCCGAACCCTTCGATCTCCTTGATCAGGTCGACGCGTTTCATGACACGACCAAATCCTCGACTCGCCTTGCCCCAGGAATCAGACCTGCGGACAAATCCGCATGAAGGTCCTTCAGGTGCTCCTTGAGATCATCAAGGCTATCGCCTTGGGTCCAATAATCGGGGTAGTTTTGAAGATAGCCGAGCCACACATTGTCCTCTTCCCAAACGACAATTTTTACAACATGCATGACTCAACTCCCGTCCGCAGCGATACGTCAACTCCGGTATTGTAGCTGCCCCAACCATCGCCGGCCAAGCGACCGGCCGCGCCAGCAACCGGGCTGGCATCGCCCGTTGTTCTCGTGCTCAGTCGCGCAGCGACGGTGCTCGTGCTCAGCGCTAGCGGTGCTCGTGCTCGAAACCGACGCGTTTATACTCCGGCGCCTCAAAACCGAGTCGTACTTCTTTCTCCCTTCCTTCCCCGAAAGCCGCGGATACGAGTCGGCTTGGCGAAGTGGCCGGTAGACGATGTCGTTCGAAATCGCCGCACTTTTCGATTACGAGCACCGTCGCTACGCGACTGAGCACGAGCACCGCTCCGCTGAGCACGAGTGAGAAACCAACCGGACTGGCACCTTCCGTGATTCATCGATCGAACACCTAACCGGCCCGCTGGGCTGAGCTCAGCAAATTGCCGGGCCGTTGGCCCTTCGGATCGGTCGTTTTTCGGTGGCCGATCACCGCGACCGTGCAGGGAGCGGTTAACATGCGGCAGGTGGGACGGGCCTCGCGCACGTCCCGCCCCACACCCGCCTGAGGCGAAACTCTTCGAGCCACCCGACTAGGTACCCGCCATGCTGCCCACCTGCACCGCTCCCTGCCGTCGATCCGCTGACCTCCCGTGGTTGCCAGGACTGACCTTCACTCTGCTCTGCTGCTCATTCCCGCTGCTCACATCGCCCGCGACCGCCGACACGCCGGTCGCTGACACGCCGGTCGCCGCGGCCGACCAAGCCGATGATCGCGAAGCCGCCATCGGTCGGTTTCTTGAACCGGATACCGCAGAAGCAAAACGGACGCTGAACGAATACTTTCGCCGGCAGACCGCGAAACTGACCGAGCGGACGATGGCGGAAATCGACAGTCGCGAGGCCTGGGAAGCGGCCCGTGGCGAATACCGTCGGCAACTTGCCGAAATGCTGGGACTCGATCCGATGCCGCCTCGCACGCCGCTGAAACCGGAGGTCACCGGCATCGTCGAGGACCACGGTGTGGTCGTCGAAAAGCTCCACTTCCAATCGCTGCCGGGGCTGTACGTCACCGCGAACCTCTACCGCCCACCCAATGTGACCGAACCGCTGCCGACGATCCTTTACGTTTGCGGCCACGCCCGCGCGGTCGAGGATGGCGTCAGCCTGGGCGGGAAAACTTCTTACCACCATCACGGCGTCTGGTTCGCACGAAACGGCTACGTCTGCCTGGTGATCGACACGATCCAGTTGGGCGAGATCGAAGGGATTCACCACGGGACCTACCGCTATGGCATGTGGTGGTGGAATAACCGCGGGTATTCATCTGCCGGCGTCGAAGCCTGGAACGGGATTCGGGCGTTGGATTACCTCGAGACCCGGCCTGAAGTCGATCCGAAACGGTTCGGGATCACCGGCCGTTCGGGCGGCGGGGCCTATTCCTGGTGGGTCGCGGCGCTCGACGAACGGATCGCGGCCGCCGTGCCGGTCGCCGGGATCACGTCGCTGCACAACCACGTTGTCGACGGCTGTGTCGAGGGCCACTGCGATTGCATGTACATGGTCAACACCTATCGCTGGGACTTCCCGCTCGTCGCCGCCCTGGTCGCCCCACGCCCGCTGTTGATCTCGAACACCGACAAGGATCGGATCTTTCCCTTGGAAGGGGTGGTCGATGTGCATCAACGGACCCGGCGGATCTATCGATTGCTCGGTGCCGAGGATCGGTTGGGGCTGCAGATCACCGAGGGTCCCCACAAGGACACGCAGGAACTGCACATCCACGCCTTTCGTTGGTTCAACCGTTTTCTGCGCGACACCGACGAATTGATCGACATCCCGGCGGAAAAAGTGTTTGAACCGAAACGGCTGCAGGTCTTCGACAAGATCCCGGAAGACGAGCTGGTGACCTCGATTCACGAGACGTTCGTTCCCGCTCAAGATGCCGAGGCCCTGCCGGATTCAGTGGCCGAACTCGAGCGGCTTCGCGAAGAGGTGACCGAGCAACTTGCCACGAAAACTTTCGGCGGTTGGCCCGCGGCGGACGAAGCGGTCCCTGCCGACGTTTCGACCGTGTTCGACTTTCCGTCCGAGCGGATCCGCGTTCGGGGGCTGGAGTTCACCAGCGAAGCCGGAGTCCGCTTGCCGCTGCTGGTGTTTCAAGCCGCGGGTGACGAGTCAGAACCTGCGGTCCCGATCGAAGCGGTCGACCTGTTCGTGCTCAACGAAGCCGAGTGGAACGAGGTGGCCGCCGGTTTGCAACAAGCTTGGTCCGTTGCCAAAGCGCCGAAGAAAACGGACGATGCGTCACCGCCGACCGAAAAGCCGGACGCCGACACCCAAGCCGACGCCAGTCCGTTCCCGCTCGCCTTTTTTGGGCTGAGCATGCGGGTCGGCAATGACCCTCGCCGTGCCGCCGTCTGCTTTCCCGCTCGGGGAATCGGCCCGACCGATTGGGGTGGCGACGAGCGGGCCAAGACCCAGATCCGTCGCCGATTCATGTTGCTGGGCCAAACTCAAGCTGGGATGCGGGTTTGGGATATCCGCCGCGCCGTGCAAACGCTGCCGACGATCGCCGGTTTCGAATCGGCCAAGGTGGCGATCACGGCCGTCGGCGATGCCGCGGTCGAGTCGCTGCACGCCTCGCTGTTCGAACCGACGGTCACGGCACTCGAACTGATCGACCTGCCGGCGACCAACCGCGAAGGGCCCGACTTCTTGAACGTCAGCCGCTTCGTGGAATTGCCGACCTTGGCCCTCCTGGTCGCCGACGACGACCGCCGGCTCAAGATCCGCTCGACGGCCGACGCTCGCGAAACCTGGCAGCGGGTTGAGCGGGCCTACCGCGACTGGAACGGTTCGGACGCGAGCGGGCTGACTGTCGAATGAACCGCCACGCCCGAGCGATCCGTTAGCGGATGACGAAGTTTCGGCGGAGGTAACGGAGCAACCTACCGCCAAGCGATTGCCACTCCGAGTCGACTTTCGCCCAACCGGTCGCGCCGATCGGCAGGCCGGGCCAAGCAAGTTGCGGATCTTGAGTCGCTTCCGAATCCGCTCGAACGGTGGCTTGGTAGCGGACTTCGACGGCAGCATTCGGTGCCGTCCCTTGCGGCCGAGCGATCCCGAGTCGCTGTCGCATCGCAGGGGAGATCTCATCCGCCGTCACCTTCGCGATCGCGGTGACCGTGCCGGTCCAGACACGCACGGGAACCTGATCGAGTCGCAGCGTCACCCGTTGGCCCGGACGGACGTCGGCGATGTCGGCTTGGTCAACGACCAAGTTCGCTTCCCAGGCTAGCGGGTCGCCGATCACGCCGACCGGTTGACCGACTTCGACGTAGCCACCGAGGTTGACGGGGTCGAGTGGCGAACCGTCGAAAGGGACCAACCGCCCGGGACCGGCACCGCCGAGTTCATCGCGGGGACGACGACCTTCGTCCGGGGCGAAGACCACGCCGGCGACCGGAGATCGGATGATGAGTCGCTCGTGGTCCGCTTGATGCAGTGCCAGCCGTTGCCGCGAGTCTTCCAACGCCTGTTGTTCCGCAGGCAACATCGCGCCGACTTGCGTGTCCACGGCTTGAATCCGCAGCAGGTTTTCCAAGTGCCGCTCCCGAACCTGAACGTCGGTTGCCAGTTCCGCCAGCCGCAATTCGCTCTTCAGGTCCCGCAACCTCACGATCGGTTCGCCCGCTTCGACACGCGTCCCCTCGGCGACCGCTTCGGTCAGTTCACCCGCGACCGAGGCGTACAGCGTCTGACCTTGATGCAGGTCGATCCAAAACGGCGCGGCGATGCGATACGGCAACGGTACCGCAAAAATCACCACCAGGACCGCCACGATCACGAGCGGGACAGTAACGAGCCGGCGGTTCAGGTAAGCACGTCTTCCGACGGGCGATCCGAGCGTCCGGAGCGATTGACGGATCGGGGGGACGGCCATCGACAACGCTAGCGGCAAGGCGATTCCGACGACGAGCAGCGACAGCCCGGACGGTTCGAGCCACCGGAACAAAAACCAGAGAAAACCGCCGACCAACAACCAGCGGTAGGCGGTCGATGCGGCGGCGTATCCCATCAAAGCGACGACCCGCCCCCGAGACGTCCGCCCCGGCAATTCGTCTGACGCCGGCCGGCCAGTCACCAACCGCACCCAACCGCGACGCCACAGCGCGCGCGATTCCTGCCACAAGTTGGGGATATCGACCCAATCGGCTAGGACGTAGTAAGCATCGGCGCGGACCAACGGGTTGGCGTTGAACAACAGCGTCGAGGCGGAACCGAGGAAGGCGACTTGCAACGCGAAGCGGTTCAACACTCCGGGTTCACTGAACCACCAGACCAATGTCGCGATCGCGGCGACGACGAGTTCCACCGCCACGCCGGCCAGTGCGATCATGACCCGCGGCCCCCGTCCGGAGATCCGCCAAGCGTCGGAAGTGTCGCAGTAGAGCGTCGGCATCCCCATCAGCAACATCACCCCGATCTCGCGGCAGGAACCGCCCACATGGCGGCTGACCAACGCATGCCCGGCCTCGTGCAACGCCTTGGTCAGGACCAACGCGATGACGAACCCGCCCATCGCGGGCGGATGAAAGAATTCGTCCCATGCCGGCAATCGGCTTTGCAACGTCGCGAATCGCGTGGCGACCAGCGCAAGCGCGAAGGTCACGATGCCACCCCAGACTGCCAGCGCCAGTGGGCTGAACAAAAATCGCAAGTAAGGGTACAGGCGATCGACCAGTCGTCTTGCGGGAAAGCCCGGCAAACGGATCGCCAACGGGTTGGAGACCGCGGCCAAACGTCGCCGCTGTCGATTGCGGGAATCACGGCGAGCCAACACGTCGCCCTGGCCGGGAACTTCGCCGATGACCAGACCGAGTTCGTGGAGGTGAAACAGGAACCCGTGGAGCGATCGCGGCTTCAGCCGGAGCGGAAAGAAACGTTCTTCGAAACTCGCTTTCAATTGCCGCAGCGACGCCCGACCGTCCAAACGCCTGAGCAGGAAACATTCCTCATCCCGCAAGCGAAAGTACTTCAGCGTCACCGGGTCCTCGACGATCCAGTGCCGCGACGGGCCGGCGCCGCGAGCGGTCAGAACCAGGTCGGGACGCATCCGCACCGCCAGCCGATTGCCGCCCGCGGTCATCGGTTCAAGACCGTGACCGAGACGGTCATTCCGGGACGCAGCTCATGTTCCGAGTTCTCGACGTCGATCCAGACCCGCACATGCGCGTCGATCGGATCGATCTCGGGGCTGACGAAGACCACCTCGCCGGACAACGTCAGCGTCTCGGAATCGTCGATGACCGTCTCGACTCGGGCCAAACGACCGACAAGTTCGGCACGTCCCTGGGATGCCGGCAGAAAGCCCTCGACCCGCAACCGATCGAGCCGCACGATGCGGGCCACGACATCGCCCGGTTGCACCCACTCGCCTGGCCGCCGATGGACCTCGACCACCATCCCGGGGATCGGAGCCGATAATCGCCTCAGGTTCAACTGATGCAGCGCCAGTTGATGCTCGTTCTCGCGCACCTCCCGATTCAATCCGGCGATCCGACGTTCGTGTTCCGCCCGTCGCGTTTCCAATTCACCCTGCTCGACCAACAGTTGCTGCCGATCGAGTTCCGTCTGGGAAACCGTTTTCGGATACTTCGCATTCGCCTCAATCGCCCTGGCTAATTCGGCACGAGCCACTTCGGTCGACTTCTTAGCATGCAGTTCGTCCAAATCGCTCTCGGCCTGGCGGGCCGCGATGTCCGCTTGCAACCGAGTCCGCTCGACCGACAGCTCGGCGTCGTCGTCACGCAGTCGCGCGATCGGGCTATCGGTCTCGACCATTTGGCCCGGTCGAACTCGGACCTCCGCCACGATCCCGGCTTCGGCAGCAGCAACCTCAACCTGCTCGGCCAACGTCACCACGGCGGCGGCGATGGTGACGGAGGCAGGCTCTTCACTTCGGACGGCGGGCTGTTCCAGGAAAGTCGCGACGGCGACGATCCCGCAACAACACCAAGCCAAGCGAGGTATCGAGCGTTGGCGAACGGAGGGGAGATGGTGAGGCATGATCTTGTCGAGGGCCGAAGGTTGAACGGGAATAGCAAAAAAAGTCAAAAGGGAAGCCACAACCGGACGGCATCGGTCAATTCGTAAAACCAGGCGTGAGCTAACGAGCCACGGCCGCAGGGGATGCTGGCGATCGCCGTCGCCCCAGGCACACGATCTTGAGGGCGTTCCAATTCCAGATCGACCGTCACGAGCAGGAAGGCGTCCCCCGCTTCGTCGGTCTGCAACCGACTCGACCAGTTCGCCAAATTCCCTTCCCGCCAATTGCCGGGATCGGTCGTCAGCCGGATCGCGACCGGCAGCACGTCGGATGCAGTTACCGATTTCGTCGCGAGCGATTGAGCTTTCACAGCCAACAGGGCGCGCGACGGCAGTACCGCGGGTGTTGATGGCGGCGATGGCGAGGAATCGATCGGCGGTTCGTTGCTTTCAGGCGGTGCTGCCGTAACGAGTGCCAACAGGCGTCCGGCCTGACGGCTGGGCACTCGCAATTCGGCCTGCCACGGGCCGTCGATGTCCGCGATGGTCAACAACGATTCGCCACGACGCAGCGGCCTGCCGGCCAACCGCTGCTGGGTATTCCAAGTCAAAACCTGGCCCGCGACCGGCGCCCGGACGACGAGCTGGTCACGATGCTCGCGAAGCAATTCCAATCGCCGTTCCAGCGACAGGACCTGCTGCTGGTGCTGGTCCTCCTCCGCGGTCAGCCGCCGATCGCGTGTCCGTGACTCGGCGTCGCCGGGACGAAGCTGCAACCTTTCGGACCGGGTCACGGCGAGACGCTTGCGGGCCAGATCGAGTTCCCCTTCGACCTGCTGCGTTTCCAGATCGAGTTCCGTGCTGCGGAGTTCCAACAACGGTTGGTCGGCGACGACCAAGTCACCCGATTCCACCAGCACGGCGGTGACAACGCCATCCCGAGGGGCAAAGACGTCACGCCGCTGGGCGGGCAAAACTTCGCCGCGGGCCCGCAGGCGGATGTCGGTGGTGATCCCGAACAACGCGGCGATCACCAGCACGACCGCAGCCACCGCGCCGACGGTCGCCGGGGCCCAGCGCCGCCAATACCCCCGATCGATCCGTTTCAACCACCAGCGATTTCCGGGGATCCGTTCGACCCGCCAGGCGTTCCAAAGTGCCGTGGCGGCGGGACCGAGCAACCGCCGAGTCGTCTGTTGCTGAGTCGAACTGAACCGCTTGCGATACTGCTCGACGACGATCCATCCCAGCGGCGGCTGATCCTGCGGCGTGTCCGGTTGGCATGGCGTTTTCAGCGGCAGAATCGCCAATGAAATCGCCGGGGATGCGTCGAGGTAATCGCCCAGCGGTTCGGCGATTTGCGGCGGCAATTCTTCGCCCGCCGATTCGAACCACAGCGGCCGGTTGGTCGCCGCGACCCGCTCGGCCAAGCACTCCAACCGCTCCGCAGCAGGGCTGTGGCGGTGGACATGCTCCGCGCCGCTGACCGCGACCACGCGCAGACGCCCGCGACGTCGGATCAACACCGTCAACCGATCGGAACCGATCCAAGCACGTCCCTCGTCCGCGATAGCACGGACGGTCTTATCCAGCTCAAGGCTCGCATGAACCTGGCTCAAAAACGCGTCGCCTTGATCGTGGTTCGCCAGCCGCTGACGGAGGCCGTGCAGGTCTTGTTGAGTCTGAAACCGAGCAACGATCTCCGCCACCGCCGCCGCCACCCCGACTCGAGCGGCTGACGGAACCGCTGACGGAACTGCTGACGGAGCCGCCGAACGCGCACCCGTGCGAGCTTCGGGTGTCGCTTCGCTGTGAACCTGGGGTTCGGCGTGCCAACCGATCGTCAGGGCACCGATCTGATTACCGATCGCCTGCCAGGGGACGGTCACAGAACCGTCGCTGCCAAAGCGCGGCCGGTTCGACCGCATCGCTTCGACCGCACGGGCGGCCCGTTCGGTGGAGGCGGCCCGTTCGGAATGTTTCGCTCGCTCTTCCCTATCAACCCCTTGGGCCGCCGCTTGCCGGTCCGAGTCAGATTCTGAAGCGGACGGGGATGGGGCCGCTTGCCAATCGATCCGGCCGTCGGCGGAGCGGACCTCTAACCAAACCACACCCAATGTCTTCAAGCCGTCTCGGAGCGCCGCCAGGAATGCTCCTGGCGCGACGTCCGAATCGGCCAACTGCGTCAGCCCTTCCAAAACCCGATCGACGGCGGCCTGAGCCTCGAGCGGCTGGGCTGGTGACGGAAAGCGATCGGGCCCCGCGGGATCGGCATTTGCCATGTTCGCCATGCCAGTCATCGAAGCAGCCGCCTCGCAAGAATCCTGGGAAATCGGAACGCCGAAATCCCACCCTCTCTTTCTACGCCATGAGAAACGGACGCGATCAGGCAAACTGGTGAGTTTTGCCAGGCTTTGCCGGAAATGCCGCCCGTTCCTTCGGAGTGATCGTCAATGTCACCGAGATCGCGCCAATTCGGTGTGCGGGATCGTCACCACCGTTCGATAACGAACCACTAGCAGAACCCGTGCAACCGGACCGTCCCGATCGAGAAGTCCGGTTTCGAACCCTTTCATGTTAGCCCCGCGTGATGAACCAGTGGACCCGAAACGGAACGATTCTCGCGATCCTGATCGCGCTCGTTCTGACGGGATGTCACGGCTCGCGCCGCAAGAACCTGCCCGCACCGATCACGATTTGCCCCCCCACGACGACGGACAACAGCGTGTCGCGGCCGATGCCGCACGACGAAATGTTGATCCGAGGGGCAAGTGGGCCACGAACCCTGCGAGACATGGCGGGTGTGGGTCGCTGGGAGCTGACGTTGCAGGAAGCGGTGCAGATCGCGCTGAGCCGATCGACGGTTTTGCGAGACTTGGGCGGGACCGTCATCCGGGCGCCGGAAACGGTGCTGACCGCGGTCGACCCGGCGATGGTCGAGACCGACCCCCGGTTCGGTGTCGAGGCGGCGTTGTCCGAATTCGATGCCCGGCTCGATTCGATGTTGACGACTGAGAAGATCGACCGCCGGCTGAACAACCGCGCCGTCGGCGATTTCGGATTCCTCAACGGTCAAGTCAATTCCTGGGACACGTCGCTGTCGAAGCGAACGGCCTACGGTTCCCGCTTCGCCATCAACCAGCACATCGATCACGACCTCGACAACAACCTGGCGAACCAGTTCACGGGCGGTGCGTGGAACGTTTGGTACGAAGGGGAAGCCCGTCACCCGCTGATGCAAGGCAGCGGCTTGCGGTTCAACCGGATCGCCGGTCCCGACGCCACGCCCGGAAATTACAACGGTGTGCTGATCGCACGGGTCCGGGCGGACGTCAGTCTGGCGGAGTTCGAGATCGGGTTGCGGGATTTCGTCAGCAACGTCGAAAACACCTATTGGGATCTCTATTTCGCCTACCGCGATCTGGATGCCAAAGTTCGCGCCCGCGACGCGGCACTGGAAACTTGGCGCAGGATCGAAGCGTTGAACCTGACGGGCCGCCGCGGCGGTGAGGCGGAACGGGAAGCCCAAGCCCGCGAACAGTTCTTTCGCTTCGAAGCCGACGCCCAGGATTCGCTCGCCGGACGACCACTCGACGGCACCCGAACGAACAACGGGTCGCTGCCGGGAACGTTCCGTGGGCTTCCCGGCGTGCTGGTGAACGAACGTCGCATGCGGCTGATCCTCAACGTCCCGCCCGAATCGGAACGGCTGATCCTGCCGATCGACGAACCGCCGTCGGCAGCGGTTCGGTTCGATTGGGGGATGGCGACCAGCGAAGCGTTGGTTCGGCGTGGGGAACTGCGTCGCCAGCAATTGGTGGTCAATCGGCAAGAACTCGAATTGACCGCCGCGAGGAATTTCCTGCTGCCGCAACTCGACGTCTTCGGCCGCTACCGGGCGCGCGGCTTTGGCGGCAGGCTGCTCGATCCCGACGGCGGAGGCGCCCGATTCGACAACGCCTACCGCGACTTGATGAGCGGCGACTTCAACGAATTTCAAGCCGGCTTGGAATACTCGCTGCCGATCGGGTTTCGCCAAGCCCGAGCCGCCGTCCGCAACGCCGAATTGAAACTGAACCGCGAACGTTCCCTGTTGCGAGCCCAGCAGGAAGAGGTGCTTTACGGGCTCAGCCTGGCGGTCGCGGAAGTCGATCGCGCCCACCTGGTGATGCAGACCAATTACAACCGCTACCTGGCGGCGAACCAACAGGTCACGGCGGTCGAGGCGGCGTACGAAGAGGACCGCGTCGAACTGATCACCGTCCTCGATGCCCAACGCCGCTTGGCCGATGCGGAAAGTCAAAATTACCGGTCGCGAACCGAGTACGCGATCGCGCTCAAAAACGTCCACTTCGAAAAGGGGACGCTGCTCGATTACTTAGGGATCATGCAAGCCGAAACCCCCTGGCCCGGCGCGACAGCGGGGGAACACGGCGCGCAGACGGCAGGCCCCGGCGTGATCACGGGCGACAACCCGCTGCGGATCGAAGCGGACAAGGCGGTCCCGCCAGTGCTCTCGGAACCGGCGCCACAACCGCCGTCGCCCGCCACCGGCAATCAAGGCCCGGCGGCCGTGCTCGAAGCGCCCGCCGTCCCGATCGCCCCGCCGCAACCGGCCACTTCACCAGCGCCGCCACCCGCAGCTGTCACGGATTGAGCTGGGCTAGGAAAATGACTGGGCCGTTGGCCCGGAAAACGATGCTTACCTTGCTGGCTTAAGCCCGGAGCCGAGCATCAACACTTGCCTTGCTAGCCCGGAACCGAACCTCACGGCAGCGAGATTTCCTCGGGGACCGAGGGGACCTTGATCCGCATGGTCCGCGGCCCCAACTCGGTGACGGTGAAGGTCAACGGGTCACCTGCCGGGCTGCGGATCACCCACTCCTCTCCGGCCGTCACGTGGTAGTGATTGCCTTCGAGTTCCACGGCGGCAACGGTGACCGAGTTCAACACGATTCGACCGCGTATTTTCAGATCAGGGATCATGACCGCGGTTGTCGGGCGGCCGACAGGCAGCGGTGGGGGGTTCTCGTCTTCCATGGCCCGTTGAAGCTCGGGACTCGGCCGCGTCGGATCCGGTAACTCTTGATCCTGCGCGGCGACCGGGGCGGCGAAAACGAGCATCACGAGGGCGACGGCCGACAGTAGCAACCGCTTCCGAGTCAACGGCTGACGGACTTCGATTACGGGCGGTTTCATCGGGAAGCTCCGGCGGCGCTGAACATGGCGAGGAAGAACGAGATGTAGACGAAGCCGACGATCGCACCGACCACGATGATGGTCACCGGCTCGATAATCAGACTGAACTGACGGATCGCCGATTTCAACCTTTGATCGTGAAATTTCGCCACTTCGTCGAGAACGTCGTCGAGCGTACCGGTCGTTTCGCCGACGGCAACCATCGAGGCCAGCATCGGCGTGAAAGCGTTTCCGGCGCCCAGCGGTTGAGCCAGGCTCCGCCCCCGCATCACCGCGTCGCGGGTGACCGCAATGTGTTCCCGCAGGTAACGGTTGCGGTGCAGCAGTTCGACGGTGCGCAGGCTTTCCAGCATCGTCACGCCGCTGCGGATCAGCGTCGCGAAGCTGTTGGCGAACATCGCGGTCGCCGCCAACCGAAGCAGATTGCCCAAAATCGGAACACGGAGCATGGCTCGGTCAAGAAAATATCGCCCGGGTGGCCAGAGATAGATCGAGATCAAGGCCACCAACATCGCGATCGTGGCGACCGCGAAATGAAGGCCGTAGATTTGCACATAGCCGCCGATGTCCACCAGCAACTGAGTCATCGCCGGCAACTCGCGGCCCAGTGCGGTCAGGAAGACCTGCAGCTTGGGGATCACGCTGACGATCATGAACACGCTGACACCGATCGCCGCCACCAGGACGACGCTGGGGTAAGCCGCCGCCGTGATCAAGCTGTTCTTCGTCTGGCGACGGTTCTCCAATAGCGCCGCGGACCGCACCAGCACCTGTTCGAGATTACCCGTCTGTTCGCCGACCCGAGCGAGCTGAATGACGAGTTTGGAAAAACAGGAATGGCGGCTCATCGCATCGGCCAACCCCGAGCCTTCCTGAATCGAGTCGGCAACACTCCGCCAAATCTGCTTCATCTTGCGGCGAGGAGACTGCTCGACCAGTGTCCCCAGCGCGGCCAGCAACGTCAGGCCGCCGCGAAGCATGACCGCCAATTGGGTCAACGAGATTTCGACATCGATCGACCGCGGCGCCAGGTAGTGGGCGGGATTGAGATCGCCGATCCTTTCCATGAGTCCGCGCGCCGGCAAAGCGGCAGGTTGAACTTGCGTTACCAGCCAGCCACGATTGCGGAGCGTCGAAACCAGATCCGACGCGGCCGCAGCATCCGTGCTGCCGCGATGAATGCGGCCGCCGCGATCCCGAGCGATGTAGTCAAAATTGGGCATGGGATGTGTCGGCCCTGTGGGCCTGAGTGATATGGGCCTGAGTGATACGGGCCTGTGTGATACGGTTTGTCGGTCGCCGCCGCCTCACGGCGCCGGCCTGGATCGTTCCGGGCCTCCCGCCCCGCCACTGTCCTGCCTGAGGGCCGGCATATCCCTTTGCCGGGATCGTCAAGCCTCAGACCTCCTCATCGCACGGCCATGATCGACAGCACTTCCTCCACCGAGGTCTCGCCCGAGAAGATCTTTTCCGCCGCGTCCGTGAACAGGCTACCCAACTGCTGTTCCCGCGCCAGAGCGATCAGTTCGGCTTCTTCGGACCCTTCGGCGATGCGGCGGGCGATCGATCCGTCACAGGGAAGCAGTTCAAACAAGCCCAGCCGTCCGGAGAAGCCGCGGTTTGCACAGTAGATGCACCCCGATCGATCATAAACGGTGCGGCCCACCGCGTCGGGCATGCCGAGAATGGCCGCTTCGGCAGGCGTCAGTTCACGGGGCCGGCGGCAGTGAGGGCAGAGCCGCCGAACCAGCCGCTGGGCAACGGCCAGCCGCAGCGTCGCGGCGATCAGGTAGCGTTCGACGCCCATGTCGTTCAACCGCGTCACCACGCTGGCTGCCGAGTTGGTGTGCAGCGTGCTGAACACGAGGTGACCGGTCAACGCCGCCTTGATCGCCACGTCGGCGGTCTCGCGGTCGCGGATTTCTCCGATCATCACCGTGTCGGGGTCGTGTCGCAGAATGCTCCTTAGCGCCTTGCCGAAGTTGACCTTATCCGCGGTGTCGACCTCGACCTGCGAGACGCCCGACATCTCATACTCAATCGGGTCTTCGATGGTCAGGACGTTCTGGTCGCCCTGTTTCAGCAGTTGCCGCAGCGCCGCATACAGCGTCGTCGTCTTGCCGCTGCCCGTCGGTCCGGTCAGCAACACCATCCCGTGAGGCATGTGGATGCATTGTTCGAAGACCGCCAAGTCGGCGGCGCCCATCCCCAATCGCTCGACCGTCAGCGTTTCGGTTTGCAACGCCAACAACCGCAGCGTCATTTTCTCGCCATGCCGCGTCGGCAGGCTGGCGACCCGGATGTCGACCTCCTGGCCCGAACCGGCGGTGTGAGTGAAGCGACCGTCCTGCGGCGCGCGCTTCTCCGCGATGTCCATCCCGGCGAGCACCTTCAGCCGGCTGACCACGCCGCCCGCCGCTTCGACCGGCAGCCGGCGATAATTCTCGAGCACGCCGTCGACGCGGAAGCGGACCCGCATCTCTTCGCGTCCGGGGTCGAGGTGGATGTCCGAAGCCTGGCGGACGAAGGCGGCGTACAACAGTTCGTCAAACAACGCCACGGCGTCGCGGGATTCCGGATCGGCCGCCGCCCTCGGGTCGCCGACGCGAATCCGCACCGGGCTCGAATCGGTGCGGCCGGAATGGGCCGTGCCGAAGATGCGATTCAGCGCCCGCTGCAACGACTCGCGATCCGCCGGTTCGGGGTGGACCGGCCGGCCCACGAAACGTCGCACCGCTTCCATCGCGGCCGTGTCACGGTCGTCAATGCAGGCGACATGGACCACGTCATCGATCGCCACGAACGGCAGCACATGCCGCCGCATCGCCAATCCGGCCGGCACCCGCAGCGCCCAGGTCGGGTCGATCCGCACCTGGTCCATGTTCAGCAGCCTCGACGCACCCGTCTCACTCATGCCCGGCCTCCCTGCATGCGGGAGCCGCCGACTCGCGACTGACGCAAACGGCCCGACCGCTCGCGCATCACGTTGGGGTTGCGGGACAGCGTCATCGCCGTGCTCTCGCTGATCCGCCCGGCGTCGAGCAAGCGGGCCAAATCCTGTTCGAGCGTCTGCATCCCGAGCGACCCGCCGGCTTCCATCGTCGAGTAAATCTGGCTGCTCTTGCCGACCGCGATCAGGTTGGCGACCGCCGGGTTGGACATCAGCACCTCGCTGGTCACCACCCGCGGCCGTCTGGCAACCACGCCGTCGGCATCGGTCGGCGGCCGGTCGGCCGGCCCGTCGGCGACGATCAGGTGCTGCGTCACGATCGCCTTGAGCACCATCGCCAGCTGGCGACGCATCCCGATCTGTTCGTCCGCGGGAAAGACCGAAATCAGCCGCTCGATCGCCCCCACACAATCTCCGGCGTGAACCGTGGTCAAAACGAGGTGGCCGGTCTCGGCAGCCGTGATCGCGGTGCGGATGGTCGGCAGGTCACGAATCTCGCCGACCAAAATCACGTCGGGGTCCTGCCGCATCGCCGCGACCAACGCCTCGTAGAAACTTTCGGTGTCCGTGCCGACTTGGCGTTGGTTAACCAGACTTTGCAGCGGCCGATGCAGGTATTCGATCGGGTCTTCGATCGTCACCAGATGACAACGACGGGTGCGGTTGATCCGATCGACCAGCGTCGCTAGCGTCGTGCTTTTGCCCGCTCCGGTCGGGCCGGCGACGACGACCAACCCGTCGGGCAGGTCGCAAAGTCCATACAGGCTCTCCGGCATCCCCAATTCCGCCAACGAGCGGAAACGGTCCTCCAGTCGCCGCAGCGAGATCGCGAACTCATTCTGCCGCCGGAAGACGCTGTACCGAAACCGGGTCCCATCGGGCGCCGTCAGGGCACCGTCCAGCGAACCGATCCTGGCGGGCGGCTCGCGACGTGAAGCGGCAGCCAGCACGCGGGCAATTCGCTCGACCGTCTCAGCCGATACCGGCGGATCGTCAACCTGCGGCTCTAAAATCCCTTCCAGCCGCAGATACGGCACCAGCCCCGCCGAAAGGTGCAGGTCGGAGGCGTCGGATTTGACGCAGCGAACGAGCAGCCTTTGTAGCAACGCTTCGGGGTCGATGACAGACATCGGCAGCACCCTCAAATCCAGACGACGAGGGACCAAGACCGCCAATCCGAATCGCCCGCCAGCTCTTCCATCAGCAACTGCACCGGTATCGCCGGATGATCGTCTCGGTCCATCTGACGGATTAACCGCAGCACGTCAGCGTAGCGTCCGAAGAATTCGAACCGCCAGAACACCGAATCGCGTTTGGCCGAACCTTCAGTGAGTTCGGTAATGGCGTTCCGTAACGACTCCGGCAGGAACGCCTCTTCGCCGCCCGCGTTCCCTTGGTCCAACAGTCGCAGGTTGTGAACCGTCATCTGCTGAGTCAAATCCTGGATCACCGCCAGCGAAGGGCCGCCATGGCCACGACCGAGCAACTCGCGACGCCGCGCCAGCAGCTGTGCATTGGCTTCGTCCGCCGCCTTCAATTGATCGTCGAGCTGCCGCACCTCGATCTTCTTTTCGGCAAACGCCATCAGCGAAGGTTCCGCAGCACGGGCCGTGCGCAACGCCACTTCGGCTTGTTCCAGCTGTTGCCGCGGGTAAATCAGCCATCCGTAAACGGCCACGATCATCACCGCGGGAAGGCAGACCAATAGCATCCGCTCGCGTGTCGAACCCGAGTTCATCGCGTGGCACCTCCGGCGATCGGCTCGCCAGCGCCGTTACGGTCCGCCCACAAATCTTCGGAAGTCATCGCCGAGTTGCTCAGCCGCATCGTGAACGTCCACGGCTTGCCGCTGGTGGTTTTCTTGCTCGCTTCCTGGGGCGTCGGCTGGACGGTCCAGCCCAGCGGCCGCACGCGGCGGTTCAGTTGCTCAGCGAAGTCGTGGACCGAGTTCGGATCCAAGTGGGCCCCGCTGATCGTCACCGTCGCCGCGTCCTGCTCGATCCTGCGAATCACCAAGTGCTCGGGACGCAGCTCCGCGACGCCGGCAAGCAGCACCGCGAGTCGGCGTTTTTGCGCGTCGGCCACCGCTTCGTAGGTATCCAAAGCCGCGACCAGTTTGCGGTTCTCTTCGCTTCGCTTGGCCAATTGATCGGTCCGGCGTTTGATTTCGCCGTCGAACGCCGCATACTCTTCGGCGCGCTGCTCGAGTTGACGCGTTTCCTCGTCGGCGGACCGCAGCTTGGCGCGGCTCGTGATGTCGATCGCCCAGCAGCCGGCAGCGACCAAAGCGGCAACCGCGGCCGACATCACCAATCGGCTCTGTACCGAAAGCGGCGCGGCCGCCGGTTGCAGCAGCGGCACGGCGGGCTCGCGAAAACCGAGCGACTCGTTCCACGCCGTCAGCCATCCTATCAGCGACGCTTCGTCGTTCAGATCGACGGTCTCCGTCTCGTCGCCCATCCCCAACAGATGGTCGCCCGGACGCGAAAACAGCAGCACACGTTGATCGGCGTTCGGATTCGCTTCCAGCCACATCCGCACCGTCGCTTTCCAACTTTCCTGAGCCGGGCTGCTGTTGACCAGGTGAACCTCAGGCGTTTTTCCCGAACTCGATCGGACCGCCGCCACGCAGTCGGGCCACAGTTCGATCCGCTGCCACGACGACCCAGCCGACTGCGAACCGACCGCTCGGGGCAGGCCGGCGGGATGAGTGATGCCGCCCAGCCGCCCGCCATGTTCGCCGATCGCCTCGTCGACCTGTTCGAGCTGCCACAGCGGCATCTGCACGACCCAGAAATGGCGGTGGAAACCGTCGCTCTCCAGCGACCGGTGAGCCAGCACCGACTCGAACGCGCCGATCCCCGACAACGATTCGGCCTCAAACGCCAACGCCTGGGTCAGCTCTGTGGCGGAAACCCCACGCGTCGCTCCCGATTCCAGCGGCACCGCTTGGACCCAGACATCGGTCGTCAACACCCACACCGTGCGGCGACACTTGCCGCCGAGCCGCAGCGCCGAATCGACCAGCATCGCCAGGTCGTCCGCATCGGGACGCGGCTGCTGACGCAGCACCGTCAGCCGCCCGCCCGAAAAATCGGCGCGGACGATCCGCTCGGCGGTCAGCAGTAGGATCGTGGAAGATTGGCGGCGAAACATGAATATCAAAGCAGGTTTATGAAAATCAAAAAATCCGGCTCCCCTCGCCCCCAGCTCGCCTGGGGGAGAGGGGCTGGGGGTGAGGGGGCCGAGTTCAAGGCAATTCAGCAACAATCAAGTTTTCTACAACCGATGAGTTGAACGGATATGAATCATCGCGTCCCACTCATTGACCTGCGGCAGCAACGAACGCAACCCTGTTGATTAGGTTTCGCCAAAATCTCGTCTTTCCGGTATCCCCCGTTACTCGTGAACGCCCCCTCACCCCCGGCCCCTCTCCCCCGAACAAGTTCGGGGTGAGAGGGGAGCCAGGAAAGGTTGGCGCTCAATCGTCATTCTCCTCAGGCGGAGTTACTGGCGGTGCTACCGGAGGCGGCGTCCCCAATTCTATTTGCAGGTCGCTGATGCCAGACCGCAAAACGTGGCGGTAAACCGTTTTGTCCGCGAACTCGTTGCCGTCTTGCCGCACCACGACCCGGATCGCCCTCAAACCGGGCGCGACAGAGCTGAAAACGAAATCGGGTGCCTCTTCGGTCACGGCGAACTGCGTTACCGACAAGCTGTCAGGGATACCAGCGTCGGGAGATATCAGGAACGCGTTCACGCTCACGTTGCCGTTGCCGACCGCGGGCGTGCCGTCATCGTAAACGATCCTGCCGACCAACGTGACCAACGACATCATTCGCGGCGGCTCCGCAACGCTCGGCATTTCCGCGGTCAAATCTGCCGCGACCTCGAGCGTCAGCGGGTCACCGGAGAATAGATAAGCAAGCGGTTTGCCCCAGCCGTCCCGCAAGCCGGCAGTCGACGGCGGGCGCAGATACGGCCCTCGCCAACCGCAAGCAAGCCGAATGTGACTAAAGTTTTCGTCGGCAAACAGGACCGGACCGGGCCGCGTGCCGTAAGGAAACGTCGTCGCAAATTCGTCATTCCAAAGTTCCTGCAACTCCCAGCCCGGCGGCGATCCGTCGACCATCATCGGCAAGCGGCCGACATCAGCGACGAAGCCGCTGATGATCGGCGTGCCGTCAGTTTGCCGCAAGCTTTCCGGACCCATCACCGCCTCTTCGATCCGGTCGAGCGTCGTTCGGGTCGACTCGTAACTGGCCTGCTCGGCGAGCGGTCCGAGCGACTGAACGGCGACCAGCGTCAACACGGACAGGATCGTCAGCACGATCAGCAATTCGATGAGTGTGAATCCGCGTTTCATCGCTGATAGTTGGCTTAGGATCGTGCGGTAAAAAAGTGTCCGAAACCTTTTGCGCAAAGCACCCGAAGGGCGAGTTCCTCGCAAAAGGTTCCGGACACTTTTTTACCGCTCATTGCTTAAAGATTCGTAGCGGTGTCCGGAACGGACAGAAACAGGACAAAGTCGTCACCCCGTGCATTAAGGGCGGGCATCAGCACATCGGGAGGGGTATTGAGAATGCCGCTGGGGCCTGCGGAGACAAGTCGTGCATGACGCCAAGCAATTCGGAGTTCCGGTTCCGTCAGTAGTGTGCCAGGATTCGTCGGTACCTGCAGCACGATCGGCCGGCCCCAACCGTCCAACAACGCCGGGTCGCCGGAAACTCCGTACCGATTGATTCCTCCGGGAATGAAGCTCGCATCGAGCCGATCGAGGTGAATCCGTCCACCACCGTGTTTCACGTAGGGGCCGTTCCAGCCTCGGCGGCTGATCGGATCGTAAGTCGGGTCGGTATCGAGCGTCTCAAGGTTCGCATCGCCGAATCGTTGCGGATTGACAAACAGAAATAGCAGTTGCGGATGGTGGGGATCACGCCCATGCTCGAGGACATGCTGCGGGTCGGGAAACGGAAGTCCCGGCAGCGCCATCGGCGGACTCATCGCGGCGTCAAACATCACGCCATGCATGTCGGTGTGATAGCGGTTGCCGAGGATTTCCGACAAATCTCGCATCGCCGACCGAGTCACCGTTTCGCGAGTGTCTTCACCGATCCCTTCGGTGATCGGTATGATCATCGCCCCCAGTGCGGTCAGGACCACCAGCACCAGGACCAGTTCCAACAACGTCAAACCGCTTCGCGCGGAACGTCGAATTCTCGTTCTCATCTCATTCACTTCGCGGATTTGTGGGGAGCCGGAGTTATGATTCATGATTTCTGGCTCCCCTCTCCTCCCGAACTTGTTCGGGGGAGAGGGGCTGGGGGTGAGGGGGCTGAGGTTCGGGAAAGTGCTTAGGCAAGCGGCAGAAGTTAATTTACCGGCCCTCCGGGCCTAAAAAAGTTTGGTCATAAATCATGAAAAGCTGCTCAGTCGTACCATTCCCGGACCAATTGGTCGGTGCTGATCGGACCGCTGATCCCGAAACCCACGGCCATGGTAAGCCGCGCGCGATTCAGCGGCCCATTGCCGTCCGATACTTGAAACACCACACCGAACCGCTGGTAAGCGGTGGCCGGGTTCACGTTCGGCTCGCCAGCAAACCGCACCGGCACCGTCGTGGCGGCCGTGTCCGGGTTGCCGGCAAACAACGTACACGCCGCCCCGAGCCCCATCACGACAAAAGTACCGCCCGGTGGCAATCCGAGCGTGGCCGGATGTTCGAGTACAGCCACCCGCGTGCCACCAGCGATCTCGATCGCTGTGCCGTCGTAGTTATCAAAAGTCGGGTGCGTCGGCGGATCCGCCATTTGCCGCAGGTGAGACACTCCGGCGGCCGTCAACGCCGTCGCTTCCTCCGCAGCGAGCTCATGGGTTATCAATCCGGCCCCCACCGTTTGAACGTAAGAGGCCAGTTGGCCGTCGTCACGGCAAAGCGAATCGTAGTGATCGGGATACCAACCTTGGCGGTGCCGATTGGAGAACATCCCCATCAGCTTGGCGATTTCGGCGACATTCGTGATGCTGCTCGAAGTGCTGCCCCGCCTAGCCACGCCGGTCCCAAACATCGGGACCAAAATCCCCGCAACGGCAGCCAAGACCGTCAGGACGACGACCAATTCGACCAGCGTCAAGCCATGGCGCGGGCGGCGTGGGGGATGGGGAGAACACGACATGAGCGGAGGCGAACGGGACGGAGGCGTCGACGATCAGACCATTATCACCGCCGATCGAGCGACGGTTAAAAATTTAATCACAAAAGGCATGTACTTACCGAGCAATTAAAACGACATTCGCCCCTCGCGAATTTCGCGAAGGGCGAATGGA
>RECD01000173.1 GCA_007694185.1 Planctomycetaceae bacterium
CCGCATGTCGACGTCGAACCCGCCCGTCTCCCAACATCCGGTCGGTCCCCGCAGCGTCGAGGCATTCGCACGTGCCCGCAAGCTGATCCCCGGAGGCGTGAACAGCCCCGCGCGAGCGTTCGGCGGCGTCGGCGGGTCGCCTCTGTTCATCCGCCGCGCCGAAGGGCCCTGGTTGGAGGACATCGACGGCCGAAGTTACCTCGATTACATCGGGTCGTGGGGGCCGATGATCCTCGGCCACGCCCACCCGGCCGTGATCGACGCGATCACCCGAGCCGCACGCCTCGGCACCAGCTACGGGGCGCCGACGGAAGCCGAAAGCGAATTGGCGGAACGGATCATCCGGGCCGTGCCGAGTGTCGAGCAGGTCCGCTTGGTCAACAGCGGCACCGAGGCGACGATGAGCGCCATCCGGGTGGCACGCGGCGTCACCGGACGCGACCGGGTGATCAAGTTCGCCGGAAATTATCACGGCCATGTCGATTCGCTGCTGGTCTCCGCCGGCAGCGCCGCCGCCACCTTAGGCGTTCCCGATTCGCCCGGCGTGACCGCCGGCGCCGGCAAAGACACGATCGTGCTTCCGTACAACGACGTGCCCAAGCTGATCGAAGCCTTCGAAACCCACGGCGAACGACTCGCGGCGGTGATCCTCGAACCGGTCGTCGGCAACATGGGCTGCGTCCTCCCGTCGAACGACTTCCTCCAAACCCTCCGCCGGCTGACGACCCGCGACGGCGCGATCCTGATCTTTGACGAGGTGATGACGGGCTTCCGGCTGGCGCTGGGCGGCGCACAGGAACTGTTCGGCATCACACCCGACATGACGACCCTCGGCAAGATCGTCGGCGGCGGCATGCCGCTGGGGGCCTACGGCGGCAAGGAAGAGATCATGCGACACGTCCTGCCGTCCGGCAAGGTTTTTCAAGCCGGAACCCTCAGTGGCAATCCGGTCGCCGTGGCCGCCGGCAACGCGACGCTCGAAATCCTCGAATCGGACCCGCCCTACGCCTACCTCGATACGCTCGGCAAGCGGCTAGCGGACGGGTTGGGTCGAGCCGCCGCCGAGGCGGGGATTCCGAATCAGGTGCAGCGTGTCGGCAGCATGCTGACGCTGTTCTTCAACGATCAGCCGGTACAAAACTGGGACGACGCCGACCGCAGCGACCGGGCCGCCTTCGCTCGCTATTTTTGGGCGTTGATCGAGCGGGGCATCTACATGCCCTGCAGCCAATTCGAGGCGCTGTTCTTCAGCCGCACCCACACCGCGGAACACATCGATCAAACCGTCGATGCCGCCAAAGACGCTTTCGCCAATTGGGGATAAGCCGGCCGGCTTCCCAGTAAAGACGCCGAACAGAACGCCTCAAGCCGATCGGTCGCTCACCAAGCGGCGGGATCGGCCACAGGCTGCGCCACGATGATCGGCACGTAGACCGTCCGCCGGGGCGGATAGTGACTCTGCATGTACGGGTTAGCCGGCCACGACGGACGCATCGGACTGGTCCCCAGTCGGTAATAGACCTCTTCGGCCAACTCCCGTTGCCGCCTGAAGAACGCCGCCCGCTGGACCTTCTGATCCGCGGCGCGAAGTTCACGCATCGATTGCGGATCCGTGCCACCAAACTCGCTCCCCCAACCGTTGGGAGAACCGCCGTTGCCCTCCGCGGGGAAGTCCAACGCAGCGGCCGCTGATGGCGTTTGAGCTTGGGCTTCACCCGCTGCCAACATCGCCAACATCGCGGCGCAAACGAACGGGGTATCGCGGCACAGTCGGATCATCGTGGCGTTCCTTCAGCAACGTTGGCTTTCGAGCTCGGTGTCCGACCGCGACAGGGGCAGCAGGTAAGGCATCCGAATGACGGGTCAGGTGAGCGTTCTGGTCGCCTCGCACCCCTGCGTTGACCCAAACATGAGTCGGTTGCTCCAAGCATCAGCTGCTGGGCCCGCGGGGATGGTTGCGAGTTACCAGAGGAAAATCGTCGCTCGTTGACCATGTAATTTGAGAAAAAGGTCGCCGCACGGGTGCCGGAGCAGCAAATGATGACTTTCTTACCGGATTGGCAAGCTTTGCGGGTCGGCTGCCTTTTACCGGATCTGTCGTTCCTATCGTTTCAACGGCCGTGATTTCAGGGCCAGGACTCGCCGCGAATTGAATCGAGGATTGAAACCTGCCTGGACTGTCGTATGATGAACTGGTTCGAGGAACCCGTTTTGACCCGATTGAGGACATGAAGAACATGCGTATTTTAATTGAAAAGCTCAGTTCGTTGCGTTGGTTGGCTGCCGCTTGCTTGGTCGTCGCGACCGCCGGCTGCACGCCCGCTGAAGATGGCGCCGACGTCTCGACCGACCTCGGCGTCGAGGTGGGCGAATCGAATGTGACGACCTCGGGCGAGTGGCCTGCCGAAGAAGCCCCCGCCGACGTCGAAGCGATCCAAGAAGCCGCCGCTGAGCGGGTCGAAGAGATCCAAGAAGCCGCTGCCGAAAAGGTAGAAGCCGCTCAGGAAGCCGCCGCTGAGAACGTCGAAGCCGCTCAGGAAGCTGCCGCCGAGAAGGCCGAAGAGGCTAAGGAAGCGGCTGAGACGGCCCAAGAAGCCGCTGCCGAAGCCGTCGAATCGGTCCAAGAAAAGGCTGCCGAAGCCGTCGAATCGGCGCAGGAAGCTGCGGCTGAAGCCGTGGAAGCCGCGACCGAACCGGCACCGGCCGCCGATCCCCTCCAGATCGACTGATCTGCGAGACCGACTTGCCATCCGAGTTCAGGCCGCGGGTAAAATTGCCCGCGGCCTGTTTGTTTCTACTCGTCGTTCTTCTCTTCACTCCCCAGGCGGCGACCATGCGAGTGATCCTCGCTCTCGATCAGGGGACCACCAGTTCCCGCGCGATCCTGTTCGATCAGGCTGGCGAGATCATCGGCTTGGCTCAGCAGGAATTCACTCAGCACTACCCGCAACCCGGCTGGGTCGAACACGACCCGATGGAGATCTGGAAGACTCAGCTCGAGGTGGCCCGCGAGGCGTTGGCCGGGGCAGGGCTGACGGCCGCCGACGTGGTGGCGATCGGGATCACGAATCAACGCGAAACGACGCTCCTGTGGGACCGACAGACCGGCCGACCGATCCATCCCGCGATCGTCTGGCAGGATCGCCGCACCGCCGCCGATTGCGACCGGTTGCGCGAGCAGGGACTGGATGAGTTGGTCCAGCGAAAGACCGGCCTGCGGATCGATGCCTATTTTTGCGCCACCAAGCTAAGGTGGTTGTTGGAACACGTTCCGGATGCCCGTCGCCGCGCCCAAGCCGGTGAACTCGCTTTCGGCACGATCGACAGTTGGCTGATCTGGAACCTGACCGGCGGACAGGTCCATGCCACCGACCTGACCAACGCCTCCCGCACGATGCTGCTGGATATCGACACCTGCCTTTGGGATGACGAGTTGCTCTCAGCGCTCGACATCCCGCGGGAACTGTTGCCGGAACTGTTTCCTTCCAGCCACCTGTTCGGGATGACATCCGCGGAATGCTTCGGCGCCCCGATCGCCATCGGCGGCGCCGCCGGCGATCAACAGGCCGCGCTCTTCGGCCAAAATTGTCATTCCCCAGGGATGGCCAAGAACACCTACGGTACCGGTTGCTTCGCGCTGATGAACGTCGGCACCCAGCGGCATACGAGCCACTCGGGTTTGCTGACCAGCCTCGCCTGCACGGCCGCGGGGCAACGGCAGTACGCGACCGAAGGGAGCATTTTCATCGCGGGTGCCGTCGTCCAGTGGCTTCGAGACGGGCTCGGGATCATCCGGTCGTCGGACGAGGTCGAAGCCTTGGCCGCGAGCGTTCCCGACAGCGGCGGGGTCTACTTGGTACCAGCCTTCGCCGGCTTGGGCGCGCCGCACTGGGACGCCTACGCCCGCGGGACGATCGTGGGGATCACGCGCGGCACGACGAAGGCGCACATCGCCCGTGCCGCGCTCGAAGGGATCGCCTTCCAGGTCGCCGACGTGCTCGACGCGATGCGAGCCGATGCCGCTGAGGACATCCACGAATTGCGTGTCGACGGAGGGGCGTCCAGAAACGACCTGTTGATGCAGTTCCAAGCCGACATCTTGGGGGTTCCGGTGATCCGCCCGAAGGTCGTCGAAACGACCGCCCTGGGGGCCGCGTTCTTGGCCGGACTGGCGAGCGATTTCTGGAGTGACCTCAGCGAGATCGAACAGGTTTGGAAGTCTGACCGCGTGTTCCAACCCGCCATGCCGGTCGATCAGGTTGGCGGCCGTCGGGAACGGTGGAACGACGCCCTCAGCCGCTGCCGCCAGTGGGTCGATCCCGCTTGAGGCTCCCGACCATGATGAACCGCCAAGAATCGCTGCGACGAATTGCCGACCGCTCCCGCCCCTGGGACTTGGCCGTCATCGGCGGTGGCGCGACCGGCATCGGAATCGCCTTGGATGCCGCTTCCCGCAGCCTGGATGTGCTGCTTGTCGAGAGGTCCGATTTCGGCAAGGGGACCTCCAGCCGCAGCACCAAACTGGTGCATGGCGGCGTCCGCTACCTCGAACAAGGCAATCTCACGCTGGTCCGAGACGCGCTGCGCGAACGGACTCTGCTCCGCCGAAATGCACCGTTGCTGGTTCACGACCTCCCGTTTTTCATCCCCTGCCGATCGCGCTGGCAGCGATTTTACTTCTGGGTCGGGCTGAAACTCTACGACTTGTTGGCCGGCAACGGCCCCTTCGGCCGCTCCCATGCCGTCGATGCGAGTGTCGCGACGTCCCGCCTGCCGACGCTGCGACCGGAGACCCATCGCGGCGGCGTGATCTACCATGACGGCCAATTCGACGATTGCCGGTTGTTGATCCACATGGCCCGGACGGCCACCGCGCAAGGGGCTTGCCTGATCAACTACGCCGCCGCTACCGCGATCGAAAAAGATGACCAAGGCCAAGTCTGCGGACTGACGTTCCATGACTCCGAGTCGGGGTCGGATCACCGCGTCAACGCCCGCTGCGTGATCAACGCCACCGGCCCCTTTTCGGACGCGGTCGCCCGGTTGGAGAACCCCGACAGTTCGCCACAGGTGGCGGCCAGCCAAGGGGTGCATGTCGTCCTGCCGCGACGGTTTTTCCCGGGCAGCACCGCCCTGATCGTCCCGCGAACCTCCGACGGCCGCGTCTTGTTTTTGATACCCTGGCGAGATCATCTCATCGTCGGCACTACCGACACGCCGATCCCCACTGCGATCGAAGAACCGACGGCGCAGGACCAGGAAATCGAGTTCTTGCTGCGGACCGCAGCCGAATACCTCACGGTTCCTCCGAACCGGAGCGACGTCACCAGCGTCTTCACCGGAATCCGGCCGCTGGTCAAAGGTGACCGCAGTTCCCGAACCGCATCGCTGTCTCGCGATCACGCGATCTCGGTCGCGGCGTCTGGCCTGATCACCATCCGCGGAGGCAAGTGGACGACGGTCCGCAAGATGGCCGAAGATTGTGTCGATGCCGCGATCCGCTCCGTCGGCATAACGGCCGGCCCCTGCCAAACCCAGGACCTGCCGCTGCATGTCCCGCCGACCGGGGCGTCCGCTGACAATTCCACCAACGATTCCACCAATGATTCCGTCGGCCGATTCGAATCGCCCGATCAGGAATCGCTCCATTTGCTGATGCTCGAGAATCCCGGCTTCGAGGAAACGCCCCCAGGATTGCCCGGGCTGCGGCGGGCGGAGGTCGTGTGGGCCGCCAGGCACGAAATGGCTCGCACGGTCGAAGACGTCCTGGCGCGGCGTACCCGCTGGCTGTTCCTCGATTCCCACGCCTGCCTGACCGCCGCACCCCAAGTCGCCCATTGGCTTGCCGAGGAACTCGGTCGCGACGAAGCTTGGCGGCTAGCACAGGTCGCAACTTTCGGCCAAATTGCCGCCCATTACGTCTGTCCCTGCGCAACCAGTTGACCACACGCGGCGAACGAGCATGCAACCTTTCACGGCGGAGTTGATCGGCACCGCGATGCTGATCCTGTTCGGCAATGGCGTCGTCGGCAACGTGGTCTTGGCCAAAACGAAGGGACACGACGCGGGCTGGCTGACGATCAGCGCCGGTTGGGGCATGGGCGTTTTCATCGGCGCGTTTTGCGCAGCCGCGGCCAGCGGCGCGCACCTGAACCCCGCGGTCTCGATCGCGATGGTCATCGCCGGCGAGATGACCCCGTCCCTGGCCGCACAATACATCGCCGCCCAGTTCCTCGGGGCGATGCTCGGTGCGGTCGCCGTCTATGCCCACTACCGCGAACACTTTCAGGTCACCGAAGATGCCGATCGGAAGCTCGCCTGCTTCTGCACCGCCCCGGCGATCCGCAAGCTGCCACAAGCTTTCTTTTGCGAAGTCCTCGGGACCTTCGTGCTGCTCCTGCCGATCTTCCTGATGGCC
>RECD01000046.1 GCA_007694185.1 Planctomycetaceae bacterium
ATCGTAATCGAATCCGCCAGTCTACCCAGCCGACGATGCCAAAAACGCCGTCAAGACACGCAATCGAACGACCCATCCATCTCCAAAACTGCCATCCCCAGTCACCGCCCGTTTTCGATTACGAGCACGAGCACCGTCGCTTGCGCGACTGAGCACGAGCACGACTTTTACGTCATGCAACGCCCCCTTCTTGCCGGCCAACCGGTCCTTGCAGCTTCATCTCAAACCCCGCAACGCTAACGCGACTTCCGAGATTTCTTCTTGTCTTTCTTTTTCTTCCGCTTGGTCATCGGGGTCGGTTTATCCGCTTTCTTGAAACCGCTCTTTGACGCGACCGGCCGTCGCCAGACGATCGGTTGGCCGAACGACAAATTCTTGATGAAGGCGAACTCCAATTGCCGTTCTCGCAGGTCAACCTTGGCGACCCGCACCGACAATTCGTCACCCAATCGGAATTGGTTCCCTTCGCGGAAGCCGACGATCATCTGCCCCCGCCGTTCGAACCGATACCGATCGTCCGGCAACGTGCTCATCGGCAAGTATCCGTCGACAGGCAGTTCGATGCCGCGGGCGAACATCCCGTCCGGGAAGACACGGCTGATGATCACCCGCATCGTCTCGCCGATCTTCTTCTTCATCAGGTGCAGCAACTTCAATTGCACCAATTCCCGCTCGGCTGATGCCGCGTTGCGTTCCTGGTCGCTGCAATGAAATCCTAACCGCAGCAGCACCGCGAACGACTCGTCCGGAGGCGACCGCCCGTCGATCAGATTTTGGACCAACCGGTGAACCGTCAAATCGGGATAGCGGCGAATGGGGCTGGTGAAGTGGCAATAATGCTCCATGTCGAGCGCGTAGTGTCCTTCGCGGTGCGGCCCGTAAACCGCCTTGTTCATGCTCTTGAGCACCGAGAAATGGACGGCCCCCTCCAACGGCGTGCCGGTGGCCAGATCGAGCACCCGTTGGATGTCCTGGCGGCTCTCGACCGAATCGACCGGCAACCGCAAATCGCGAACGAACTGTTCGAGTTGCCGCAACTTTCGTCGGTCAGGTGGCGGGTGGATGCGATGCAGGAATTGCAATTCTTGGTCGTCCAACCACGTCGCGACGGCTTGGTTCGCCGCCAACATGAACTCTTCGATGATCTGGTGGCTTTCGGTGTACGCGACGACGTGCGCCCCCTTCACCTTGCCCCCTTTGTCGAGATCGATTTTGACCTCGGGCAATTCCAGCGTCAGCGACCCGCGGCGAAACCTCCGGCCACGAATATCCATCGCCAACGTGTGCATCCGCTTCAGCAATTCGCAGATCGGTTCGCCCCACTCCGCCGGCTTGCTGTCGGGCGCCTCCAAGTATTCGTCGATCTGCTCGTAACTGAACCGCCGGTCGCTGCGGATCACCGAGTTGTAGACCGAGGACGTCGTGATCACGCCGTCGTCCCGCATCTCGATCTCGACCGTCTTCGCCAAGCGGTTCTGTTCCGGCTGCAAGCTCGCCAAATGGTTGCTGATCAGCTCCGGGATCATCGGGACGACGCGGTCCGGAAGGTAGACGCTTGTCGCCCGCCGCTCCGCTTCCTGGTCGATCTCCCCGCCCGGCGGGACGAACGCCGAAACGTCGGCGATATGGACCCAAAGTGTCCAATAGCCCTTCGATCGCTCCAACGAGATCGCGTCGTCAAAATCGCGTGCGTCGATCGGGTCGATCGTGACCGTCAGCAATCCCGTCAAATCCTTGCGTCCGGCCGGGATCGCGTTTTCGTCGTAGGCGTCCGCTTGAGCCCGGGCGGCCTGCAGGACATTTTCCGGGAACCCTTCGGGCAACGCGAATTGCCGCATGATCGTCAGCGTGTCGATCGCCGGATTGTTGGTCTTGCCCAAGACCTCCAAGATCACCCCTTCGCCGACGTCCCGTTCGTCTTCGGGAAAGTGAACCAGCTCGACGTAGACCTTGTCGTCGGTTTCGACCGGCAACCCGCGGACGTCGCCGATCCGCACGGGGCGATCCCAAGGGACGCCGTCCAGATGCACCCAAGCCTCGCTGGACCGTATTTCGACCGTGCCGGTGAATTGGCGTCGGCCCCGCTGCAACACCTTGTCGATGTACCCTTCCGCCGCGTCGCCCCGGCGATCCGCCCGCGGCCGCAAGCGAGCTTCCACGGTGTCGCCGTCCAGCGCCCCGCCGGTTGCCCCCGGCGGGATAAACAGATCCTCAGACGCGTCGGCCGCCGACACCGCGTCGCCGGGGCGGACGAAGCCGAACCCGCCCATCGCCAATCGAAAGGTGCCGCGGACCACGCCGCTCTTGCGAGCCCCCTTGCTCGAGACCCGCACGGGCGGGGCCGAATCGTTGTCGGCAAGATCGTCATCCGGCAAATCGTCCGGTGTCCATCCGCCTGAACGGCTTTCGGCAGGCGGGGCATCGCCGGCCGCCGCATCGTCCTGGCCAGAATCCGCTGCCGGTCTAGTCGGCGAATCCGCAGGCGTGTCCGCAGACGCCGCCATGGCCCGTGAAACCATCCGCTTCTTCCGCTTGGCCGGCTCGGCCTGCGGCTGGTCCGTTGCGGTAGCCTTGTCGGCAGCTTTACCAGCGGCTTTGCCGTTCGCTTTACTGGCCGATTTACCGGCATCCCACGCGTTTCCCGGCGGCAGAACGAGATGATTCGATCCGTACCGCAGGCTACCTCGCTGGACCAATGATTTTACAACGCGACGAATTTCGCGATAATTATCGGCATCGAGGCCGAGCGATTGAGCGATCTGCTTCGCCTTGATCGGGCGATAGTCGGATGAGTTGACCAAACGTAGAACTTGGGCAACCAATTCGGGTGATACTTCCATGAAATAAACATAATCGATCCCCGCCTCGGGAATGTCGGGAATGGCTCCCGATTGCCGATTTCGTTTGACTCGAATCGCTCAAGGATGACCGCGACATGAATACCGTAACCACGAGCGCCCCTGAACGGCCAGTTTTCAGAATCTTCGTCTGGAAGCGCGGAAACCGCCGCGCTGTCGAAACCTGCCGCGGCGGGCCGTTCGGCCCAACGACATCTCGACGGCAACAGCGGCGCCCCTGTTTCTCCTTGCCGCTGCTGGCGATCACGCTGATCGCGCTGTGCCCACTGCCCGCGCGAGCTCAATTTCCGGCGGTGCAGCCGATCTTCAACCAGCAGCTCGGCGCGTTCCCTCCGAACCAGCAGGCCAACGCCAACGCGGTCGCTCGACCGGCTCGCCCCGGTGGCGTCCGTGGCGGCGGCGTCGGGATTGGCCAAGTCAACTTGCCCACCCGCTGGGCTTTGCGAGCCGGTTTGTTCGGCGACGTCTGTTGGCCGCACCCCAACCCGATCTACGGATGGAACTCGGGCTTTTTTCCGGGCTACGGCTACCCGTGGGGGTTTCGATCGCAAGTGGTCGTCGTCCAACAACCGGTCGCCGTCCCCTTTCCGGTCGTGGTGCCGTTCGCGGTCCCAGCCGCTCAACCGATGGCGGCAGTCGGTCAGCTCAACGGGGCGATGCCGATCGGCCTGCCTGACCCGCGGCAGATCATGCCGGTCGACAACGGCGAAGCCGGGGAAGCGGAAATCGTCCGCCGCGTGACGGCGCTCAAACCGAGCAACGTGGACGGAAGGTTACGAGCGGATAAAGCGATCGCGGAAGGTGATCGCGAGTTCGCTGCCGGGCGTCAGCGCCGGGCGATCACCAAATTCCGCGACGCCATCCGCCGCGCACCCGACTATTCGGCCGGCTACTTCCGGGCCGGTCACGCCCATACCGCCGTCGGCGATTACGACCAGGCCGTGACCAACTTCGCCATGGCACTGGAAATCGCCAGGACGACGCACCGCGACGGTTTCTCCCTCGACACGCTCTACCAAGACGACCAGCAATCGAAGCAGCAGCACTTGGCAGACCTCAGCGGCGCGTTGCGTCAGCGTCCCAACGAAGGCGGGTTGCACTTTCTGCTAGGGCTAACGCTCCACTACGACGGCAACCCGCTCAAGGCGCGAGAACACTTCCGCCGAGCCGTCGAGCTACCCGGTCGTCATCGCGCCTACGCGGCAATGTACCTCCCCGCCCCACCCCCCGCCGCCATAGCCGCCCCCTGACCGAAAACGAAAAAAACCGCCGGCCCCTCGCCCCCCGCACCGGGCCTCTCAACAAACCAACCCCATCACCGTCCGGCCGCGAAAAATCCCCGCCGACTCGTACTCAGTCGCGAAGCGACGGTGCTCGTGCTCGTGCTCGACAACAGCTTCGCCGGGTCACGCAGGTGAACACTTGGCGACAGCCCGTGGAAGACCGCCTGATTTCTTAGCCCGGAGCCCGGAACCTTCATGACCGACGATTCACGCTGGCCCCAACGCGACGCGCTCCTGCCGAAGGTGCCACACACCCGAACCACAAGCATCGCGGCCGGCTACTCGGTGATCTCCCGGATAACCCGGCACGGGTTCCCAACCGCAACACAGCCGGCTGGGATGTCGCGAGTGACGACACTCCCCGCCCCGATCACGGCTTTTCCGCCGATCTTCACGCCCGGACAGATGATCGCCCCACCGCCGACCCAGACATCCGAGCCGATCTCGATGGGCTTGGCGAACTCTTCCTTGCGTCTCAGTTCCGCATTCAGCGGGTGCGTGCCCGTGTAGATCTGCACCGCCGGACCGAACAGCGTGAAGTCACCGATCTTCACCGTACACACGTCGAGGACGACGCAGTTGAAATTGAAGTAAACCCGCTCGCCCAGTAGGATGTTCGTTCCGTAATCGCAGAAAAACGGCGGCTGCATCCAGACCGAATCGCCACCCTGGCCGAAAAGCCGTTTCAGAATCTCGCGTCGGGCGTCCTGCTCCCGCTCACGAGTCGCATTCAAGTCCTGGCACAGATCACGGGCACGCTCCCTGGCCTGCACGAGTTCCAGATCGAACGGGTCGTACAACTCCCCGTCCAACATTTTTTCAAGTTCGGTTCGAACCACCGCAAATCCTCCTCAGCAACGCCCACACAACCCTCCACTCACATCGTCGCCCCTCCGTCACTGAACGCATACCGGTTGTCTAGCCCGAACCGTCGGATGTCCAGTTCCAGGTCATTGCCGGTTTCCCGCAGGGGTTCGAGCCTTGCAGGATGGTCGTCGTAAAATACGTCGGGCGGCGTCTTGATCGCCTCGTCCGAGGTTGGATGCACCCGGTCGACCTTAATCCACGGCTCTGAGCACGGACGGGGGCGTCGGGATTCATCCGCAAGCCCAAGCCCGCACCAGTGCGAACGTTGCCCAATCACTTGGCCTCCCACGACCACCACTCACCTCCGTTCTTCGCTCAGCGAATCCGTCGCAAGCGATCAACCCCTGCCTGCATGTGCGGAAGGCTATTTCGATGCGATGTAGCGGCGAGTATACCAGCTATCGCCCGGTGGTTCCGGTACGTCCTCGACGCCGGCGTTTCGCCGCTGGGGGCGAACACAGGGTGGTTTCGCGCCCGCCTTCGCAAGCATGCCGACTCCTCCGGCACGTCTCCGGGCGGCCACGCCGCGCTGAAATCTGCAAGAGCGATTGCGTTAGGACGAGATGGTTAGGTGGGCAATCGCTACCACAAGTGCAAACGGCCTGGCAATTTGCGATCAAGAAACGGATAAAATCCCTACTCGCCGCCTACCGAAATGTTGGCCGCGTCGTCGGTTTCGCGACGCGAGAGTCGCGGCGTTTGTCCAATCTGTGACTCACGCGTGCATTGGCGACAGAAACTCCTTCCGGTGCATCGTTGTCGTCGGTGCGGTGCGCGACTTGGAATGCGGCCTCAGTTGCGCTATTCGTTGCCTGCCCTGGCAGTTTGCCTGACGCCCAGCATTGCCCTCTGGTTCTACATCAAAGCCGATCCATGGCGGCTGTTGGATGTCGGATATTGGTTGATGCTTCCTCCAATTTTGCTGTTTGTTGGTCCCTGGCTGGTTGGTCAATTGTTTGGCCTGCCGTCGCTGCTGGAGAGCTGGCGATGGACACCCAAGGATTTGGTCGCCGCTCAACGATCAGCATGGATTGAACACAACGGATAGCCGACGTGTTTCTCGCAAACCGCGATTCGAGGAAATTGGTTCAATAGCCCCTTGGTCGAGCACCCACTTCAACAGGATTCATTCAGTGTAGTCTGGGGAGTCGGCGGACCGCGCTGTCGATCTGCGCGTTCAAGTTGTGCAAGATGAGGCCTGTCGAAGTGCTTAAATTGTTTGAATGTCAGAATTCATTGGCGACGCTGAGATAATGTGTCGCCCTCCGGGCTTTGTGATCTTCTTTTACTGGTTCCGGTGGCTTACGCCACCGGCAAGTATGTGTCGCCCTCCGGGCTAGGAAAGTAGGCGGTCATGCTCGGTTCCGGTGGCTTACGCCAC
>RECD01000045.1 GCA_007694185.1 Planctomycetaceae bacterium
CGTCCTCTCAGCATCGATTTCGGGAGGTGGTCCGATTCGGGGTGGTTGGCCAGGCGTGAACCGTTGGTACGAAAACGGCGTTCCGAGCCAAGGCCGTTTTTTCAGATCATCGCACCGGCCCGTGAACGGACACTCGTCCTTGAAGCTCCGTGTCTCGCCCACCCGGTTCTGGTTTGGCACGCTTCGCAGGCTTTCAACCTGGATGGCCAGCCGCTTTGTCACCCTCCAGCCGATCTCTGCTCTCTGAGGACTTGGCGCCCGCGCGACCTGCCAGCCACGCGTCGAGACTGCCGGCTCCCGATCCGTTGCTGATCAAAAACACCATCGTGCCCATCAGCGACAAGTTCTTCATGAACTGGATCATCTGCAACTCCTGCTCCTGCCCCTCGAACATCCAAAAGGCATGGAAGTAGTAGGTGGCGAGCATCAGGAAAACCAGCAACAAGCCGGCCCCCACCCGGGCGTAAAGACCGAGCAGCACGGACAGCCCGCCGACGATCAGGAATACGATCGCACCGGCCAACATCAGCTTCGGCAGCGGGACTCCGGCCGACGCCATGTACTCGGCAACGCCCCCAAAATTCGGGATTTTGTTGCCCACGGCGCTGAGCAAAAAGATGGTGGCGATCATCAACCGAGCGAGCGGGGTAGCGTACGCGTGCATGGCAAAGGGCTCCTACGGGTAAGCAGGGAACAGGAAATGGGGAACAGACGAAAGCGAGCCAATTCAAGCCAAGTCGAACCACAACAGCTCAGCATCCGAGTCAACGCGGAGGGCCAACGACGCCTCATCACTGACGGCGGCACCGTCACCGGCGGATAACAGGGTGCCGTTGAGCGAAACGGTTCCGCGGAGCACCTGCAACCAACCGTGACGTCCCGTGGCCGAGGGGAGCTCGATCGACACGCCGGGACGGAGCGTGCCGAGGTAGATCCGGGCGTCCTGATGAATCCGCAACGACCCGTCCGCGGCGTCGGGCGACGCGACCAACCGCAACCGGTCGAGCCGCTCCGCTTCCGGAAACCGCTTCTGCTCGTAACTCGGGGTGATCCCCTTCCGTTCGGGGAAAAGCCAAATCTGGTACAGATGCACCGGTTCGGTCGCCGACGGGTTGAACTCGCTGTGCGTGATCCCGGTGCCGGCCGACATCCGCTGGAACTCCCCCGGTCGCAACACCTCACCATTGCCCATCGAGTCGCGATGCTCCAGCGCCCCCTGGAGCACGTAGGTGACGATCTCCATATCGCGATGGGGGTGCGTCCCAAAACCTTTGCCGGGAGCGATCCGGTCCTCGTTCATCACCCTCAGCGACCGAAACCGAACGTGCTCGTCGTCGTGGTAATCGGCGAACGAAAAGGTGTGGTAGCTGTCGAGCCAACCATGGTCGAAATGGCCCCGCTCACCGGCGGGTCGGATACGGATCATCGTCAGATCTCCTCAATAAGCGACATAAACACTAATTACATATCAACTATTTGGACAAAAAAATCAGCCGGCCGGTTCGTCCAGACTCAGTCTCGCCTTCTCCAGCAACCGACTCAGCCGTCGCAATTCCTCCGGCGTAAGGTGCCCGACCAACCGTCGGTGCAGCTCGTCGACGGGAACGTCGAGCTGGTCCAACAACTTCTTGCCGGCCACGGTCAATTCGACGTAAACGACCCGCCGATCCTCGGTGCAGCGATTCCGTGCGATCAGCCCCTGCTTCTCAAGCCGATCGAGCAACCCGGTCATCGCCGGTACCACCTGGACCATCCGCTCGGCGATCTCAAGACAAGGCAAAGGCCGTCCCTCACCCCGCAAAATCCGCAACACGTTGTACTGGGAATTGGTCAGCCCGAAGTCGCGAAACAGCTTGCCGAAACGGTTCTGGAAGCGGTCGTTGGTCCGCATGATGTTCAACAACGCCTCCTGTTCCGGCGAATCGAACGGCCGTTTCTTTTTCAGTTCGTGCTGCAAGCGTCCCATCGACAAACTCTCCCTCGGATGCATTTAGTTTACATGTCAGCTATCGACAAGTCAATGCCTGCCGTGTAATCGAAGTGGCACCTCACCGCGAAACACCCGCCGGCGGCGAAAACCGGGAATCGGCTCAGAACGGCCAGATCGCCGGGATCAGCGGGATCGCGATCAACCACAGGATCAGGTTCAGCGGCAAGCCGACCTTCATGAAGTCCAGAAACCGATAACCGCCCGGCCCGTAGACCATCAGGTTGGTTTGATATCCGATCGGCGTGACAAAGCTGGCCGAAGCCGACAGGATCAAGGCGACCAGGAACGGCTCCGGACGCACGTCATACAACCGAGCGGTTTCCAGACAGAACGGGAACAACAACACCGCCACCGCGTTATTCGTGATCAGCTCCGTCAGCACCGACCCGAGCAGATAAAACAACGCCAGCGCCGCGATCGGCCCCCAGACCGCGGTCGTGTCGACCAGCGTCGTCGCCAAGGCGGTCGCTAACCCCGAATTCTTTAGCGCCGCCCCGAGCCCGAACGAGGCGGCGATCGTGATCAACACCTGCCACTCGATGCTCCGCCTCGCCTCGCCGGTGGAGATGCATCCCGATCCGATCATCGCCACCGCCGCCAAGGCACACGCCAACAGAATGGGCAGTTGGCCAGTGGTCATCAGCAGCAGCAGGATCGCGAAGATCACGAACGAGATCTTCGCCCGCTCCCGCCGAATCGGACGCCAATCCGCCACGTCACTGACCAAGTAAAACGCCGGGTCGTGCCGGTAAGCGCGGATGAAGTGAGGTCCGGTTTCCATCAGCAGCGTGTCGCCGGCCTCCAAACGGATGTCGCCGATCTTCTTCGCCACCCGCTTGCCGGCCCGGTGAACCGCCACCACGGCGGCCCCGTAAACGGTACGAAAATCGGCTTCCCGGATCGTGTTGCCGATCAGCGGGCAACTCGGCGAAATCACCGCCTCCACCAACTGCCGCTGCTTCGGCGGATTGTCGACCGACTGCTCGTCCGCGTGGGTGACCGGTTCCAAACCGGGGATCTTTTCGAGTTCGATGATGCCGCTGACCACGCCGGTGAAGACCAACCGGTCCTCCGACAAGATCTGCTGCTCCGGCCCCACCGGCCCGATCGACATGTCTCCCCGTTCGATCCGGATCAAGAACAATCCCGGCAATTGCCGCAAGCCTGCCGACGCGACGGAGCAACCCGCCAGCCGACAACCGGGCCGCACGACCATCTCAGCCAAATACTCCCGCTGCGTCTCCCCCAACTGCTCGATCAGCTCCTTGCGGTCCGGCAACAACCGCCGCCCGACGGTCAACAGATAGATGAAGCCGACGATCGAATAAGGAATCCCAGCCTTGGCGATCTCGAATAACGACATCGAATCGAGCCCGTTCTGCACCATCAACCCGTTGACGACCAGGTTGGTGGACGTCCCGATCAACGTGCAGGTCCCCCCCAAAATCGTCAGAAAGGACAGCGGGATCAGCAGCTTCGAGGGCGAAACGCGGTGCCGCCGACACCAATCGATCACGACCGGCAAAAACATCGCCACGATCGGCGTGTTGTTCAGGAACGCCGACATCGGCATCACCACCACGCCCAAGCGGCAGATGGCCGCCCGCTCGGTCTTCGCCTTCCCCAGCACGTGGTGGCCGATATGGTCGAGCACCCCGGTCTCCCGCAGCCCCGCGACCACAATGAACAACGCGGCGACGGTGAGCATCCCCGAATTCGAAAATCCGGCGAAGGCCTCGTCCGTCGTGATCACCCCGGCCGCCGCCAACACCACCGTGGCGGTGACGAAGACCAGATCAGGAGGCGCCCAATTCCAAGCCAGCGCAACGAACGCCCCCGCCACCACCATCAAAGTCAACCACGCATCAAAACTCATGCATCACACCGCGTGAAGACCAAGAAGGATTTCGAGGGAACGGTCGAGTGAGCCCCACGAATCCGCGACTGCTCACGCCAGGATTTCTCGAGCCACCCGGCCGGCGATGTCCGTCAGCCGAAAGTCGCGACCCGCGTAGGGATAGGTCAGCCACTCGTGGTTCAAACCGAGCAGGTGCAACAATGTAGCGTGCAGGTCGTTCGTGTGCATCCGACCCTCCACCGCGCGGACACCGTACTCGTCCGTCTCCCCGTAAGTCATGCCCGGTTTAACCCCGGCACCGACCAAAAACATCGGGTAACCGGTGATGTTGTGGTCCCGCCCGTCTTTGCCTTGAGCCGTCGGCTGCCGACCGAACTCGCTGCCGAACAGCACCAAGGTCTCATCGAGCAACCCCCGGCGATCGAGGTCCCGCAACAAGGCGGCGACCGGTTGATCGATCGAACCACAACGATCGACCAATCCCTTGTGCAGGTTGTTGTGATGGTCCCAACCGGGTTGGCAGATTTCCACAAACCGAACCCCGGCTTCACTCAGCCGCCGGGCCATCAGGCACTGACGCCCGAAGGAAGCCGTCCGCTGCTCGTTGATCCCATATTCCTCCAATACCGACTCCGGCTCCCCCTTCAGATCGAGCAGTTCCGGTACGGTCGACTGCATCCGGAACGCCAACTCATAGGATTGGATCACCCCCTCGACCGCGTCCGGTGCGTCAGGGGCCTCTGCAAACCGCCGGTTGAGCGACTGGATGAAGTCGATCTGTGACCGCTGCTTCCGCTCCGCCAACTCCGGCTTCAGATTCGGGACATACCCCTTGTCGTCCACCCGGCTGCCCTGAAAGTGAGCCGGCAAAAAGGCGTTGCCGTAATTGACAGAACCGCCGAAGTTGGCAGGCGGGTTGATGGTGATGTACCCCGGCAAATCCTGGTTCTCGGTCCCCAACCCATACAGCAACCATGCCCCCATGCTGGGACGGGTCAAGGTCGCGTTGGCCGCCCCCGTGTGCAATTGCACGACGGCTTGAGGGTGAGCCGGCGTGTCGGTGTGCAGGCCACGCAGCCAGCACATCTTGTCGGCATGCGTCGCCAAGTTGGGCAGCAATTCCGAGAACCAACTGCCGGTCTCGCCATACTGCTGGAACTTGAACTTCGAACCGACCAACCGTCCGCCGATCGGCCCCGTCTTGCCATCGTCGACCTGCAGTTGCGGCTTGTACTCGAACGTGTCGACCTGCGAAATCGCCCCCTGCATGAAGACGAAGATGATCCGTTTCGCCTTGGCCGGATGGTGCGGTTGTTTGATCGCCAAAGGCTCCGCAGCATCCCCCGCACGCTCGGTCGCGCTTCCCCGCTGCTGAGCCAGCATCGAGGAGAGCGCCAGAAACCCGAAGCCCGCGCTGGTCGACCGCAACGCTTCACGACGGGAAAAGGTAGAAAGCTGGTACATGGTCAAATCCTTTTATCGTGAAGGGTGATTTTGCTTAACAAGGGGCGAGGTGGGCGAATCCGTTTCGCGCACCTCGGTCAAACAGGCTCAGCGCAGGTACCGAAACTCCGCCCCGCCGATCAGAGCCTGATAGAACACCGACCAAGCTTCGACGCTGACCGGCTGATCGCAGGAATTCGACCCCTCCGCTTCCGCCTCAGCGTCTGCGGCGGTCAGCTCCCGCAGGAAACTCGCCGCCGATTCGATTTCGTCCGCCGCCGGTTCCCTCGACACGAACCGCAGGTAGGCTTCCCGAATCGATTCCTCGATCGCCTGCTCCCGCAGCCCCGCCGGTTCCGCCAAGCTCGCTACCCGCTCGCGAATGAAGGGCGAATTCAACAAGAACAACGCCTGCGTCGGGACGTTGGTCGTGTCCCGGCGGACCGTGACCAACGTCTGCTCAGCCGGATCAAACGGTTCCAACGACCGCGGCGTGACGCCGCGCATCAGCGGCAAGTAAATGCTCCGCAAACGGCTGGTGTCCGCCTGCTCGTGAACCTTCTTCGCCTCGCCGCCGTTGTCGGCCATCTCGATCATCTTCAATTCAGCCGCCGCGGAACCGATGCCCCGCGCCCGATCCAATCCGTCAGTCGCCACCAACACGGCGTCGCGGAACTCCTCGGCAGATAACCGCCGCGCCGTGTGCCGCCATTGCAACCGATTCGCGGGGTCCGCGAGCAAATTGTCCGCGTCCGCCTGCGACGACAACCGATAAGCTCGCGATAAGACCAATTCCCTCACGAACGCCTTGCGGCTCCAACCGAGCTCGATCAGCCGATTGGCAAGGTAATCGAGCAACTCGGGGTTCGACGGATTGGCCCCGGTTGTGCCGAAGTTGTCGGCCGTCGGCACGATCCCCTCGCCGAACAAATGCTGCCAAATCTGGTTGGCAGCAACCCGCGGGGCCAGCGGGTTGTAAGCACTCGTCAGCCACTCGGCCAATTGCAACCGCCCGCTCTGCTCACGGTCGATCTCGGGCGCGCCCGGAACCTC
>RECD01000198.1 GCA_007694185.1 Planctomycetaceae bacterium
ATGCAGTACGGCGCCATGGTCGCGCAGAAAGCACTTTAAATACCGCTTGCCAGGGAACCTTCGGAAAGTGCCACCGGACCCTTCGGAAAGTGCCACCCACTTTCGGGACCCTTCTTCGGAAAGTGCCACCCACTTTCGGGACCCTTCGGGGCGACTAACGGACCCTTCGGAAAGTGCCACCCGCTTTCGGGACCCTTCGGGGCGACTAACGCAGGCGAGGATTCGGCGTCGCTGCACGCGTCTGGTCAGTCAGCCAAAATTCTCGCCCAACTGACCCGAGTGATTTTGGCGATAGCGTCTGCGAAAAACGGGTAGCCCCTTCGTGGCGAGTGCCTGGGGTGCAAAATTTTCCAGTCGGTCGCTGAGGCTCGCACGGTGGCGAAATGTGGGTGGCACTTTCCGTTCGGTGGCACTTTCCGTTCGCTTTCCGTTCGCTAGCCGTTCTTTCGTGCTTTGGGCGGCACCTATCGTCCTTTCATTGCCTGCCGCGTGATTGGTTACATCCCGTGACGTACACGACCGAGGTCGAAGAGTCGGTAGGCCACAGGGTGTGGGAGATACCTTTTGGCTCGGCACAGGGGAACCCGGGTGCGACCGCTCCGACGGTTGATCGGGGCGCCCTCTTGGCCACAACCCCATCTGCACCCTCGAGGCACTTGCATAAACATTGCCCCTGCGTATGATCTCTTCCGGTAGATGGGCACGCGCTCGCATTTGCTTCCTGTGACACCGGACTGAGCGATAACTTGGACGCCGCGAACTTCTGTTCCGTTACCCGCCGCGTGGAAGGCAAGCCGCACGACGTCGTGATCGTCGGCGGCGGTGCCGCGGGAATCGGCGCCGCGGTGCCTCTGCTGCACGCTGGCGTGGAAGACGTTTTGGTCATCGATCGCCATGCGGTAGGCGCCTCGTTCGACCGATGGCCCCAGGAAATGCGGTTCATCACGCCGTCATTTCCCACCAACTCGATCGGCATGCTCGACCTGAATGCCGTGGCGATCGGCACGTCACCGGCATTCAGCCTGCAACGGGAGCACCCCAGCGGACGCCATTACGCCGCCTACCTGCGGAACGTCGCAGAAATTTTCCAGATCCCCATACGCACCGGGATCGACGTCCGCTCTCTGCGTCGCCACGGCGACCTTTGGACACTCCAGACCGACGCCGGGCCGATCGAAGCCAAGTTCGTGATCTGGGCGGCGGGCGAGTTCCAGTACCCACGGCTGACTTCGTTTCCCGGTTCCAATCACTGCGTGCACAGCGCGTTGATCGCCGCGTGGGATCAGATTAAGGGTGACGAGGTGCTGATCATTGGCGGCTACGAAAGCGGACTCGATGCGGCGATCCATCTCGCTCGATTAGGTAAACGCGTCACCGTTGTTGATCGCGAAAAGCCTTGGGAGGTCGATTCGTCGGACCCGAGCGTTACCGCGTCGCCCTACACGCTTGAACGGCTTCGTGCCGCCGAAGTTCGCGAACGGGTGACGCTGCTCGGAGGCGTCGATGTCTTTGAGGTCTGTCGCAAGCGATCCGGATATCGGGTGCTCCTGGTCGACGGTCGCGACCTGATGACCAAGTGGCGTCCGATCATGGCGACGGGGTTCAGCGGCAGCATGAAGTTGGTCGCCGAGCACTTCGATCACCGCGCAGACGGCTATCCGCTGCTGACCGATCGCGATGAGTCGACGATCGCCGAAGGGCTGTTCCTGGCCGGTCCGATGGTTCGCCATGACACCCACATTTTCTGCTTCATCTACAAGTTCCGACAACGGTTTGCCGTCGTCGCCAAAGCGATCGCCGAGCGGCTCGAATTATCCGCCGAGCAACTGGAAATGTACCGGATGTGGGGGATGTATCTGGACGACTTGTCATGCTGCGGTGAGGAGTGCGTTTGTTGATCACGCCCTCACCCGTCGATTCGGCATCAACCGCTGGTTCATCCGCCGACCCAGCCTCGTCTGCGGATGGCCGTCGCCATCCCGCTGGCGACGTCAGCCTGGGGAATAAGGCTCGTCTGGCTGCGGACGGCGTCCTGCGGCGGATCACGCGAGCGACCACGGAGCGGTCGATTCCCGAGGCTCAGCCGGAACTTCTGGTCGTCGGCAAAGAGAGCGTCGGCAAGTCGCAATTGATCGCGTCGCTGGCGGGCATTTCCGCAGGCGAATCGAACTATCGCGGCTCGACCGTGACCGTACAAAGCTACCGCAGCGAGCGCTGGACATTCGTCGACACGCCGGGGATCCTTCGCCGCAGCGATACCGAGACGACGCGAACCGCGCTGGCCGAACTCGATCGTCGCGATGCCGTGATGTTGGTTTGCCAAGCGACACAGCTGGATGACGATTTGTCCGAAATGCTGCCGCTGGTCGTCGGCAAACGCGGGTTGGTAGCTGTGACTTTTTGGGACAAAACGGAAGCGAAGGAGGCGTCGCGACGAGCCCTGGCCTCGCTGAGTCGTGAGAGCGGCGTCGATTTCATTCCGCTCGACGCACGTCGACTGACTCCGGCCGATCACGATCTGATCGAGCGGGCGATCGAACGACTTTGGACCGCTGAACCGATTTCGCTCGACGCCGATTCGACTGTCTCCCCGCGGTTTCTGACGCCGACGCTCGTCGGCCGTGCCGGTCGGCGGATCGAGCCGTCGGCCGGTCCGCTCGATCAACCGCTGCTGGGGCCGCTGCTCGCGCTGTTGCTGTTGGTTCTGCCCGCCGCAGCGACGATTTTCGGGGCCAACCGAGTCGCGGCGTTATTGGAGGCGCCGGTCGAGGCGGCCATCGAGCCGCTGATCCGCTTTGTCGACGCGACGCTGCCGGGATGGCTGAGCATGTTGTTGACGGCTGAGGCCGGCCGGTTCGGTTACGGGTTGCTGAACATGGGGCCGTTCTTGATCGTTTGGGCCTTTCCTACGGTGTTGCTGTTTGCCGTCATCCTTGGTGTCTACAAGACGACGGGGCTGGCGGAACGGATCAATGCGGCGCTGCATCCGCTGTTGCGTCCGTTGGGGCTCAGCGGCCGGGATGCGCTGCGAGTGATGATGGGGTTCGGTTGTAATGTGCCGGCGGTGATCAGCACCCGTGGCTGCTCAGACTGCTCACGGGGGACCGCGATTTCGGCGATCGCGTTCGGTGCCGCATGCAGTTACCAATTGCCCGCATCTTTGGCGGTGTTAGCGGCCGCTGGCACCGCGAGCGGTCAGGGGGCGATCCGGCCGGCGTTGATCTTTCTTTCCTATCTGCTGATCACCACACTGATCTACGTCCGTTTGACCGCTCCCGCCCAAGCACGCAATCCGCTGAATCAGTTGGTGATCCCGCAGCGGCCGTTCATGCAGCGGCCGACAGTCGCGGCGGTATGGCGTCAGGCGTCGGGTGTGGTCCGTCAATTCTTAGTACAGGCGTTGCCGGTGTTCGTCTTGATCTGTGGGGTGGCGGCGGTCGCGGCGCAAAGCGGCCTGCTGGACCGTGCGGCGGCGGCTCTCGAACCGGTGATGCGACTGTTCGATCTGCCTGCCGAAGTGGCGGTCGCCGTGGTCATGGCTTCGGTGCGGAAAGACGGAATTTTTTTGTTGGCGGGCGATGCGGCCGAAGGTGCTTTGTCAGCGGCACAGGCGGTGACTGCGGTTTACTTAGCCGGCGTGCTGTTGCCGTGCTTGGTGACAGCCTTGGCCATCGCTCGCGAAACCGGCAGGCTAAGGACGTGCAAACTGCTGGCTCGGCAGTTCGCTTTTGCCGTACTTTTCTCGGTGATCTTGGCATGGGGCGGACGATGGGTCCTGTGAATTCGGCTGTTGAAAAGACGCCGACGCCGGCTTCACAAACGCGTTCGGTCCGGGCTGCCGTCCGCCGCGGTTGGTGTTACCCGCCACCGGTCCGCAGGTTTGCAGAGAATTTGCTCGCTCAGCAATTGTGGTGCTGGGGATGTGATATCCGCCGCGATTCCGGCAACCTGTTGCTTCAATACGGCTTTACCCGCCATCGGGCCGGTTCCGAACATGGCGGATCGAGCTGCTATCGGCTCGACGAAGACCGTCGGCACATCAGCCTGTGGGGGTTCGGCATTTTCTACGGCGAACGACAGCACGGCGGGTTGTACCTCGGGCGATCCGGTTTCCGTCCTTCCTGGTCGGCGGCCGAATCGCTCGCCGACGTCATTCACTGGGCTGATGAACTATCGGGATTTGGCCGTCCGCGAGGCGCGGCACAGTGGCGGCATTCCCATCTGCTCTGCCGACGCATGTTGCATTGGATCGCGTCGTACGAACGCTGGGTCCTAAATTGGGTCGGGCCCGATTATCGCCGCGAGTGCGTCGCAACCTGGCTGCGGCCGTTGGTCAAAGCCGAGCAGATGCCGCGAGCCTGGACTCAACTCACTGGCCGCTGTTGGGACAGCGGTGCGGAAGACTGGCGACGGCTCACGAATCGATTGCTCATTCGACCCAAGCGACCGGAGGCCACCACATCATGAAACAAAATATCGATAAGAAATTGCCCGTCACCGTTCTCTCGGGATTCCTCGGAGCCGGCAAAACGACGCTGCTCAATCACGTGCTCGGCAATCGCCGGGGGCTTCGCGTGGCCGTGATCGTCAACGACATGAGCGAGGTCAACGTCGATTCGCAACTGATCGCGCGTGGCCAGGGGGCGCTCAGCCGTACCGAAGAAAAACTGGTCGAGATGACCAACGGCTGCATCTGCTGTACGCTCCGCGAGGATCTGCTGCTGGAAGTAGCCGCGTTGGCCAGGGAAGGCCGTTTCGACTATTTGCTGATCGAATCGACTGGGATTTCGGAACCCGCACCGGTCGCCGACACGTTCACTTTCGCTGTTGGCGATGGCCAGGCACTCGCCGACATCGCCCAGCTCGACACGATGGTCACCGTGGTCGATGCAGCCAACTTCTTGGCCGACTTGCGGATCGGTCAGGACTTGCAGAGCGCCCGCCAGGCGGCGACGGAGGAAGATCGCCGCACGGTAGCCGATCTGTTAGTCGATCAGGTCGAGTTCGCTGACGTGATCGTTCTGAACAAGACCGACTTAGTAAGCGGCACCGAGTTGGGCGAGATCGAGGCTTTCCTTGAGCACCTCAATCCGTACGCGCTGCGGCTGCGGAGCCAATTCGGGGAGGTGCCTGTGGAACGGGTTTTGGGCACCGGGCGGTTCGATTTTGAGCGAGCGAAATTGTCCAAGGGCTGGCAGGTGACGCTGCGCGGCGAAGGTGCGAGCGAGGTCGAGGAATACGGCGTAAACAGCTTCGTTTACCGCTCGCGTCGCCCGTTTCACCCACAACGATTCTACGACCGACTGTCGCAAGATTGGTCCGGTGTCCTACGCTCCAAAGGCTTCTTCTGGCTGGCCACGCGACTCGATAAGGTCGGCATCTGGTCTCAGGCCGGGCGCGTCGCGCGGCTCGACGTCGGCGGCTACTGGTGGGCATGCGTGCCGCCAGAACAGTGGCCCGATATCCCGGCGGTTCGCCAAGCGATCGCCGGGCACTGGGACGCGAAAGTAGGCGATTGCCGCCAGGAATTGGTCTTCATCGGCATCGGTATGGACGAGATCGATTTGTACGATTCGCTTCAGCAATGCCTGCTGACCGACGACGAACTGGCCGCCGGACCGCTAGCCTGGCAAACCTTCGGCGACCCCTTCCCGGCCTGGAGTCTGAGTTAGATCGGGTGTAACCGGCACCCCGCCGGGCCTGGTACGACCGGGCTGGAAATTCGACTAAACAAAAAACGGCCAACCTGCCATGATTCGGGTTCTTCAATTCCGTTTCACCAAGGCAGGAGGCCGCTTAAGATGAACGTCGCCGATTTAAACCTCGCTCGCAACCCCAGTTCCGCCAGTTCCCAAGCCGCCTCAGCCCAGGTCCTGGACGACCTCGACCAAATCGTCGATGGCTTGAAAAGGGAGGTGCGGGCGGCCGCCCAACGCGGCGATTCCTTCGATCAGACCGAACGCACCGTCCGAGAACTGACCATCCAGCTCGGCAAACACGCGCTCGAACTGTTCATTCGACTCCAGGGTGACGGAGACCTCGAGCAAGTCACCACTGACACGGGGGGCGGTACCGGGATACTTTTCGCGGGCACGCTGAACGATCACCTCGATATCCACTTCTTCCATCTTCGCCCGTATTTCCCAGTGGACTACGGAACGGCTGAAGCCGTCTAGCAGCGACGCGATGAAGTAGAAAGTACCGCGGATGTTCAAATAGGCGATGTCCAGGTGCCAGTGTTGGTGAGGTCTCAGTGGCTGCACGAAGCCGGTCCCCTTTTTGGAAGGACCCTTCGGAAAGTG
>RECD01000130.1 GCA_007694185.1 Planctomycetaceae bacterium
TTCCGGTGGCTTACGCCACCGGCAAGTATGTGTCGCCCTCCGGGCTTCGGATTTTCTGAGTTTATTTCCCTGTGGCTTACGCCACCGGCAAGTATGTGTCGCCCTCCGGGCTTCGGATTTTCTGAGTTTATTTCCCTGTGGCTTACGCCACCGGCAAGTATGTGTCGCCCTCCGGGCTTCGGATTTTCTGAGTTTATTTCCCTGTGGCTTACGCCACCGGCAAGTATGTGTCGCCCTCCGGGCTTCGGATTTTCTGAGTTTATTTCCCTGTGGCTTACGCCACCGGCAAGTATGTGTCGCCCTCCGGGCTTCGGATTTTCTGAGTTTATTTCCCTGTGGCTTACGCCACCGGCAAGTATGTGTCGCTCCGGGCTAAGAAATCAGGCGGTCATGCTCGGTTCCGGTTTTACGTCACTGGCGGGTGATCGGCCGCATAGGATTATTTTCGGAGAATTCTGAGCGAACGGTCAACGCCGGTGTCGATCGATGTGTTCAAGTTATGCGGAATAAGACCTGTTGAAGTGCTTACCGCTTCGCTGAGCACGAGCAAGGCTGAGCACGAGCAAGGCTGAGCATGGGGGAGGGAGAGCCCAGAAAAAAACCTCGAGCCCTGCGGGGGGCTCGAGGTCATTTTGGGAGCGCGAGGCGACTCGGTTGCGGTGCCGGTTTTACTTGGCGCCGACCAACTGGGCCTTCTTCTTGGCCGCGATGATGTCTTCTTGGACGTTGGAGGGAACCTGGCGATAGGTCGCGAATTCCATCGTGAACGTCCCTTGCCCTTGCGTCATGCTTCGCAGGTCGGTCGCGTAACCGAAGGTTTCCGCCAATGGCACTTCGGCGGTTGCGACCGAGATTCCGTCACGGACGTCGGTGTTGGTGATCAGTCCGCGGCGGCTGATGATGTCACCGACGACCGGTCCCTGGAAGCTTTCGGGGCATTCGATCTCGATGTTCATGATCGGCTCGAGCAGCACCGGGGCGGCCTTGGCGAAGTATTCCCGGAAGCAGCCTTGGGCGGCGGTGTAAAACGCCTTTTCGGAGCTATCGACGTCGTGGTAGCTGCCGTCCATCAAGTCGATACGGGTTCCGACGACCGGATACTCGGCAACCGGGCCCTTGACCAAGGAGTCCCGGAAGCCCTTTTCGACGGCCGGGATGTATTGCTTGGGGATCCGGCCGCCGACGACGTGATCTTCGAACTCGAAGCTGTCTTCGCTCGCCGATTCGATCGGGCAGAGTTTGCCGACGATGTGGGCGTACTGGCCCGAACCGCCGGTCTGTTTCTTGTGCTTGTAGTTGAACTCGACCTCGCGGGTCGGGCTTTCGCGGTAGCTCACCTTGGGGGCGCCGACCTCGACCTCGACCTTGTATTCCCGTTTCATCCGTTCGACGTAGACGTCGAGGTGAAGTTCACCCATGCCGCTGATCAGGATTTCGTTGGTCTCCTCATCGGTGAACACGCGGAAGGTGGGATCTTCCTTGCGGAACCGCTGGAGGGCTTTCGACATCTTGTCGGCATCGGCCCGGCTGGCGGGGTTGACCGCGACCTTGATAACGGGTTCGGGGACGAACATCGTTTCCAACGTGCAGTAATCCCGTTCGGTGCAATAGGTATCGCCCGAGGCGCAGTCGATGCCCATCACGGCGATGATGTCACCGGCGGTTGCGGTATCGATTTCTTCACGTTTGTTGCTGTGCATCCGCACCAGACGGCTGAAACGTTCCTTGCGGCTGGTCCGTTGGTTGACGTAGGTTTCGCCTTTTTTGACGCAGCCCTGGTAGATCCGCATGAAGGTCAACTGACCGAACGGGTCGTCGACGATCTTGAACGCCATCCCGACGAACGGGGCGTCGGGATCGGGAAGCAATTCGATCCGCTTCGTTTCGTCCTTCGGGTCTCGGCCGCGGATTTCCCGTTCCAAGGGGCTGGGGAGGTACCGGACGACGGCATCGAGCAGCGGTTGGACGGCTTTGTCCTTGTAGGCTGAACCCATGAAGACGGGGGTGGCCCCGCCGAGGACGGCGAGCCGGGCGACCTTATAAACTAGGTCGGTGGGAACCGGTTCTTCGCTGAGCAGCAATTCCATCATCTCGTCGCTGTACATCGACAGCGCTTCAAGCATCTTGCCGCGATATTCCTCCGCTTCCTCTCGCAGGTCGGCGGGGATTTCACCCGTCTCGACGACCTCGCCGCGATCGCCGCTGAAGGTCAGCGCCTTCATTTCGACCAAGTCGATGACGCCGCGGAAATTGTCTTCGGCGCCGATCGGATACTGCATCAAGAACGATTCGGCACCGAGCTTGGTGCGAAGTTGTTCGCAGACGCGGAACGGGTTCGCCCCGGTACGGTCCATTTTGTTGACAAACGCCAATCGCGGGACTTGGTAGCGTTTCATTTGGCGGTCGACCGTGATCGATTGGCTCTGCACGCCGCCGACGGCGCAAAGCACCAGAACGGCGCCGTCGAGTACGCGGAGCGACCGTTCCACTTCGACGGTGAAGTCGACGTGGCCGGGGGTGTCGATCAGGTTGATTGGCGTGCCATGCCAATTCACACTCGTGGCGGCGGAGGTGATCGTGATCCCCCGTTCCTTCTCGAGTTCCATGTGATCCATCGTCGCGCCGTCGCCGCTGCCGCGAACTTCTTCGATCTTGTGGATCCGGCCCGTGTAGAACAAGATCCGCTCACTCAGCGTCGTCTTGCCAGAATCGATGTGGGCACTGATCCCGATGTTCCGCAGTTTGTCCAAACTCATCTCACTCACCTAACAAAGTTTTCCCCACGGTCGCTGGCCGGGTTCATCGGGAAGGACAGCTTCACGAAACGGCTGGCCGATGGCGGATCCAGAAATCGATATGGCCGACAAAACGACACGCGGCGGGCTGGACCGGTAGACGGTTGGGGCCGGGTCGGCGAGGGCTTGCTGGCACAAATATCGCAAACGGGGGGCGAAAGCGGAAGGTCAAAGGCGAAAAAGCCGGCAGAACTTTCCCGATCGCAACGACCGTCGGATCGGGACCTGCCCCCAGCCTAACCGAGGCCACGAGTCTGCGAGACCGACGCCACAAGCCCGCGGCACTGACGCCGGAGGCCCGCCGCAGTGACGCTAAAAGTCGGTACGGGCGAAATAGACACTCCCCAGCGTCAGCATCACGGCGACGAACGCGCCGCAGGTCAGCAGCGGGCGCCAGACGTTGTAGCGTTGGACCGCTCCCAGGTCGCCGGCGGTCGCGAACGGGATCTGCAGCGAGTTTTGCCCCGAGACGATCGCCGCGATCGTCTCGCCCAGTTCGCCCGTTTGGGGGGTGATCGTCCGCAGCGGGGTGACGAGGTATCGATCGGCCAGCCGCCAACCGCGGAGGGCGGGACGCAGGGTCTCCGCGGCCCGAGGCGTGATGCGGGTGGGGAGTTTTTCGGAACCGAGATCCCAGGCGGTGGCCCGGTCGACATGGTGGGCGATCCAGAGGCGTTCGGCGGCCGGGTCCCAGTGCATCGCTTCGACTTCGGAGACACCACGCATTCGTCGCAACGCGACCGGGTGGTCAACCGATCGGTTCAAGACCCAGGCGTGGCCATCGGTCGTCTGGATGACGACGGTCCCTTCGTTTGCGGGGCTGTCTGCCCGGGGGCAGGCGACAACGGAGCTGATCGGCAGGTCGGTCAACTGCCGGAGGACGTCGCCCGGAATGTCGAGCGGTTCGAGTTGGTCGTTGAACAGCAGGGGCGGGGCTTCGGTCCGCAGCAGGACCACCGCATCGCCGAGACAGCGTAACCAAGCGGCGCGGCCGGTCAGGTCGGACTCGGCCCGGGCGGTGGGCGTCCAGGCATCCTGCGCCGACTCCGAGGGGGAGTCGCGATCGAGTCGGATCAGCTTGGCACCGGAATAAACGAACAGGTGGTCGCCGTCGGGATGAACGTCGACAGAGTTGGGCGTGCCGAGCGACATTCCACGGGGCAGCACCGAGCGGAAGCCGTCGCTCGGGCCGCCCATCAACTTGACCAATTTCGGCAGCCAGGCGCCGTAAGCGTCGGCCAAGGACGGTTTGGCGGTCGCTGTGTCGCCGTCGGTAGCGGCCTCGTCCGATTCTGAGGCCGGTTCCCCTTCGGGGCGGAGTTCGCGGCCGCTGGTGATCAGCAGTTCGCCGGAATTGACTGCCAGCAGATCGCCCTGTCGCGTCGCGATCAGCTCGCGGGTTCCCGCCGGCAACTCGAGCGTCGGTTCCGGCAAGCTGGCCCCGTCATTCTCGATCAGCAGCATCGGGGTCGCCCCGGAGCCGAACAGGTTCAGGCGTCCGCCGCGGACGCGGGCGGTGACCACGCGGCCGTCCGCCAAAGTCACCGGCGGCAGGATGCGGTCGCTGCGGCCGGTGTCGTCCGGGAACAGGTCGATCCAGCGGTTGGTCGTCGGGTCGAATCGCCGTAGGTGGCCACCGCGGGTGGAAGCGATCAAATTCGGGCCGGCGGTGGTCAGCCCCGTGACGCGATCACGTTCGGTCACGAAGCCATCCGATAACGAGGCGCCGACACCGATGATCAAACAGAAAGCGCCGAACAGGTTCGCCAATCCGATCGCCAGGATCGGGGACCGCCATTTCAGGGCCGAGACCGCTGAGACGCTGTAGAAGACCGAAAACAGGAAGACACAAACCGGAATGCAGAGCAGCAAACGGTGGTTCCAGATGTCGAGCCGAAAGCCGGCGATCAGCCACAAGCCGACGATCAATTGGGTCACGCAGACCAGCACGAACGCACAGCCACCGATGAATTTGGCCAGGAAGAGCAACGGGCGGGTGACCGGCTTGCTGAGCAGCAGGTGCAGGGAGCCGGGTTGGAGCATGTCGGGGATGATCGACGCGGTGACCAGGATGCCCAGGAAGATCATCACGAACCCGAGGACCCAGTCGATGATCAGCCGCAGGACCAAGTGGTTCAGCACCATTTGGAACTGTGACTTTTCGATCTGAAAAAATGCCGGGAAGGTGAATCCGGCGTAGGTCAAGGCGATGCTTCGGGACCCGCGGCTCTCGAAGACCCCGGGCAAGGCGGCCTCGATCCGCAAGCGGTCACGGCGATTCTTCAGGTCTTCCGACAGGCTGTCGGGCGGTTGCTGCTCCAATTCTCGCCATTCACGCAGCTTGGTCGTGCCGGCCCAAACGTCGGCGTCGTACCAGTTGTCAAGCTGGTAAAGGGAATTGAGCCCTTCGGCGAGGATGTCCAGGCGGATGCGAACTTCCTGTCCTTCAGCGACTTTACGAAGGTTGTTCTGCAATTCGGCCGGAAGCTGCCGGGCGATGCGGCCGGCGGGGGTTTCGCGGCGAGTTTCGGTCGGGTCCGCGGCGACCGTCTCTTGAATCGCTTGCGCCAGCATCCCCTTCAGTCGGGTGCCGTTAGCGAAATCGGTCCAGCGAAACGTCGTCGTGTAGACCTCGCGATAGCCGATCGGGCTGATCGCCAGCAGGAAGACGTAGATCACGGCCAACGCGACCCAGAGGACACGGGAGGCGAACGCGGAGCGGAACGAATCGATCACGACGGCTACGTAGGGGCGAATCACAATTCCTCCTCCGTCGGTCCCACCAACATCAGGAAGACCTCTTCCAACGAACGTCGCGGGGTATGCAGTGACAAGATGCTCAGCGATTCGGCCCGGACGCGATCGACCAGCCGGTCGATTTGCGATTGGTCATTCGTGGCGACGGTCACCCGCAGCAGATCGCCGGGCAAGCGGTCGACCCGCAGCGGGACGGTGGTCGGGGCCAAGGACTCTGCGAGCAGGCGAGCCAATCGCGACTCGTCGGCGGCACCCGCCAGATCGAGCCGGACCTCGCGGTCCCCGAGGCATTGGGTCAATTCCTCGATCGTGCCGACGCCTCGTACCTGGCCACCGGCCATCACGGCGACGCGGTCACAGACCAATTCGACCTCCTGCAGGATGTGGCTGTTGAGGAAGATCGTCTTGCCGCGCGACTTGAGATCGAGCAGCAACTTGCGGACTTCGTTTCTGCCGACCGGGTCGAGGCCGTCGGTCGGTTCATCCAGAATCAGCAGGTCGGGGTCATGGAGCAGGGCTTGGGCCAACCCGAGCCGTTGGTACATCCCTTTGCTGAAGCGACGTACCGATTCGCGGTCGCGGCCTTCGAGCCCGACGAGGCGGAGCAATTCGGCGCCTCGGATGCGGATGGTTTCACGATCCAGGCCGCTCATTCCCCCGTAGAACTGGAGCGCGGAGCGGGCGGTATGGTGACGATCGATCCGCAGGCTTTCCGGCAGGTAGCCGACCCGTCGGCGGGCCGCGATCGAGCCGGCAGGAAAGCTCAGCACGCGGGCCGAACCGCCGCTGCCGCGGATCACGCCCAGCAGGATCTTGATCAGGGTCGTCTTGCCGGCGCCGTTGGGGCCGAGCAACCCAAAAACTTCGCCCGCTCGAGTATCCAAAGAAACCTGCCGCAACGCCTCGATCGGGCGGCCGCCGATTCGCCCCGAACGATAGGTCTTCGTCAGTCGGTCAACCGCGATGATGGGCTCGGCGACACTCACTCGGACAGCAGTCTGGGGAGAAAGCGAAACATAGCCGCGACCGTGACGATCAACATGCCGAAGGCCAGCCAGCGATGGCCGGGATGCCAGAGCGATTCGCGGATACAGCCTTTGCGATAAACGGTGAAGAACCGTTCTCGTTCACCCGCCGAGTCGAACACGCCGCCGTCGACCAACTCATGCAGCCCGAATTGGAGCGAATACTCCAGGACGCCGAAGAGCGGGACCCGTCGTTGGTCTTCGTTCGCGGCATGACCGTTGAAGTACCACAACTGGGAGCCGAAGGCGTGGTCGGTTTCCTGCCGAGAGTGGACACACCAAAGCTGGACCGGTTCATCGGACGACGGGGTCAGCCGCGCCCGCAGGATCGCGTTTTGGCATTCGATACGGATTCGCCGCATCGTCCTTTCGGGGACCCGAATTGCCTGCGTTTCAGCCTTCATCGTGAAACACCCTCTGCCCGAAAATCCGTTGGGATGCGATGCTTATGCCAGCCGCGTTTTCAAAAAAACGATCAACGGCTTTAAATAGGATGACCGACTCGATCAGTGTAACATGATTGGCACGACGGCAAGTCGATTTCGGCCAAAATCGATGGAGGCTGAAGAATCGGCTGCCGAGGCCCCCTTCGGTGGCCCGGCTTTCGGGTTGGGCCGACTTCCCAGCGACCGCCCGCTCTGAACCGCTGATGCTCGAACGCCGCTCCCTGACAGGCCCGATCACGCTGGGTGTGGTCATGATCCTGACCGTCGTCGCTTTGACGGTCGGTTGGGTCGCGATCAACATCGCCGCGGCAAAAGACAACCGCGACGCCTCGGTCGTCTACTACTTGCTCTTGGCCATCGGCAGCATCGGGTTGGGGGTCGTCTTGGCCGGCGTGATCGCCTACCTGACATTGACGGTCAAGGCGATCAATCTGAATCGTCGGCAATCGAACTTCATCGACAGCGTCACGCACGAGTTGAAGAGCCCGATCGCGTCGTTGAAGCTTTACTTGCAGACCTTGGCCCGGCGTTCGGTCGATCCGGCGCGGACCGAGGACTTTCATCGCATGATGTTGGACGACGTCGAGCGTTTGGATCAACTGATCAATCACTTGCTCGACGCGGCGCGGGTCGAACGGGGAGGGGACGCGGCGGCCACTGAGGACGTCGACTTGGAGGAGCTGCTGGAATCCTGTGCCCGGACGGTCCTGATCCGCTACCGTGTGCCCGACGAGACGGTCCACATCGATTGCGGAGCGTTGGTGCTGCACAGCCGTCGGGCGGAACTCGAAATCCTTTTTCGCAACCTGATCGACAACGCGGTCAAGTACGGCGGCATGCCGGCACGGGTCCACATCACGGCGGAGTCAGCCGGTTCGAAGGTTTTGATCCGGGTTCGCGACAACGGTCAGGGCATTCCCTCCAACCTGCGACGCAAGGTGTTCGGGCGGTTCGTCCGGTTGGGGAATGAGTTGGAGCGTTCCAAACCCGGCACGGGTTTGGGCCTTTATCTCGTTCGAGCGGTCACCCGGTCCCTCGGAGGCTCGATTCACATCGAGAATCGTGGCTTGTCGCTGGAGGGCATCGCCGGTGAAGCGGCAGCGGAATCCGCCGAACGGGAGCGGTCGGGTGGCGCCGAGCCGTCCGCCCCGTCCACAGCGGCCTCGCAGCTGCCGGAAGCCGGGCCGGCGTCGCAGCGACCGGTTGACCGGTTGGGGAACTCGGGGACCGAGTTTTGCGTGACTCTGCCAGGACTGGTTACCGCTGGAGACGCCCCAAAGGCGATCTCAGGGGCGGATGGCCGGAGCCGGCGAAAGGACCCATGACCGGGAAGGTTTCGCGTACCGCGACCGATGAAGCGTCGCCGATTTCGAATGTGAACCGATCTCAAATCCCTGACGGAGAGAAATAGCGATGCGACCCCACATCTTGGTCGTGGAAGATGAAAAACACTTAGCAACCGGCATCAAATACAACCTGGAAGCCGATGGGTACCGTGCCTCCGTGGCCGGCGATGGCCCGACCGCGCTGCGAATGTTCGGTCAGTCCGGAGAGGAGTTCGATTTGCTGATCCTCGACCTGATGTTGCCGGGGATGAGCGGGTATGCGGTCTGCGAGTCGATTCGGGGCCTGGGCAGTCGGGTTCCGATCTTGATGCTGTCGGCTCGGACGCTGACGGAGGATCGGACCCGTGGGTTCAACGTCGGGGCGAATCAATACATGGCCAAGCCGTTCGAGTTGGACGAACTGCTGAGTCGGGTGAAGAACCTGCTGCACCTGCATCCGCCCGGTGGGGCTGCTGACACGGCGGCTACCGCAGCGGTCAAGCCGAGGGCGGCGAGCGTCGAATTTGGCCAAGTCGCCGTCGATTTCGAAACGCACCGCGTGACGGTGGACGGCCGCGAGGTGCGGATGACGCCCAAGGAATTGCGACTGTTGAGATACTTTGTCGAGCACGCGGAGCGGGTGATCAGCCGCGGTGAATTGCTCGAAAAGGTTTGGCAACTCAGCGGCAACTTGCAGACCCGGGCGGTCGACCAGTTCGTCGTGCGGTTGCGGAAGATCATCGAAATCGATCCGGCTTCGCCTCGGCACCTGCTGACGGTTCGCGATGCCGGCTACCGCTTCCTGCCGCGTCCGCGCGACGCCGAGGGCGATCGCGAGGACGCGGACGAGGAAGCCGGCGGCGCATAAAAAAAGCTCCCGGCTAGAACGTGTCCCAGGGGGGCGGAGGACAACGCGCTAAGGACCGGGAGCCGGTGGATCGTCGTGCTGGTTAGGTTCGTTGATCCCCGCGGCATCTTGCGTTGGGGACGGTCGAACAACCGGCTCGAACCCCTCCGCCGACCGTCGTGAGGCCGCATCCGTGCGACCGACCGAAAGCCTTGCCCGCGACAAAATGCGTTTCCGAGGAAGCGTTTCTGCCAATGCGGGCCGCGTTGGGCTCGAATCTTCGTCACCCGGTTCGTCGACCGAACCCAAGTGCGATGAGGGGAAGATAGGGGACGACCGCCGCGGGGGTCAAGGCGAATTGTGACCGGGTTCAGAAAACGTCAGAAATTGAAAAAGCCCTGAAATTCACGGTGAAAACGGGCCCGGCGGGAGGTGCGATTGGAAACCGATTTTAAAAAAAACGGTAGATGGTGATCTGCACGTATTCGTCGCCCGGTTCGAGCCAGATGCTGGGGAATTCGGGCCGGTTGGGGCTATCGGGGAAGTGCTGGGCTTCCAGGCAGAGCGCGCCGCGGTGGCGATAGGTTTTCCCATCCTTGCCGGCTTGGCCGTGCAGGAAATTGCCGCTGTAGAACTGCAAGCCCGGTTGGTCGGAAAGCACCGCCAAGGTGCGGCCGCTGGCGGGGTCCCGCAGGCGGGCGACTTCGCGAACCCCCGTCGCGGGGCGGTTGAGGACAAAGTTGTGGTCGTAACCCTTCGCAGCGGTCTCGGTCAGCTCTTCGATGGACGCGCCGATCCGGGTCGGTTGACGAAAATCGAGCGGGGTGTTCGCGACGCTTGCCAGTTGGCCGGTCGGGATCAATTCGTCATCGGTCGGCGTGTAGGCCTCGGCGGCAATGATCAATTCGTGATCCAAGATCGTGCCGTTCCCGTGTCCGGCGAGATTGAAGTAAGCGTGATTCGTCAAGTTGATCGGGGTCGTCAGGTCGGTGGTGGCCGAGTAACGCATCGTCAATGAATCGTTTGCTGTCAGGGCAAACCGAACCTTGAAATGAACGTTGCCTGGAAAGCCTTCCTCGCCATCCCGGCTGAAGTAGCTGAAGACGACCGCGGCCACCGTGGGATCGGAGCGGTCGATTTCGCCTTTCCAGATGACCTTGTCGAGACTTCGTCGGCCACCGCCGTGCAGCGTGTTGCGGCCATCGTTGGCGGTCAGGTTGTAGGTTTGGCCGTCCAGTTCGAACCGGGCGCCGCCGATTCGATTGCAGACCCGGCCGGTGGTGCAGCCGAAGTATTGGTTGGCATCCGATTGATAGCCGGCGACGTCGTCGAAGCCGGTGACGACATCCGCTAGTTCCCCTTGAGCGTCGGGCACCAGAATCGATCGGATCGTCGCGCCCAGCGAGATCAGTTCGACCGTCACCCCGCCGTCGCCGCGGAGCCGAAAAAGTTCGACCGCCTCGCCGTCCGTCGTCTGGCCGAACGGTTCCGCGGCGACCTCGGCCGCGCTCGTCAGGCGGACGGGGCCGAGCGACCCGCACGCGAACGTGGCGATCATCAGGGTGATCGGGAGGGTCGCGACGCGAACGCCGCGGCGGCCGGTGAAAGTGGCGGGCATGGGACGCACCTGTTGGGAACGAGTGAGAAGGGGGAGAAAAGCGGCCGCGTCGGTCAGGCCGACGGTTTTGAAAAGACACGCTTGACTTCATCGAGCGTCGTCAGCCCTCGGGCGACCGTTAGGATTGCCTCCGACTGCAAGCTGCGGAAGCCTTCCGCCTGGGCGATCCTCGTCAACTGGGCGATGTCACGGGTCTTCGGCAGGGCGGCTCGGAATTGCGGCCCTGGTAGGAACAACTCGAAAATCGCGATGCGGCCGAGGTAGCCCCGGGCCTGGCAGGTGGCGCAGGGCGGGATCGGAGCCGGTTTGCCGTTGGCGTCGACCTGTTCTTCGATCGGCGGCATCACGAATTGTTGGTACAGTGTCGTCACCCGCCCCGGCGGGATACCCAACTTTTGCAGCAGCGCGGGAGAGGGCTGAAAGCCCTTCTTGCAGGTCTCGCAGAGTCGCCGGACGAGGCGTTGGTTGAGCACCGCCTTGATGGTCGACGCGAAGTCTTTGGCCGAGTTCGGGAATTGGGCGTACACCCGCGCGCAGGCTTCGATCGCCGAATTGGCCGGATAGCGGGCGATCACTTGTTTCTCGTTGCCGGCTGCCTGTTGGAGTGCGGTGGCGAAGGTCGCGTCGTCCGGGATGCTGGGAAACACGAACACGTCGGGCTCCTTCAGGATCATTTTGCGGAGCAGTTCGGGGGGGACCAAGCCGGTGGTGCCGCCGTAGAAATTGGGCGACACGTTGATGATCTCCGGTTCCTTCTCCGTTTCCGGTTCGAGCGATTGAAAGTCGCGAATCAGGCGATCGGCGGAATTCAGCGCGACGTTCCACGTCGAGGTGAGTCCCATGCCGCGGGGACTGCCGATCAGCACCGAGGAGTTCTCGCTATTGAGCGCCTCGCGGAACTGTTCGATCATCGAGTCCCGCATCCCCAGGTCGCTGAGCGTATGAAAGGGAACCTGTTCCGGGTCGAACCGCAGCAAGACACGTTCACCTTGAGCGGTCCCTTGGCTCTTGAGTATCAGGCGGAATTTGGTTTTGCCCTGTTTGACTTGACACGACCCGCTCTGGGGGTTGCGGCGGTCAGCAGGATTGAGTTGGCAGAGTTGCTTGAGGCTGACCAGCATCGGGTCGCCGACCTCGCGGGCCAGCGGCGGGCCGGCTTCCCACATGCCGTCGACTAGGTAACGGGTGGCGCAGCCTCCCGCCGTGTAGTCGAGCATCGCCTGGTTGGCTCGCGACAAGATCGCGTGAGCGACTTGTCCGGTCGCGACCGGGAATCCTGGGCTCTGGCGGACCGAAATCAACAGCGACTGCTGTTGGGACGAGTCTTCGATTTCGGGGGTCAGGGAGGCAGGGGGAACGGTCTGCCAGGGCTGGAGTTCGGGGGCGGATTTCGCCATGGAGTGCTAGGTCGAATGCGAAGGAAGGAGTGGGTGACGGCCGGGGCCTGCGGCGGCAGGCCGGGACATTGATCCGCCGTTGTGGTCGGGGCTTGCGGGCGAAACGGCGTCAGATGATGCCGGGCGCTTTGACGTCGATCCCCTTGAGCGCCATCTTCAGCGAATCCTTGTTAGGGGCGACGGCGAAGGCGGTCGGGCGGTCGATCAGTTCGTCGTCGATCAACTGCTTGAGGCTCATCGTGAAATCCTGCATCCCGTCTTCGGCCCCGATCCGGATCGCGTCGGGCAGCTTCTGGTCCTGGCCCTCGAGCACCAACTTCTTGACGATCGGGTTGAACGTCATCACCTCGCAAGTGGGGACCCGCGAAACACCCGGCCGTATACTCTTGAGCAACTTTTGGGCGACGATCCCTTTCATGTTGAAGGCGATCGCGCTGCGGATCGCGTTGTGCATCTCTTCCGGGAACAGGTCGAGAATACGGCCGATCGTCGTCGAGGCGCTGGCGGCGTGGATGGTGCCGAACACGAGGTGGCCGGTTTCGGCCGCGTGGATCGCCGTCATGAACGTTTCCTCGTCGCGGAGTTCGCCGACCAGGATGATGTCCGGGTCTTCACGGACGGCGTGCTTCATGCCGACGCTGAAGTCGATCACGTCTTGGCCGATTTCTCGCTGGTTGATCAGGCATTTGTCCTCGGTATAGACGAACTCGATCGGGTCTTCGAGCGTCAGGATATGCTTGCGATAGATGCCGTTGATGTAATTCAGCATCGACCCGATCGTGGTGCTCTTGCCGCTGCCGGTGACGCCGGCCAGCAGGACCATGCCCTGTTCGTAGTGACAGAGTTGTTCGATCGAATTCGGTAGGAACAGCCCGCGGAAGTCGGGGATGAAATTGTTGATCCGGCGGGCGACCAAGCCGATCATGCCGAGCTGTTTCAGCAGGTTGATCCGGAATCGCCAGCTGACCCCATCGATGTCGACGACGTACGCGAAGTCGGCCCCCCCTTCCCGTTCGAAGATCGCCAGGTTGCGATCGTCCATCATCGGGATCAACAACCGGACCATCTCGTCGTTTTCGATCGGCGGGCGGTTCAGCGGTCGCAATTCCCCGCCGACTCGAACCATCGGAGGTTGGCCGACTTTCAAGTGCAAGTCGGAGCCCTCGAGCTTGACCAGCGCTTTGAAAATCCGGTCGACTTCCAACGCCTCTCGTTTCTGCAACAGCGAGGACGTTAGCCGGGTGATCGTCGATTCGCGATCCATCGGGAGCGCGGGAATGGCGGCTGAAGCGGAGCCGTTGTTGTGTGCCATGAACTTTTAGGGCCTTGTCGCAAATTCCGGAACGGGGACTCCATGATAGCCTATTCTAAAAGCGAAGCCGACGGACTCAAGAAACCCCCGTTGCCGGCGGTTCGCTGCGGTTCGCGACGCCGTCGTCCCCCCGCTACTCGGTCGCTATCCCAGACCGTCAGCGGTTTGTAAGGCGATCGAGAGCATCGGCACCGTGGCGACGCCGCTGGCGAGCAGCCTTTGGGTACGCAGCGTGGTCGCAATGTCGGTCGCACGCCCGGCCATCGAGGCTCGTGCGGGCGCGTGGAGGAGTAGCAGCGGAACCGACCAATCGCCACGCGGGCAACCTGGGCAGCGATCCGAAACGCGAACGCAGCGCATGCTCCCACCCCACCAAAATCAGGATCGCAAACCGGGCCGACTAGGGACGTCGGGCGGTCACTCCAGGGCTGCTGATTTTTCAAGTAGCAGGTACAGCCCCTGTGCCGTCCGCCGTCCTCCAAAAACGATGCTTTCGGAGGGGCACCGCGCACGGGGTTTGCCTACTACCTTGCCGCTGGCAAAAATTTCAGCGCCCCCTCCCGGCATGTCGCAGCCCAAGAAGAGCTCGTGAGACGGGATTCCTCGCTGGCCGCTCGGCTATCGCCTGTCAATCTCCATTCAAACGAAACCGGCCCGGAAGGTCGCCACTGGCAACCTCCCGAGCCGGTCGAGTATCAAACCGTTCGGAACGGAACTAGCGAGACGCAACGTCCGTGGAATCGAAGTCGAAGTCCAGTTCGTGAGCCGAGCCGGCAACCAATTCGAGCGACCGCTCTTGGCTGATCGCGGAGCCGTTCACCATCGCCGTGACGCGGATGGTGTAGTCCGACCAAGATTCGCCTGCGGCCAAACGACGGGTTCGGAAGGTCCGGGTTTCGCCCGACCCGTTCGTGTCATTGCCGGCCAACGTGACCGTCGCATCGGCAGGAACCCGGACGGTCACGACCGTTTCGGGGTGTTCCGCAGCTGCTTCCGCCACGGTGTTGCCGGCGGGACGGTTGAAAACCAGTCGCTCCGCAGCACCCGCTCGCAACCGAACGGTCCGGGTTTCGGGCTTGGCAATGCCGGGGTAGCTGACTTCGACCACGTACTTGTAGACGTAGCCTGCTTCCAGTCCGTTCGACATGAACTGTCGGATCGGACCCTCGCTCTTCGTCGGCAAGCCGTTGACAGTCACCACGGCGTCTTCCGGTACCGCGACCGTCAAGATGCCCATGTCGCCTTCGATCGAGGCTTCGACCTCGGTCTTGGGAACGTCGGTCGCTTTGGACTCGCCACCGTAAACGGGGACCGAGTCGTACTCGTCGACGACGGGTGCGTAGTGAACGGAAGCGGACGAATAGGATCCGCCGCTGCTACCGTAGGATCCACCGCTGCTACCATAGGAAGCGCCGCCACTGCTGCCGTACGAGCCGCCCGAGCTGCCGTACGACCCGCCGCTGCTGCCGTACGAACCGCCACTGCTGCCGTAAGCGCGGCGGGCAGCGACCTTGGCGGCGTGATGCTCGTGCATCCGTTGGAACAGCCGGCGTACAGGGCCGACATGCCCAGACGAACCGCCCGAGGAGGCAAAGCCACCCGAGGATCCGCCACTGCTGCCGTAGGATCCGCCGGAGCTACCGTGCGAACCACCGGAGCTTCCGTAGGAGGCTCCGCCACTGCTACCGAACGAACCGCTGCTGCCGCCGGACGAGCCGTGGCTGGCCCCCCAAAATCCGTGACCCGCATTCGCGGTCGATCCCGCGGTGATCGAGACGGCGATCGCCGCAACTCCTGACAAAAACGTAAGCTTCTTCATGGGCTTTCGTACCCCTCCCCTAATGTCGTTGATGGTTCCAGACGCCGTCATCCGAACGGACACCTGTCCTGAGCGGCTCCTCCAATAGCATAATGAGCGTTTTGCATCGATCAAGCAGAATGTGGAAAATTTAGGCTCTGGGACTGGTGTGGTTCCTGGGGACTTCGGGGGCTTTGCGGTGAATTTGTGGTGCTGTCGGTTTGCCCCAGCGGTGTGGCCCAGCGAGGTTCGCCTGATTCGTCCGTCGAACTGGTGTATGATGGGGGGCAAAGGGACTTATCGAACCGCCCGTCTTTCCCTTCACCCCGCCTTGCCATCCTGCCGACCATCCCGAGGAAGAAGCTCGTGACCCGGTGCCTAAATCACATTTTGATTGCACTGATTTTTTCGCCTGCGATTGTCGGGGCGCTCCCGGCCAGGACCTCGGAGCCGCCAAGGCCCGGCCAGTCGGTACTGGACACGGGCATCACCGGGAGCGGTGCGCCGGAGTTCGCGGCCGATCAGCTGGAGTTTTTTGAAAAGCGAATCCGTCCGCTGCTGGTTACTCATTGTTTTGAGTGTCACAGCGGGGGTGCGGCAAAGTTGCAGGCCGGTCTTCGGCTCGACTTCCGCGATGCGATGCTGACGGGTGGCGATTCCGGCCCGGCGATTCTACCGGGTAACGCGGACGACAGCCTGCTGATTCACTCGGTCCGCTACGAGTCGTATGAGATGCCTCCGTCCGGCAAGTTATCCGGCGAGGAGATCGGCTGGTTGGTCGAATGGATCGAAGGTGGCGCCGCTTGGCCGGACGAGGAGCGGCCCGAGCTTGCTGATGGGCCTGGTGAATTCGATCTGGAGTCTCGCAAGGCAGCCCACTGGGCTTGGCAACCGCTGGCGGCTCACGAACCGCCTACCGCCGATTGGGTGATGCGTTCGCCGGAAACGAACGGGCAGGCCGTCCAGCGGTTGCCGTGGGAGACGATCGACCCGATCGACCGGTTCGTTGCCCGAGGATTGGCTGGGGCGGGCTTGGCGGCGGCCCCTCCGATCGACCGCCGCGGGCTCGCGAGACGGTTGCATTTTGACCTGATCGGCTTGCCCCCAGCGCCTGAGGTCGTGGAGGCCTATGTGGCTGATTCGTCGCCGGATGCGACCGAGCGGTTGGTCGATGAATTGCTGAGTTCTCCCCATTTCGGCGAGCGGTGGGGACGCCACTGGTTGGATCTGGTGCGCTACGCCGAATCGCGTGGGCACGAGTTCGATCACGACGCGGTCAACGCCTATCAGTACCGCGATTACGTCATTCGCGGCTTCAATGCCGATGTACCGTACGATTCCTGGGTGACCGAGCACATCGCGGGCGACCTGTTGCCGGATGCTCGGCTCGATCCGAACACGGGTGCCAACGAATCGATCCTGGCGACCGGGTTTTGGTTTTTGGGTGAATGGGTCCACTCCCCGGTCGATACCCGCAAGGATGAGAGCGATCGGTTCGATAACATGATCGATGTCTTCTCCAAGACCTTTCTCGGGCTGACCGTCGCCTGTGCCCGTTGCCACGATCACAAGTTCGACGCGATCACGACCGCCGACTATTACGCCTTGTCGGGGTACCTGCAGAGTAGTGATTTTGGCCAAGTGCGGTTTGAAACGCTGGAATCGGATCGTGGAATTGCCGAGCGACTCGCCGAATCGGACCAGCATTTTCGAAATGAGCTGACCTCCCATCTGGCGGCACACGGAATCCGTTTGGTCGACGCGGAGGAAAGCACGGGGGCGTCCGACCAACCGGGCGTCGCCGGTCCGTCGGACGTCACGCAACCGGCGCCGGAGGGACGGGCCGGAGATCCCGTGGTCTTGATTGATTACGGGAAAATCGGACCGAACGATTTTCTGCAGAACGGCTTCCTGTTCGGTCCCGGGCCGGCACGGCCGGGTCAGTTGCTGCCACCGGACCAAACCGCCCGGTCGAAGGACGTGGACGCTGCGGGGGCTTTGTCGGGTGGGTTGCGGGTGCAAGGCGTGTCGGCAGCACTCGCCGATCCGTTTTGGAACGGGATCCGGTCGGCCACTCAGGGAGGGGCGGAGCACCGCGGGCGACTCGGTGCGATCCCGATGGCGGGCCGAACGCTTCGCAGCCCCACGGTGATGATCTCGGACGGGGCGATCGCGTGCCGGGTTCGAGGACAAGGTCAGGTGATCGCGTGCGTCGATTCTCATCGTTTGATCGCGGGCCCGTTGCACAACGAGACGGTTCAGGCCGTCCCGGCTTCGGAAACGTGGCAATGGGTGCGGATGAATTTGGGTCGATACGTCGGTCACCGCATCCATTTCGAGTTCGTTCCGGATGCGGATAGCGTCTTGGATGTCGCGCTCGTCGCGCAGGGACCCACTAACGAATGGTTGGCCGAATACGAACGCCGGGAAGCGGAACGGGAAGCCCAGGCGGCGGAACAGCAGCGTCGGATCGACGCTTTGGCCGTGGAAGACTCCCCAACCGGTGAGCGTCTCCGCGAACTGATCGATGGCTGGATCACGCGGCGACGAGAGCTTCGAGAGCAGGTCCGGGAGACCTCCCGTTTGGCGATGGCGATGGTCGACGGGGCGGGCGTCGACGACCAAATCCTGATCCGCGGCAATCCGTCGACCCCTGGCCAGACCGTGCCACGGCGTTTCCTTTCGGCTTTGGGTGGAGAGGCGGGGCCGCCGATCGGGTCCGGCAGCGGGCGGTTGGAATTGGCAAAGCGGATCAACGATCCCGAGAACCCTTTACCCCATCGGGTGATCGTCAACCGCATCTGGCATCATCTGTTGGGCAGGGGGTTGGTGTCGACGACGGACGATTTCGGCGTGTTAGGGCAACCTCCCACCCATCCCGAATTGCTCGATCATCTGGCGCTAGGGTTTCTGGCAGAGGGACGGTCGATCAAGCGGATGATCCGGCGGATCGTCCTGACGCGGACCTACCAGATGTCGTCTCACGTCGACCGCGACGCGTTCCAGACCGATCCGAACAACTCCCTTTGGCACCATCGTGAGCCGAGGCGTTTGGATGGCGAATCGCTCCGGGACGCGCTGTTGGCGATTTCGGGTCGGTTGGACCCGAGTTTGGGGGGCGAACCGATCCCGATTCACTTGACGTCCTTCATGGAGGGACGCGGTCGGCCCGGTCAGTCGGGCCCGTTGGACGGGGCGGGACGTCGGTCGATCTACATTTCGGTCCGGCGAAACTTCATCTCCCCATTCATGCTAGCGTTCGACACCCCGGTCCCGTTCAGCACGATGGGGCGGCGGAACGTTTCCAACGTTCCCGCCCAAGCGTTGATCCTGATGAACGACCCGTTCGTTGTCGAACAAGCGGGCCTGTGGGCGGCTCGGGTGCTAGCAGAACCGGTCGCAGCCCCCGGATCGACGACGCCTGAGAGTTTGGCGGCTACCCGAATCGACCGAATGTATCGGTCCGCCTTCGCTCGTGGGCCGCGTGAGGAGGAAGTGGCCGCGGCGTTTGATTTTCTCGGTATCGGCAGCGGGTCTGGCGAGACCGGTCTGACCGACGACGCATCGCGGTGGGCCGACTTGACGCACGCGTTGATCAACACCAAGGAGTTCTTGTTTCTCCGATGAGTCATTCGAAACGCTATCCCTGCGGGCGCGTCCGTCCGGCGGGTGTGATCAACGATTTGCCGTCCGACCTGGTGGGGCTAGCCGGGGGTGTCGGGCTGTCGCGACGTCAGATGCTGACTCGCTGCGCCAGCGGTTTCGGCGCGGTCGCGCTGACCGCCCTGGCGGGGGATTCGGCCTACGCAGACTTGGCTGCTGCGGACGGGATCGCGTCGGCGGACGGTCAGGCTGGTCACGGCACCCATCACCTGCCGACCGCCAAGCGGATCATTTACTTGTACATGGACGGCGGGCCGTCCCAGGTCGACACGTTCGACCCCAAACCGCTGTTGGACAAATACAACGGCGAGGATCCGGGGCGATTGTTCAAGGTGGAGGCGACCCAGTTCAACAACAACGGCAAGGTCTTGGCCAGCCCTTGGAAGTTCCGACAGCATGGCGAGTCGGGATTGCCGATCAGCGAATTGTTTCCTCACATCGCCGAATCGGCGGACGAATTGGCTGTCATCCGTTCGATGGTCTCCGAGTTTCCCGAGCACACCTTTGCCAACTACTTCCTGCACACCGGCAGCGGTTTGCAGGGCAGGCCGAGCATGGGCGCTTGGGTGAATTACGGGTTGGGCAGCGAGTGCCAAGATTTGCCCGGGTTCGTGGTCATCAACGGTGGGCTGATCCCGCCAGGCGGCTTGGACTGCTTCGGCAGCGGGTTTCTGCCCGCCAGTTATCAAGGTTCCGTGTTCAAGCCTTCGGGATCGGCGGTCGCCAACATCCGACCGACCGAGAACGACCCTCATCGCCAGTCGGAGAAACTGGCATTGATGAGGCGTCTGGACGCGTTGACGTTAAGCGAACTTTATGGCGAGCACGATAGCCTCGAGTCTGCCGTTCGCAATCACGAACTCGCCTATCAGATGCAGATGGCGGTGCCCGGGTTGATGTCGCTTGATGACGAAACCGCCGCGATGCGAACGATGTACGGGCTGGACGCCGAATACGAGCCGACCCGAATCTATGGCGCCCAGTGCTTGCTCGCCCGTCGCTTGATCCAACGCGGCGTTCGGTTCGTTGAACTGACCTGTCCCTCGGTCGGCCACGATCGCTGGGATCAACATAGCAACCTGAAGAAAGGCCACGAAGATAACGCGCGGGCGGTTGATCAACCGATCGGGGCGCTGCTGCGAGACTTGCGGCAGCAAGGGCTGCTCGATGAGACGTTGGTCGTTTGGTCGGGCGAGTTCGGACGTACCCCGTTCGCGCAAGGTGCCAACGGTCGAGATCATAACCAATACGGCTTCAGCCTCTGGATGGCGGGCGGAGGGGTCCGCCCTGGGACCGTTTACGGCGCGACCGACGAATGGGGTTATAAGGCGATCGAGAACCGAACCGAGATCCATGACTTGCACGCCACGATGCTTCACCTGTTGGGTGTCGACCACACCCGCTCGACCTTCCGTTTCGGGGGACGTGACATGCGGTTGACGGACGTCAAAGGGCATGTCATTCGCGACTTGCTCGCCGATCCCACAGGCTGATTTCACGACCGTCCGGGGGCGGTCCCGGTGGGCTTGTCCGGCCGTTATGCTGAGTCGAGATGAAGCACCGCAGTACCCGAGATGTGATCGACGATCTGGCGGCCGGAGGGCGGCTGATTCGGGTCGACGATCCGGTCGATCCGGAACTGGAAATGGCCGAAATCCAACGGCGGGTTTACTCCGCCGGGGGACCGGGTCTGTTGTTTACGAACGTCATCGGGTGTCGCTTTCCGATGGCGAGCAACCTGTTTGGTTCGCTCGAGCAGGCTCGCTATCTCTTTCGACACACGCTCGAGTCGGTCCGACGGCTGATCGAGCTGAAACTTGACCCCTCTGCCCTTCCCAAGCGGCCGTTGCGTTACGGGCTGACGCCGCTGACCGCGCTGCGGATGTTGCCACGCTGGACACGGCGTGGGGCGATTGCCGCTCACCGCATCGAACTCGATGCGTTGCCGCGAATGAGGTCTTGGCCCGATGATGGCGGCGGGTTCGTGACGCTGCCTCAAGTGCTGAGCGTCGATCCGGGGCAACCGGCGAACCTGATGCGAATCAACCTGGGGATGTATCGGGTTCAGTTGTCCGGCAACGACTACGACCCGCGGTGCGAGGTCGGTTTGCATTATCAAATTCATCGCGGGATCGGCGTCCATCACCGCGCCGCGCTCGACACGGGGACACCACTCCGAGTGGCGATCACCGTCGGCGGGTCACCCGCCATGACGCTCGCAGCCGTCATGCCGTTGCCCGAAGGGTTGACGGAATTGATCTTTGCGGGGGCCTTGGCGGGACGCCGGATCGCGATGCTCCGCGGGGATCATGCACCGGTGTATGCCGACGCCGACTTCGCGATCGTCGGTGAAATCGATCCGCACGCGACGAAGCCGGAAGGGCCGTTCGGCGATCATCTCGGTTATTACAGCCTGCGGCATGACTTTCCGGTGATGCGGGTCACCCGGGTTTGGCATCGGGAAGGGGCGATCTGGCCGTTCACGGTCGTCGGCAGGCCACCCCAGGAAGACACGACCTTCGGTCAGTTGATTCACGAGCTGACTGATCCGATCATCCCGTCGGTGATCCCCGGTGTGCGGGCGGTTCACGCGGTTGATGCGGCGGGGGTACACCCGTTGCTGCTCGCGATCGGCAGCGAAAGGTACATGCCTCATTTGGAGGCACGCCAGCCGCAGGAACTGTTGACTCAGGCCAACGCGATTTTGGGCAACGGCCAGTTGTCGCTGGCCAAGTACTTGTGGATCACGGAGGACCGCTCGGGCAAGTTGGACATCCACAACATCGCCGCGTTTTTGCGGCATGTGCTCGAACGTTTTGATTCCCGTCGGGATTTGCACTTTCAAACCCAAACCACGATCGACACGCTCGATTACAGCGGTTCCGGCTTCAATCGCGGCAGCAAGTTGGTGATCGCCGCGGCCGATACGCCATTGCGGCGGTTGGCGGAGCACGTCCCGGACGGTTTGAACCTGCCGGAGGGTTTTTCCGATCCACGGCTGGTGATGCCCGGGGCGTTGGTCGTTTCCGCGCCGGCTTTTCGCGATGATGCTGGCCGCGGTGACCTGGATCGATTTTGCGAACGGTATCCGATCCGCGATTGCGATTCGATCCCGCTGATCACGCTGGTCGATGACGCGGAGTTCGCTGCTCGTAATCTGCGAAACTGGCTGTGGACCGTTTTTACCCGCAGTAACCCTGCGGTCGACGTCACCGGGATCGACGCGGCAATCGTCGACAAGCATTGGGGGTGCCGCGGGGCGGTCGTGATCGACGCTCGGATCAAACCGCACCACGCTCCGCCGTTGGTCGAGGATCGAGAAACCTCGGCCAAAGTCGACGCCCGAGCGGCCCGCGGTGGGCCGCTCGGCAAATTTTTATGACCTTGCCTGCTCGGTCGACGAATTCGTCAAAGCCTCGGCTCTTCGTCAACGGTAACGGAACCGGGTAGCTCATCCGCGATGGCGAGCAAGTCGTCGAGCTTCTTTGACATATCCGGCGTCGGACCGTCGGCTCGTTCACACGCTTCCGCCAACTCGTTCGCCGCCGCACCCAGTCGGCTGTAGATTTCGCCATACGCGCCGACCGGCTTGTTGTCGCCCTTGACGGCGTCAGCGATCAGCCGGATTTGGTCAGCCGGTTCTTTCGACTTGCGGGCATCGGCAACCGATTCAGCCACGACTTGCTTGATCAGGGTCGCGAACTTCTCCGCATCCTGCGAATCGTCGTTGAACGGGACGCTTGATCCGCCACAGCCGGCAAGGCAAATCAGGGTCAAAACGAATGATCGAGTAATCCAAGGCAACCTGTACAAAACGATCTCCAAATTTGGTTAGTGGGAATCAGTCCTTACCGATGGGCGAGACGTCATGGACGTCTCGCCCCGGTAAGATTGAAAGCCTGTCGCGATTTAGAAAGCACCGCCAGGAATGGCTGTGCCGTCTTGCATGGCCAGCAAGGCACGCCAGATATCGAGCGGGATCGACTCGTTGATGAAGCGGACCGATCCATCGCAGAGCACGACCTGCACGCCCCCAGGGTGGCGGCTGCGAGCCGTTTGGAAGCCACGGCTCCCGCCGGCGATGCACCGCATGTGGCGATCCGGTTCGCCGACGTATCCGCAGGCGCCGGGGCGGTCCATTTGCAGGTCGTCCAAGGCGTTGCCGTTGGGCGTCAACAGGATTCGGGGCGATGTATAGGAGGGTTGTCCGCCGGCGATGTAGTTGCTCGACGCGTACATCCACACGCCGCGAATGTCATTGCGGACATCACCCGCCAAGATCTCGCCGGCCAAAATCGTATTCGATAAGCCGTCACGGATTTCAGCGAAGGTAGCCGCGAAAGGTTCATTCGGATTACCCGAGCCACCAAAGTGGAACGGGCCACGCTCGCGACGGATGCGGTAGTCGGTTCGCGAAAAGGCACTGCCCGCGCCGCAGTTCACGCCGTAGTTACCACGAGCCAATCCGCCTCGCGTGCCATCCGGAAAGACCCAGGTGCTGGTGGGGGAGTACAGATCCTTCCGCCCACCGTCGCTGGGGCAAACGTAGGTCGCGATCGGTCGGGAGCCGAGTAGCAGGTTGTTCGGGTTGTCCCGAAACCCGCGGGCACCGCCGAGGTGCGAGAAATCGTATTGGTCGTAGATCGCCTGTTGCTCCAAATATGGCAGGATGCCGACGGCCCAGGATTGCGAGGAACTGGTGCTACTCGCGTTGACGATGATATCTCGGACGTTAAATCCCGGCTTGGGCAGGATCTGGAAGGTGTCGTTGTAATTGTGCATCGCCAACCCGACCTGCTTCAGGTTGTTCGAGCAGCTCATGCGGCGAGCCGCTTCGCGAGCCGCTTGGACGGCTGGCAACAGCAGTCCGACCATCACGCCGATGATGGCGATCACCACCAACAGCTCGACGAGAGTAAACGCCTGGCGCGGCTGTCGAGTGTAAAGAATGCTTCGAGATTTCATGGAATTTGCTCGCTTCAGAACGGCTGGGTAAGTTCAGCATCCGGCGAACAAACCCAGGCCTGGAGTTAGGGCCGAATTGATGCTGGAGAGGCCCCTATTGGCGGGGGCCAGGGCGTCAATATATTAAATCTGAATGAAGATTCAACAAAGAAACGAAAAAAGCGGTTCGGCTTCCTGCGGTGTCCCCTGAGTGGGAAGGCTGGGGGATCGCGTCGGATTCCAGCGGGCCGGGCGCCAATTATCTAGAGGCTAGTTCCAGCAGACGCGAGGGGTTGGCGCGCGGCCAGCGGTCGATCTGGGCTTCGCTGGTTCCGCTGGAGTTCAGAACCTGGTTCATCTGCGGCAAGGTCGCTGCTGAGCCGGCGAAGTGGACGCGATCGACCGCCCAGGAGGCAGTGGCCTGGTAGTCGCGAACTTCTCCGCATCCTGCGAATCGTCATTGAACGGGACGCTCGATCCGCCCCAGCCGGCAAGGCAAATCAGGCTCAAGGTGGATGATTGAGTAATCCAAGGCAACCTGAATAAAACAAGCTCTAAGTTTGGCTAGTGGGAATCAGTCCTTACCGATGGGCGAGACGTCATGGACGTCTCGCCCCGGTAAGATTGAAAGCCTGTCGCGATTTAGAAAGCACCGCCAGGAATGGCTGTGCCGTCTTGCATGGCCAGCAAGGCACGCCAGATATCGAGTGGAATCGACTCGTTGATGAAGCGGACCGATCCATCGCAGAGCACGACCTGAACACCACCAGGGTGACGGCTGCGGGAGGTCTGAAAACCACGGCTGCCGCCGGCGATGCACCGCATGTGTCGATCCGGCTCGCCAACGTAACCGCAGCGGCCAGGACGGTCCATTTGGAGGTCGTCCAAAGCGTTGCCATTGGGGGTGACCAAAATCCGGTCTGCTCTGTAGGACGGTTCGCCACCGCTGATGTAGTTGCTCGACGCGTACATCCATACGCCGCGAATGTCACTGCGAGAATCACCCGCCAAGATTTCGCCAGCCAAAATCGTATTCGATAAGCCGTCGCGGATTTCAGAGAAGGTCGCCGCGAACGGTTCACCTGGCGAGGGCCTTCCCGAGCCACCAAAGTGGAACGGACCGCGCTCGCGACGGATACGGTAGTCCGTTCGTGAAAAGGCGCTGCCTGCGCCACAGTTCACGCCGTAATTACCACGAGCCAATCCGCCCCGAGTACCATCCGGAAAGGTCCAAGTGCTGCTGGGGGAAAACAACTCCTTACGCCCGGCGTCACTCGGGCAAGCGTAAGTCGCGATCGGTCGGGAGCCGAGTAGCAGGTTGTTCGCGTTGTCTCGAAAACCGCGGGGACCGCCAAGGTTCGAAAAGTCGTACTGGTCGTAAATCGCCTGCTGTTCGAGATAGGGCAGGATGGCGACGGCCCAGGACTGCGAGGAACTGGTGCTGCTGGCGTTGACGATGATGTCTCGGTTGTGGAATCCCGGCTTGGGCAGGATCTGGAACGTGTCGTTGTAATTGTGCATCGCCAGCCCGACCTGCTTCAGGTTGTTCGAGCAACTCATTCGGCGGGCGGCTTCGCGAGCCGCTTGGACGGCCGGCAGCAGCAAGCCGACCATCACGCCGATGATGGCAATCACAACCAACAGTTCAACAAGCGTAAACGCCTGTCGCGGCTGTCGAGAGTAGGGGCTTTGAACATTCATGGAGTTTCCTCGCTTCAGAAGGGCCCAGGTGAGTTTCGTATCCGGCGAACAAACCCAGGCCGGAAAAAGGGGCCGAAAAAATCCTAGAGTGGCCCCCGGTAGTTAGGGTCAAGGCAAGGGGGACCCTAACAGAGCAAGATGAAGGACCGATGAAGAAAAGATGGTAACTCGGTTCAGCCTCATCGGGACGGCGAAATTTTCGCCTGTATTCCACCGACAGAAATAGCTTTAGCCAGGCCACGACAGGTCACGGCCGTCGGCGATCAGGGAGAACGCCAACGAGGCTCAGCAGTCGCTGGAAGATGTTGTCATGCGGCGACAAGGCCGCAACCGGAATTCGCGGTGGCGATCCGGGAAGCGTTCATCCGAGACAAAGGCCGAGCGGCCCGCAGGGGACCGCTCGGCAAGTTTTTATGACCTTGCCTGTTCGGTCGACGAATTCGTCAAAGCCTCGGCTCTTCGTCAACGGTAACGGAACCGGG
>RECD01000044.1 GCA_007694185.1 Planctomycetaceae bacterium
CGGCTTCCGCAGCAGCACGACATCGGGGCCGATCACCTGCAAGCTGGCGGACCACCTCTGTGCCAGCCAGTTGAACGTCTCTTCCGCAAAAAAACTGACGTGAGTCGGGTCCTGTTTGTAGTGCCAGCGCTGGAACGCCTGCGCATTCTGAACCCGTTTGGTCATGATTCCGAGCCAACCTCCGGGGCGGATGACCTGCCACATGCGGTCGAGGCTGGTTCCGGGATCGTGGAGATGCTCTACGACTTCGCTGGCCGTCACGAAGTCGTACTCGCGTTGCCAAACCTGTTCGTCCGGTGCGTAAAAGGGATCGTAGATCGCGGTCGGATAGCCGGCTTCGGTCAACATCACCGACAGGGTGGGGCCCGGTCCGCTGCCGACATCGAGGCCCTCGGCAGCGGGCACCAATTCGGCTGTCAGCGGGTCAAACAGCCGTCCGAGAAACTGGCGGTACCGCTGGTCGTAGGGAGAGTTTTGGTGCTGGTCATAGCAGGCTTTCTCCGCGGCCGGCGAAAGGAACCAACGGCGTGGGACGAAGACCAAGTCGCAGACGCCGCACCGCCAATATTCGCGACGCGAGTCTCGATGGAAGAAATCGGATGTGACTGATCCGCAGAGCGAGCAAGGGTCTGACATCCTTCCCACAGGTGTTGGGGCAGCTTCGGACGACCGCCGCGCGGGTCGGGGCAGGTCCGGCCGAAATTCAACGCGATTTGGGGGCGGGGGAGTCTGCCGATTGGCCTTTGAGGAAGTGTTCGAAAAAGGCGTAGATCGCCTCGTTCGACTCGTCGTTGGGTGAGTGATCGGGACGATTGGTCATCGCCACGCGGTGATCGAAACCGAGCAACCGGTTGACCGCGACCGTGTGGGACAAGGGAGCCCAGCGGCTGACGGGGTCCTCGGAACCGCCCGAGACCAGGAACGGCCGCGGTGCCATCAGGGCGTGCAATTCGTGCAGGTCCCGACCGGCGGCGACGAGTTCCGGATAGAGCCCGCGGGCCGGATTCGATTCGCTGATCAGGCCGCGGGGACGCCACGGTTGCGGATGGTAGCCGAGGTACCAGGGTTCCCAATAATTGATGCTCGGTCGATCCTCCTGGAATACGATCCCCGGATCGGACCAAGCCGCACACGCGAAGCCGTCGTCGAGGCAGGACGCGAACATCGCCCACTTGCCCCCGAAAGAGTGCCCCAAGATCCCGATCCGCTCCCCATCGACCTCGGGCCTTGCCGCCAACGCCCGTCGCGCGGTGCCGGCCGCGTAGGCGAGCATCGACAGCGGCTGAACCGTGGCCGCATCGAGGCTGGGGTGATACAGCCCGTACGTCTTCGCCTCGGTCGCTTCGGTCGTGCCCAGCGACAGGGTCACCAATCCGCGGCGGGTCAACTGCAGGGCGAAGTCACGCAGTTCCGCCCCCAACCCGATCGCCGATTCGGGTTCGTAGTAGACCGTGATCGCCGCCGGCAACGGTTGCGGTCCGTCGGGAACCAGCAGGTAGCCGAGGGTTGATTCCTGCGGAGTCCATTGCAAGCGGATGCGGTGTTGGGTGAAGTTCTCGCGGCGTGTCGAGTCGAGAACTTCCAGCCGCGGGTCGGCAACGGGTTCGGGCCAAGGGCCCATCAGCCGCTGCCAGGTCTCCCGGATCTCCTCCCGTCGTCGCTGCCAATCGGCGGCGCTGCGAACGCGGGAACCGTCGTCGAAAATCAGCGGCGACCGGTACTCGGCAGGCGGTTCACGAAACGCATCAGGGATTTCGAACGCCGCTGCCAGTCGGTCATCGACCGGCCGGCCGTTCGCGGTCACGGCGGACGTCGATTCGGCAGCGGGCGGTTGCGCGCTGGGCGGTTGGGCGTCAGCCTGACGCGACGGAAGCGCGACCGCGATGGCCAGGATGAGACTTACCCACAACGCGGACTCGGCGCGAGCGACACGGTTGGCGTGCCGGTGATTCGTTGGAGCGGGTCGGAACGGTTGGATCATGGCGGGATGGTCGAGGAAGTGGCGTGGGGTGGGCTTGGGGCGGAGCGGAGACTTCGGTCGCAAGGCAAGCAGCGGGGCCCGTGAGCCGTCAGCGGGGCCCGTGAGCCGTGATCAGCAATTGGCCATGTTACACCAGCCCCCAGCCGCACGGGGCCTGCGCGGCTCGGAACCGATCGCCACGGGCCTGCTCGGCCGAGACCTAACCGGCGAGATTGGGCGACGCCTCGCGACGTCGGCGACGCCAGCCAAGGATCACGCCGCCGATCACGACGATCCCGACCGTGGACGGTTCCGGCACCGAAGTGGGTGACCTGCCGCCGGAAGTCGGATAGAGGTAAGAATCGATCCAAGCGAGATCGAGGCTGTTGGCGATGCTCAGGTTGCCATAACTGTTCGGATCCGTCCCGTCGGGAAAAGCGATCTTCGAGGTCACGCCGACTAACTCGAACCCTTGGCCGGCGTCGAAGAACCAACCACCGCCGGAATCGCCCGGTTGAACGAGCGACCCGAGTTCCCGGTAGTTCGGATGGGAGGGATCGACGAATTCGGAGAAAAAGTAATCTTCGTTGTCGGGAAACTTGCTCTCCACGACGTGAATCCCGCCGCGACGCCACCCGTCGTTCGTCGATGGGTCGCCCGGAAAGCCGCTCCTACCATAGCCGGCAACGGAATAGTCCCCCAACGGGAGTTCACCGCGGAACAGGGTCGCGGGCGTTTGCGAAAAGGGGTCGTCGAAATGGATCAGCGCCAAGTCGTAGCCTACGGGCCGGTTGTCCACGATCCCACCAAAAGACGGGTGCAAAAAAATCGAGGAGCTGTACTGTTCCAATCCCATGTTCAGATCATTCGTCCGATTGGGGCCGGGACCGAACGCGACGGCGGAGGTTTCAAACTCGCCCCGATAAATGTGGGCGGCCGTGAGCACCCAGTGAGGATCGATCAACACGCCGCTGAATAGGTTGACGCTTTTGCCGTTCTGGTCGAAGCCGCCCCCCCACATCACTGACGGGAAGGAATCACCGTAGGCGACGTAATCCCAAGTGTTCGCGCCCGAGTGAATGATCGCCGCCGAGCATTCCGCGGTCGCGAGGCTGAGGCTCAGAAGTCCGACGAGGGTGGCAGACACCGCTACCAGCATTCTGAGGGTGCTGGCGCGGCGGAGCCGTTCGCAGATTCCGATGGGCACCTCGGACCCACTCGAAGGAAGATCGACCTGGCGACAAACCGGTATGCAAGAACTCATGATTACGTTCCCTCGAAAGTCCCAGTCCCCTCGGTGGTTCATCCACGCGACAGCGGGCGATCGGTTCGCGATCGCCGTCGGGAGAGGCTGCTCCAAAGCGGAGCAATGGGAAAAGCGTAAGAAAAGCGATGGTCGTGGTAGCTCGAGCTAGCATCGGTTTGCGATTCATTCGCGGCTGGCCGCAGACCACCCATCGACCGTCACGGACACAGCGTCCGAAGTCCCGTTATGGCGCTGCCCAACAGCCCGGTCAACCAAAAGATCCTCAGTTATCAAACGATTTGAAAAAGTGATGATCGGGGTCTTTGGGAAGACTCGGCGAACTGGACAGAAGAGGCTGAGTCGGAGCCCTTTCGAGGTCAGGACTCTGATCATGGCGATCGAGCACCTCGGTCAGTCCGTTTTGTCGATCGGCGGGAGAACTTGGGGTGGCAGTTGGCCGTCGGCGAAGGGATTCCCCTGGCCGACGTCCTCCCACTTGTCACTGCCGATCAGCGCGGGAATCCAGGCGATCAAGAACAGCACCCCGAAGCAGGCGAAGCAAGCCAACAGCACCGTCACGGCAAAGACGAGGGCTTCGGCCCATGCGACACCCTGGGAAGCTTGACGGTAGGCGAACGCGAGCAGGGCGAACGCCGAGACGCCGATCACCACCGTCCGAAAGGAGTATTGCGGCAACAACCGGGGCGCGACGCGGGGAGGAACCGAGGCGGGAGCGTGATCGGTCATCGGTATCAGGAATCGGCTGAAGATTAGCGGACGGAAGGCACGCAGGAACGGCCCAGCAGATGTCTCGGGGGGCAGCGGTCGCCAAACCGGGAACGATCCGTCATGTTATCAGCTCACGCCGGGGATCGTCGTCCCGGCCGGGTGGTCTCCAGGTGCGGTCGGCAGTCGGTCGGCCCAGGGGGACCAGAAGCGTCCCGTGACGGAGGGACAGGGCAGCCATTTTGCGCGGGGTAGTTTGTGGAAGTTTGGCCAGCGATCGATCTGCGACACGGCAAGCCGGTGCGGCTTCGCCAAGGGGATTATGACCGACAGACGGTTTTCGGCGATGACCCCGCTGCGATGGCGCGGCGTTGGGTCGATGCTGGGGCGAGCCGGTTGCATTTGGTCGATCTCGATGCGGCTCGGGGGGACGATCCGACGGCGAATCGACGGGCGGTTGAGGCGATCTTGGCTGCGGTCGATGTCCCTTGCCAGTTGGGCGGAGGTGTTCGCGACGACGCGGCGATCGAGGCGCTGTTGGCATTGGGCTTGTCGCGACTGGTCGTCGGCAGCGCCGCGCTCAAACGTCCCGATTGGTTTGCCATGGCCTGCGACGCCCACCCGAACCGGTTGGCCGCCGGAATCGACGCTCGTGATTCGATGGTCGCGACCGACGGTTGGCTGGAAACGAGCCAAACCCGGGCGACCGAGTTGGCTCAGGACCTCCGCCGCCGCACCGGCAACATCGCCGCGATCATCTACACCGACATTTCGCGCGACGGCATGATGCAGGGGCCGAATTTCGAGGGGCTCGCCGAGATGGCGGCCGCGACCGACATCCCGCTGGTCGCCAGCGGTGGCGTGACTACGCTGGAGGACGTGCGGCGGCTTGCCGAGATGGGGATGCCGGCCTGCATCGTCGGCCGCTCGTTGTACGACGGCGTGATGGAATTGGGCGAGGTGTTGCGGATCGCGGGCGACGTCGGTGGCAAGAGTTCGGCCACAACCGGCGATTGAGGGGCTTGATGGCGAATTCCGACGCGCCATCTTTTTTCGGTTCCGTAGAACGGCTGAGGTGCTGACATGAAGATCCCCGACAAGGCCCTGTGCAAGCTGAGCAAGGATCAGATCGCCTGGCTGTTGCCTCGGTTGGCTTCGGAGTTGCCGGACAGCCGTTATCTGTGTCGCAAGTGCGGCCGCGCGGCGGTCGAAAAATGGCGTCTCTGCAAACCTCAATCGATCGCCAAACTGCTCGATCAAGCCGGCGAAGAACCACGCGAAGAGCGGCCGCGAGACGGCTTCGAGTCCGGTGGCGAGCCCGGCAATGGGTCGGTTGGTGAGCCCGGTCACGAGTGGGTGTAAGCGTCCTGCCGTATTCCGGTGGCGACGCCGGTTTTCGGCAGCGACATGAGGTGGGCTCTCGATCTGCGACAGCCCTCGCAGACTTTTTCTACTTTTCAGCCTAAGAAAGCGACGCCCCGGCCGTTGTCTTTCTCAGTACCGCTTCTCATCCGCCTTCACGTGACCGATCGATGACGGACGTCACGACACCCAATTGGGCCGCGCAAGTGGTCGATCGCTACGAGCGTCCGCTGTTGGCGTACGCTTGCCGCATGCTGGGTGGCGATCATTCGGGGGCGCAAGACGCGGTGCAAGAAACGTTCCTGAGGCTCTGCCGGGCCGACCGCGGATCGATCGAACCGCGGCTGGCGGCTTGGCTGTTTTCCGTTTGCCGAAGCCGGGTGATTGACATGCAGCGAACACGAAACGCGACCCCGACGGACCCCACGTCCATCGACTTTCCGGACCCCGCCCCGGATGCCTCCCAGGCCCTTTGTGATGCCGAGGACAAGTCGCACCTGAGCGACTGTTTGGCGCGACTGTCCTCGCGACAGCAAGAGGTCTTGCGACTGAGGCTCGACGCGGGATTGAGTTATCGCGAGATCGCGGACGTGACGGGGCTGACCGTCAGCAACGTCGGTTTTCATCTCCATGAAGCCGTCCGCCAACTCCGTCAACTGATCGCCAACTGATCTCCAGTTGACGTCAACCGAGGATCGCGGCCGACCCGCGGCGATCCCATCCCACCGCACATTCCCTTCTGTTTGCAGGTACTGTCATGGCCGAATCCATTTGGAACGATCCGCGGATCACCGCCTACGTGTTGGGCGACCTGTCGGACGAAGAAAAAACGAAATTCGAAAACGAACTCGGCAGCGATCCGGAGTTGTCGGACGCGGTCGCCGAAGCACGCGGGGTGACCGAGCAATTGCGGACGCACTTCGCTAGCGAGCGGGCTGCGGTGCTGGAC
>RECD01000162.1 GCA_007694185.1 Planctomycetaceae bacterium
GGGTCCAGCCCATCGGCATCGGACAATTCGTCGTTGAGCTGACCCAGCAACTGGGCGATCTTTTCTTCGTTCATGCGAGTCCGGTTGAGGTGCAGAGGGATGAGCCGGTACAGAGGGATGAGCAACGGACGGTCGGGCAAACGCCTCGGCCCAGCCGTTCATTATCCTCTCTCGCGTGACTTCGGCAAACGGGGCAATCGCCCGAGATTCGCCCTGATTACCGCTACTCGGAATGTTGCCTTCCGGTCGCCGACGGCCCGAGTACCGCTGCCGCTGCGGCGTCGCCGATCAGGCGGACTTTCGCCAAGCTTCTAACGTTGCCCGGATACCATCCTGGAAATCGATCCGGGGTGAATAGCCCAATACCCGCTGCGCCTTGGCGATCGAGTAGTCGAGATTGTTGGCCAAGAACTTGACTCGAGCTCCGGTCAACAGCGGCGGCGATTTCGCCCCCAGCAACCGAGCGATCGACTCCATCGGCTTGACCGCACGCCGCGCCAACCACTCGGGCACCCGGCCCGGCAACGGCTTTCCAAAGAATTTGCAGATCGCGCCGATGAACTCCTGACGAGTGACCAAGCGAGAATCGGTCAGGTTGAACGCTTCTCCGAGCGCGGCGGGATGCTTCATCGCCAGCAAAATGCCTTCGACCAGATTCTCGACGTAGGTGTTGTTCAGCAGCTTGTCGCCTTTGCCGATGAACTTCAGCTTGCCGGATTCCAGTTTCTGCACCAAGTTGGGCAGGACATGCCGGTCGCCGGGTCCGTAGATGAAGCCGGGGCGGAGGATCACCGCGGGCAAATTCTGGTCCTGCATGTGACGCCGCAGCACCACCTCGGCCTCGGCCTTGGTCTGGAGGTAGCCGTCGAGTCCCTGGAGCGAGATCGGGGCGGACTCGTCCGTGCCGTAATGGTCGCCCGCCGGGTAGACGCCGAGCGAGCTGATTTGAACCCAGCGCTGCAGTTTGCCGGCCTGTTCGACGATCGTCAGCATCTTTTCGAGTGCCACGACGTTGATCTGGCGGTAGGTCTCTGCCGGGCCCCAATCGCCGACATGAGCCGCCACATGGACGACCAGGTCAGCCCCACGCAGCTCACTTGCGAAGCTGTCGGGATTCGCCAGGTCGCCGACGCAGAGTTCGATCCCGAGCGCCTTGAGCCGCTGAGCCGCCGCAGCCGCCGGGTCTCGCACGAGCGCTCGGACGGCGTAACCCTCTTCCTGGGCTCGCTGACAAACCCGTTGACCGACCATCCCGGTAGCACCGGTAACCAAGACTGTCTGACCGCTCATGTTGATCTGCATTCGGAAAATGTGCTGAAAGGGCGAGTTCACGCGAATCGCAAGTCGTCGCGGGTAGTAAAAAAATAGGTCGTTAACGCTTTCGCGGCGGTTGGTCGCGGAGAAAAGTGACGCCGGGAGTGGGGGCAGGGGCGTGCGATTTCGCAAGTCGCGAGGGTTAGTTCGACTGGGTCGCCCCCGCATCGGTCGGCGGTTTCTCCCAGCGATCGGATTCCTCGTCGATCAGGCGAACCGCGTCGCCCGAGAGCGCGTAGGCGTCGACGGTGCCGGTCAGAATCTGCTGGGCCGCAGAGGGCGAACAGAGCAGGTGGGCGTAGGTCTTGATCGCCGGCAGGAGGCTGAGCGGGTCATCGCGGAACCGCGTCGTTTCGTTTTCGACGGCGGGCGTCAGGCGGGAGAGTCTCCGGATGTAGCGGGCCCGTCGCCAGACCGCGCGGCGATTCCCCCCCTCGGCGGCTTCCAGAATCAGCCAGACGAAGCCGGCATGGCTTCGGACCCCCAAACGGCCGGGAGGCAGCGGGTCACAGCGCTGGCCGAGTGCGATTCGGAGCGTCGCTTCGACCAAGTTCGTGCCGCTCAACCAAGCGTTGGATACCTCGCCAATCCGCGGGTTGACTTCAATGAAGCTCGATTTGCCGCTCTTGGGATCGAAAAAATACTCCAAAAAAATCGGGCCGTGCCAATCGAGACTTTCCCCTACTCGCCGCACGTGCTCTTCGACCCCGGGGTGGCGGCAGCCGATTCGGACCATCGGGGTCCCCAAAAAGCCGACCTCCTCGGCCTGCGCCATGTGGATGCCGATCAACCTCCCTTCCTGAAAGACCGACTGGACCGTGCAGTGGATGCCGCTAGCGGGCTGTTGCAGCAACAGGCGTTGTCCGGCGTCGTAACCGACACCCGATCGCAGGTCGTCGATCGCCGCTCGGAGCGCCGCGAGGTCATCCACGCGTCGGACGCTCTGACTCGCGGTCCCGAACTCGGTCTTCAAAAAACAAGGGAAAGCGGGCGGGTTGGTTAGCACCTCGTCGGCCGTACCGATCTTGGTCGCCGGGGTGGGCAAGCCGATTTCCTCGGCGAACTCAGCGAATTGGATTTTTCCCAGGACCCGGCGAATCGAATCGAACGGCGGGACGGCCAGCCCGACCTTCTGGCTCAGCTCGTCACGAAACCGGGATAGCAAGTAGGTTTCTTCGTGAGTCGGCAACAGGACGTCGTAGCGGCCGGTGGCCAAATGTTTCCGCAAGAAGGTCAGGAACGCGAAGGGGTCTCGGGAGACTCTTGGTGCGGCCAGCACCCGACGGACGCGTGAGGAGAAACGGCATTGGACCAGCCAAGACGGAGCGCAGAGATCGACCGTTGCCGAACGCGGGACGCCATAGAGCGATTGACGCGAGGACGTGCTCGCACCTTCGGTCATCAAGATTCGCATCATCGGCCCCCACCCTTTCCTGCGGCCTCGCGGAAACGCCGGATCATCTCATCCCGATCGAGAAAGCGGGGGGCTTCCCGGCGTTCCAAATCGTGCGCGATCTCCACGGCCAGGCGATTGAGCGGCGCGTCGACCTGGTGCTGTTCTGCCAATCGGACGAGCTCTCCGTTGACGTAATCGATTTCCGTCAGCCGGCCCTTGAGCAGGTCCTGTTCGACGGAAAAAACCAGCCTCGGGTTACCATGTTTGGCGATTTTCCGTTCGATCGGTCGACGGATGAGCGGCAGGTCGAGCAGTCGAAGGCCGAGTCGGAGGCGGATCACATCGGAAGGACCGGGCGTCGACTTCAACCGGATGCCCGCAGCTTTTAGGATGCGAAAACCTTCTTGCAGCAACGGCAAGGCGACGTGGTGCCGCCAATCGGCTTGCAGCAAACATTCCAGCGTGTAGTTCGAACGGGACATGGATGACACGTAGCTAAGCGAATTGAGGGCGATCTTGTTGTACTGAATCGAGGTGATCGGGTCGCACCATTTCAGCGGCATGTCGGGTAGCCACAATCGCTCCACCGTCGTCGCGAACCCACCTGCCGGAAGCCCCTCCACCGCCGGGCCGACGACGGTCGGACCGGCCAGATGGTGCGTGATGCATCCCGGTTCGTTGACGGACATATTGGCCGTTGTCACCCCGAGCAGGATCTGCGAATCGGGCAGATAACGCCGCATCACGTGTTGGTTGATGCCGTTTTGAATCGAGACGACGGTCGCAGCGCCCAGGAACGGCGCGGCCGAGCGAAGGACCTCGTCAGTTGCTGTCGATTTGACCGTCAGCAGCACGAGATCTGATCCGGCGATGTCCGACCATTCGTCGCCGACGCGGGCGGGCACCAGATCGCTCCCCCACGGGCCACGGAGTTCGACTCCGCCCTGTTCTCGGATGCGATCGCGATGTTCGCCGCGGGCCATCAAACAGAGTTCAACCTTGGGGTCAGCTCTGCGGATCAAGCCGCCAATCAGGCAGCCGACTGCGCCTGCGCCCAACACACTCACTTTCATACGATATCCTCGCCGGGGTGAACTTTCGCTAACGCACCACCGGCCGGCCCCAGCAACAGCGCCGGGAGCAGGATCAGGTCACCGATCACCGCGATCATCAACAGCACCATCATCGTCAGCGAAAAGTGGCGAGCCGGCAGGAAGGAACTGAAGACGTAGACGGCCAATCCGAGCGCGCAGATCAACGTTGTCTGCAATAACGCCCTGCCGCAGTGTTGGTAGGCCTGCGCGATCGCGGCGACAAGCGGTCGTCCGATCGAAAGTTCGTATCGACAGGAGTTGACAAAGTGGAACGTCCCGTCGACCGCGATCCCGAGTGCCACGCTGGCGGTCATGATCGACCCGATATCGACCGGGCGACCGGACCAGCCGAGAAACCCGAAGAAGACGCAGGTAGGCAGCACGTTCGGCACCATCGCGACCAGCCCCGACCACAGCCCGCGAAAGACGACGACCATCACGATGCCGACCAGGATCACGGCGGTCAGGAAACTGTTGAACAGGTCGGCCAGCAACGCCCGCTGGACCGCGTAGACCGCCGACGTGACGCCGGTGTAAGTCGTCCCGATCTCCACACCGTGCTCCCGTCGGGCCTCGTCCACCAGCGGTTCCAACCGCCCGCGAACCGTGTCGAGCAGGTCGGCATAATCGATCTCCTCCTGGGCATAAGCGCGAGCCCCAACCCGCCAATACTCCCCATTGGGGTCGACCCTCAAGTACCCCGAATCGATCAGCCGTTGCTTCTGCGATTCGATCCGCTTCCGCAACACCGTCCGCTGGATCGTTCCACGAACGCTTTGGGGGGCAACCGTCCCCGGCAGGAACGTCGCGACCGAAATCGTCCCGTCGAGCGAATCGATCCGGTTCATCTCGCCATGCAAGCCGTTGATCAGACTCAACCGGTCCAGCGTCTCCAGCGGGCTATCGGTGGGGAAGTGAACCACCAGTTCGACCGGCACGAGCGGCCCGATGTGCTGCTCGAACCAGGCCATGTCCTGCACCTCGCGAACCTGATCGTCCAACAGCGACAGGACGTCGACGGTGGTCGTCAGCCGCGCCAGCCCGAAACCGGCAATGGCCAACGCCATGAAACCGCACAGGCTGATCACCAATTTCCACTTCGCGACGGTTACGGCCAACCACATCCAGAAGGCGGCCGGTGGCGGCTCTTCACGTCCCCCGGTCGATTCCCGTTCGTCGATGAAAGTCAGCGCCGCTTGGCGGCGATACATCAGCCCCGGTAAGAGCAGGAACAGCAGCGAAAAGGTCGCCAACACACCTCCCGCCCCCAGCCAACCGAATTGACGCACCGGTTCCACGTCGCTGACCGCCAACGACCCTAAACCGATAGCCGTCGTCAGGGCGGCCAGGCCGCTCGGCGGTAAGGCCTTCTGCAACGCCCGGCGGACCGCGTCCCCGTGAGGATCGGTGCGGACCTCTTCGTTGAAATAGTTCACCAGGTGGATGCCGCCCGACACGGCCAACACGAAGACCAACGCGGGCAACACGATCAAGATCGCGTTCATCTGCCCGCCCGAAAAGTAAACCATCGACAGGCAGAGCGATTGGCCGTAGGCGGCGACCAGGATCACCGGCACCGTGAACCACCACGATCGTAAGCAGACCCAGCAGAACAGCAGCGAGACGACCGCCGAAGGGATCGCGAACAGCCGCAACGAACGGCGGCTGAGTCGGTCGACCGCGTAGCCGTCGATGGGGGGACCCGCCAGGTACAAATCTTCGCGTTCCAGGCCGAGCAGATCACGGGCCGCCATGAAAATCATTTCCAGCGACTCGTCGCGCTGGTCCGCGCCGCGGTCGGTCAGAACGACGATCACGCAGGTCGTCTCCTCGTCGGCACCGATCAACCAACCGCGGAAACGCAACAACGCCGATCGACGAGTCATCGAGGGCACTTCGGCGAGCATTTCGCGAAGTTCGCTGTAGCCGTCGAGCACGTGGGAAAAGAGCGGATCGTCCGTTTGGTCCGCGTGCGATTCACGCAGAGCGTTTGACAACGTGGCCAATCGCGGGTCGTCGACGGTCGCCCCGTCCCAACTGATCAGCACCAGCTCATGAGCACCGAATCGCTCGACAAAATCGTGAAAAACGATGACGCCGGGGGACGTCTTGGGGATCCAGCGGATCGGCGAGTTCTTCATCGAATCGAGTGACCGTTCGACACCCCACAAGAGGATGGGGTAACTCGCGAGCATCGCCAACAACACGATCGACGACACCCGTCGCCACGTTCGGCCACGGGTGAACCGTGACTTGACGGCAACGGTTGAATCGGGCGGTCGGTTCAAAGTACGGTCAACAACTCGGGGGAAAGCCGATCCGGCCGACAAGTCCAAGACAACCCACCCCGTCGGGAGCCGGACGGCTGGCATCGACGAGACCGGGCGCGGTTGCGAGACTCGGCGCTGGCGAGGAGTGCCGACGGCAACGCATGGGAAGTCTGATGGTAATTCGTGACCACGAAATCGTCCATCGGGAACGCAGGCAAAGCTGACGGACCGCCGAATCCGATTAAACTCATGGGTTCAACGTCCAGGCCGAAACATCGAGATCACACCTTGGGCACTCAGATTCCCCCTGCTGACCTGATCACGGGAGCCCCGGGGCTGTTGGGCAGCCACCTAGCACGGCGTTTTGCAGACCAGGGGCATCCGCTGGGGCGTTTCCGCTGTCGTGCGACCGCGGCCGTCCGTCTGCTCGGTTGGCAGCCACAGTTGCCGTTGGCCGATGCCCTGTCTCGAAACCTGGACGCCCACCTCGGGACCTAACGCAGGCCTAGCCTGTTGTCGAATTTCCCCCACCCGTTTGCGAAACATCCGGGGCGAATGTTCCCGCACGCCATCGCGAGAATCCGTTTTGCTGATTTCACTTAGCCATCCAGCCGAGCGCCGGCATGCGTATCGAAAGCTTCACGATTTATCTGCTGAAACTGCCGCTGAAGCACGAGATCAAGCACGCCTCGGCCGCCCGTAGCGACAGCTTGAACCTGCTGGTCTCTTGCCGTTTGCGAGACGGTACGATCGGTTGGGGCGAGGGCGTGCCGCGGCCGTACGTCACCGGCGAATCGCCCGAATCGGCGGTCGCGCGACTGTCTGATGACAGTTGGTCCGAATCGCTGACGGCCGCGTGTCACGACTGGTCGGAGGTGATCCGGTTGTGCGAATCGATCCGATTGCCCGGGGATGGCGAGGACCCGCGGGGGTGCGAGAACAACGCCGCCCGCTGCGCCGTCGAGTTGGCGATCCTCGATGCGTACGGCCAGGCATTCGGACAACCGGTCTCGGATCTGTTGCGATCCTTTCCCACGGCTGCGACGGTCCATCAACCGACAGATACGGTCCGCTACTCCGGAGCGGTGACCGCCTCCTCACCCGGTCGCGAACGGTGGTCGGCGGTCAAGATGAGGGTCTACGGGTTTCGGGATTGCAAAGTGAAGGTCGGCATCATGGCCGACGAGGCCGCGCGGATGAGAACGTTGCGGCGCTGGCTGGGTCGGCGGATGGTGATCCGCGTCGATGCCAACGAGGCCTGGTCCCCGGAACAGGCCGTCTCCCAATTGCGGTCGCTCAAGCCCTACCGGATCGCGGCGGTCGAACAACCGGTCGCGCACGAACAGGTCGGGACGCTTCGCGAAGTGCGGAGTGCGATCGACATTCCGGTGATGCTGGACGAGTCGTTGACGTCGGTGGCCGATGCCGAAGCCGCGATCCGCGACGAAACCTGTGACCTGTTCAACATTCGGCTGTCGAAGTGCGGCGGCTTCTTGAACTCCGTCAGGTTGGCGGCGCTGGCGCAAGCGGCCGGGTTGGGATATCAGCTCGGCTGCCATCCTGGCGAGTCCGGCGTGCTTTCCGCGGCCGGGCGACATTGGGCCTGCTCGATCAAGAACATCCGGTTCCTCGAAGGTTCCTACGACCGCCACCTGCTGACCCGCCGCTTGACCATCGAGGACCCGACCTTCGGCTACGGCGGACGAGCCCCGAGCTTACGCCGGCCGGGGTTGGGGGTCACGGTCGATCCGGCTGCCTTGAGTGCGATGGCCGAAAAGCGATCCGAATGCCGGCTCGGCTGAACCGGCTTCGAAACGGGTTTCGATCCCGATGCTCCGCACCGCTCCCGAAGTAAGCAATGAGCGGTAAAAAAGTGTCCGGAACCTTTTGCGAAGAACTCGCCCTTCGGGTGCTTTGCACAAAAGGTTCCGAACACTTTCTTGCCGCACGATCCTAACCCCCGCGAAACCCGCCAGCCGCGCGAAACCTGCAACCCGTGTGAATCGAGTCTGTGATGAGTTTGGAGATCGCCACGTTCACGGCCAGCGACAAATACCGGTTTCACCTGCGTCGCCGACAGGTTGCCGACCCCGTCGCGCACGTGCTGCTGCTGCACGGCATCATCAGCCACAGCGGTTGGTACCCGCGAACCGCCAGCTATCTCGCCGACCAAGGCTTCACGGTCCATTCGCTCGATCGCCGCGGCTCGGGTCTGAATTTCGAACAGCGAGGCGATGTGGCGCACCGTAACCGGTGGGTCGACGACGTGACCGAGTATGTCGACTCACTGCCGGCTGACGCCCCCGTGATCGTGGCGGGAATCAGTTGGGGAGGGCTGTTGGCTTCGGCGGTCGCCCGCCGGATGCCCTCGAGGCTTTGCGGTTTGGCGTTGATCTGCCCCGGCCTGCATTCGCGACGCGGGACCGGTGCGGCGCAGCAACGGGCGGTGCGGATCGCCGCCGGGTTGGGGCTGGGCAATTTAAAATTTCCCGTCCCTTTGCGCGAACCGGCCTGGTTCACGAACTCGCCCGCCGCCCAGCGGTACATCCGCGACGACCCGTTCACGCTCCGCAAGGTCACACTGCGACTTGCCGCCGCTTCGGCCGAGTTTTATCGAGAAGTGACGCACCATCCGGAGCCGATCGAGACACCCACGCTGCTGATGTTGGCCGCAGACGACGCGATCATCGACAACGCACGGGTCCGCGAGTTCGTCGAGCGCCATCACGTCGGCCCGCAGCAGGTGATCAGCTACGCCGGCGCCGCCCACACGCTCGAGTTCGAACCGAACCCGGCGGAGCACCTCAGCGACCTAGCCCGGTGGTGCCGGGCTTTGATCGGACCGGCCTCTTAGCGAGCGAGCGAATGGTTTTCTTCAGGGAGCAACTGGGGGATGAAGTCCAGCTTGTTCGTCAGGCAGGGGTGCTTGAACTGCTCGACGCTCGCCCCGTTGCGGCTGAGGATACGGTTGTGAAATCGCTTCCATGTACCGGGCGGCAATTCGCGAATCACCGCAGGCTCGATCCTGCCGGTTTCCAAGCGGTTCTCGTATTCACAATTCGCCGCCGCCAACCGCTTGTCCACCTCGGCCGCGAGCCGCTCCCGCGTGGACGAAGCTAAGGACGATTCGACCAGCAATTCGTAGTGAGGCGGGTCTCCGAAGATCGGTGCGAACGTGAAGTGTTCGACCGCCACACCGACCTCATCCAACGCGCCGCGGACCGCTTGGACGACCTGGTGTTCGCTCAGTTTCTCGCCCGTCATGCTCGAGTAATGAGCACCTTTACTAAGGAATTCCAACAACGGGGCTTGGCCTTGGTAGCCGACACAGCGAACGACATCGTGGATATCGTAGCGCCAGAATCCGTTGGAAGTCGTCATGATCAAGAAGTAGTTCTTGTCGCGTTCCAACTCGTGGGCCCCCAAGACGGTGGGGTTTGCCGAACCGTGTTCGTCCTCAGGGATGAACTCGAAGTAATGGCTGGCGACGTCGAGCACCCCGACGGGCGAATTGTCCTCCAGCGGCGTCGTCATCCTCCCTTCGCTCGCGGATAACCCGTGATCGCGGTAGGTCACGTCGCCGAAGTATTCGGTCACCTGCGGCAAGTAGGCGCCGACCGAGCCGCCGGTCCAAACCGACAGGACGCTCAGTTTCGGCCAGTAATCGCGCGGCCATAGTCGCCCGTGCCTTTCGGCGAGGTTGGCGAGTTCCCGGGCACGACCGGGGTCGCCCCGTCCGATCCAGCGCCGGAGCTTCCCACGCAAGTCATCGGAGAGGCGGACGCCGCGGTCGACGCCACCGTCGTGGATGTCACGGATCAGCGATTCACGATGAGCATCACCGAGCCGCGCCAATCCGATCAGCGTCAACGGGTTGGCGGTGATGATCTGACCGACATCGTCTCGGGCCATGGCGATCCGCAGCGCCGTGTACTGTTTGGCTTCGGCATCCTTCACTTTGTTCAGAATCGCCGGGAGGCAGAAGATCAGGTTCGAGATCGCGGGCCGAGTCTCCGCCGCCAAACCGCTGATGTTGCCACAGTAAAACCCGCCCTCGGTACGCGATTGCTGCCAATCGCTGCTGAACTGAAGCGTCTGTAACTCGAGCAATTCGGGGTGTTGGTGAAAGGTTCGCAAACCCCAAACGTTCCAGCCACGACGATATTCATCGAAGGAATGATTCGTGATCGGGATGTACTTCGAATCGCTGGTCGTCCCGGAGGTCATCGCGAACATCAACACCCGGGTGTTGGGGCCGAACATCGCGTTGACTTCCCCCTGCTTGACCCGTTCGACGTACGGCCGGAAACGCTCGAAGTCGGCGATCGGCAATTGTCGGCGGAAATCGCGGATGTCCCGGATCTTGTCGAGCCCATGTTCTTTGCCGAAGGCGCTTTGTTTGTTGCGGCGGATCTTGCTGAACAGGACTTCCTGCTGCAACTCGATCGCCCGATCGGCGTCGTGGAGAAATCGCCGGACTTGTCGCTGCTTGATCCGCACATACGCTCGGAGTGTCAAGTTATACAGGGACATCGTGGTTATCTTTTCGAATTGGGTTTAGGTTTAAATCTGGTCGATGATCTCGTCGGCAAGCCGCCGGGCATGTTCCCCCGTCAACATGCTGAAGTGATCACCGCTGACCCGCCGGATCTGCAAGTTATCACCGAGGATCGGGGCCCAACCCAAATCGTCGGTCAATTGCCTGCCGGTGGCCAACGCCAGCACCGCCGTCTGACGTGGGCGATACATGATCACCGGGCGATCCAACGGTTGCGGACGGTAATCCATCGCCGCACGGAGGTGCCGGCGGCAGAGTTCGATCCGCTGTTCCAGGTCGGCGCGGGTGGCGGCGGCCGGCAACACGCCATGCCGTTTCGTCTCGGTCAGGATCAATTCCAGCGCGTCAGAGGGGCTGCGAAGCCGCAACTCTTCGTAGCTGATCCGGATCGACGCCCCCGAGAACCAATTCGAGAAGTTGACCAAGTCGAACAAGAAGCGGGCATCGTCTTGCAAATCGACGTGGTCCAAGATCTCGCCGGTCGGCGTGTCGAGGAAAATGAGCTGCACGTCTTGGCCGGCTTCGACCAGTTGCCGTGACATCTCGTACGCGAAGATCCCGCCGGTCGACCAGCCGAGCAGCAGGTAGGGACCCTCCGGCTGGAACTCGCGGATCAAGCGACAATAGTCCTCGGCCATCTCCGGGACTTCGCCATGCGGCCGGCCCGCCGCGTCCAAACCACGCGGCCGGATCGTCATCACTTGGCGATGGCGGCCCAGATGCACCGCCAATTGTTGGTAGCAACGCAAGTCGCCACCGACCGGGTGAAGGCAAAAAACGGATGGCGTGACCGCGTGGGTTTGTAGCGGCAACAGGCTGATGCCACGAGCCCGTCGCTCCTTCGCCGCCACGCCGTCGGTTTCCGCCCCATCCGTCGCTGCCGATTGTGGGTCCGAAGTCGCTGCCGAATCGGTCGAGCCGACGGCAGGGGCATCGGATACCAGCGGCAGCAGGTTGGCGGCGAGCGATTCGAGACTCGGGCCGTCCATCAGGAAGGCCATCGGCATGTCGATCCCCAATCGTGATTCGAGATTCGCCTTCAACTCCATCGCCATCAACGAATCGACCCCGACCACGGTCAGCGGTTGAGACGTTTCCAGGTCCTGAGCTTCGGTGCCGAGGATCCGTCCGAGTTCCTCGGCGAGGTACGCGGTCAGCAGCCGTTGCCGTTCCGCGGCATCGGCCGACCGGATCCGCAGCAAGAAGACGTGGTCGACCGAGTCCTGGGTAGCGCCGCCGCCCGCTTGCCAGTGGTTGGCAAAGTGTGTGAACAGCGGAGGGCAACCTTTCGGGAATTGGCCGGCCAGCGTGTCCCAGTCGATGTCCGAGACTACGAAATCGCGGTTGGGCGCGGACTCCAGCAGCCGACGTAACCCGCTCAACGCCCGCTCCGGTGCGAGCAACCGCATCCCGCGGGAACCGACTTGGCCGTCGGCCTGGCCATCGGTCGCCATCCCGCCCTCGGCCCACGGCCCCCAATTGATGGTGGCTGCCGGCAACCCTTCCGACCGTCGCCGTGCGGCTAAAGCGTCCAAGAAGGCATTCGCCGCGGCGTAATTGGTTTGACCGGGCGATCCGAAGATGGAGGCGATCGAGGAAAACATCACGAAGAAATCGAGCGGCAGATCGCGGGTCGCTTGATGGAGGTTCCAGGCGCCGTCGACCTTGGCGGCCAGAGGCGTGGCGAATCGGTCAGCCGGCATGTCATACAGCAAGCCGTCAGCCAGCGCGCCGGCGGCATGGATCACCCCGACGATCTGTGGCCAATCCGCCGGGAGCGTCTGCAACGATTCACGAAGGCTCGCCGCGTCCGCCACGTCGGCCCGCAAGCAGACGACTTGGGCCCGATCGGTCAGTTCCGCGATCGCCGCGGTTTGCTGCGGCGAAGGGAGGCTGCGTGACATCAGCACCAGGTGGTCGGCTCCGGCGTCGACCAACCAGCGGGCGACGCGGAGCCCTAGCGCCCCGAGTCCGCCGGTAATCAGGTAACCGACCCCCGGCCGGATGGCGGCGTCGGACGGGGCCGCGGGGTCTTTCTCGCTCCCGCCCGCAGCTTCCGCGATCTCGTCGAAGGTCACGACGACCTTGCCGATGTTTTTGCGCTGCGCCATGTACCGGAACGCGGTGGCCGTCTGCGAGATCGGGAACTCTGTCAACGGCAGCGCCGCATAAGCACCGGTTTCGAATCGGCTCATCACCTCGGCGAACAGCCGGGTGATCTCCGTGGGCCGCTGACGGAGGATGCGGTCGAGGTCGATCGCGAAATAGGAGAGGTTGTCCTTGAACGGCGCCAATCCGATCATCCGGTCCTGGTAGATGTCCGTCTTGCCGATCTCCAGAAATCGCCCGTAGGCCGAAAGCAACGCGAGGCTTTTCGGGATCGCTTCGCCCGGCAGCGAGTTCAGTACGACATCCACGCCCTCTCCGCCTGTCTCTTCCCGGATTTGGCCGGCGAACTCGGTCCCGCGGGAACTGTAAACGTGTTCGACCCCGAGGGAACGGAGGTAATCGCGTTTGACGTCGCTGCCGGCCGTCGCGAAGACCGTCGCCCCGATCGACTGGGCGATCTGGATGGCGGCCAACCCCACGCCGCCCGCGGCGGCATGGATGAGCACCCGTTCGCCCGGTTGCAAACGGGCGAGCGACACCAGCGCATGATGGGCTGTTAAGTACGTAATCGGCACGGTCGCCGCTTCGGCGTGCGTCAGCCCGGCGGGTTTGCGCACCAACGCGAATTCCGCCGTTACCGCGTGGCTCGCGAAGCCGTAGGGCACGACCCCCATGACCTCCTCACCGACCTGGAACCGAGTCACTCCGGGCCCGACCGCGGTCACGACCCCGGAGCATTCGATCCCCATCGGCGGCTCGCGATCGGTCAGTCCGGGGTACAGCCCCATGGCCTTGAGCACGTCGCTGAAGTTCAACCCGGTGGCATGAACGCGGATTTGAACCTGGTCACCCTGCGGAGGAATCGGCTGAAAAGGTGCCAGGTCGAGCTGATCGAACGAGCCGGTCCCCTTAAGCCGCAATCGGAAAGGGGGTTGCGGAAGCGTCAAAGCATGAGTGATTTCGGTTCCCTGCTGCTCCGCTTCGTCATCCGTCGCGTCAGCCGAAACGAGTCTGGCGACGTAACGATCACCCGCCCGAAAGGCGACTTGGGTCTCCGAGTCGCCGCCCAACAGTTCTCCGATCAGTTGATCGACCGCCGGCACGGTCGGGCTCGCGGGGTCAAGATCGAGCAGCGCGACCCCACCGGGATACTCCAGGTTGGCGGCACGTCCCAATCCCCACAGGATCGAAAACCGCGGCCGGCCGTCGACATCCGACCGCACCGGTTGCGCACCGCGGGTGCAGATCCAGACGGGGGGCGACTTGGCGAAACGCGAGCGAGAGAGTTGGCGCAGCGTGTGCAACGTCCCGACCCAATCGTCTCGGGTGGGAGGGGCGTCGAGCGATTCGGATAGGCCGTCGGCATCGGCGGATTGCGAAGGTTGACGCGGCGCCAGGGAGGTGAGATCGACCACCCCGTCGCAGCGGGCATCGCCTCGGTTACCGAATTCGGCGAACGCCCGTTCGAAGTCTTCCGGCCGCTGCGGATCGACTACGAAGGTGTCTTCGTCGATCGCGCGAAAATGGTCGCCCAACCGCAGGTCGATGCAGCGGGCGGATTGGGAACGCAAACGGCCGATCAGTTCGTCCGCCGTGGCGTCAGCCGGCGCGCCTTCACCGGCTTGGCGATGATCGCTGACCACCACCCAGAGATTGCCCGTCAAACGATCGTCAGTCGGTTCGCCGCCGCGGGTCGTCTCGGCCCCACCCGCAGTCGTCGCGTCAGCAGGCTGCGCCGTTGCCGACGGGGACGGTTCCCAGCGGAGCCGGTGCAAACAGTTTCCCGAATCGCCTTCGCCATCGGCGCGGGCGCCGAGACTTCGGACTTGCGCGCCGATCACCTCGGCCACCCAATTGCCGTCCGCGTCGAGCAGCGCGATGTCGGCTTCGATCGTTTCGAGCGCCGGGTCATCATCTCGAGTGGGACGCCGAACGACGCGGATCTCGGTCGCCGTCGTCGGATCGCCCAACAGGCGAACGCTTTCGATCCCGCTGGGCAAATAGGTTCGCTTCGATTCACGATCCGCCACCGACCCGGGCACGACGCCGGCGATCGCTTGCAAACAACCATCCAGGATCGCCGGATGGATGCGATGTCGCTCGCTCTCCAACCGGACCGCCCCGTCGATCTCGACTCGTGCCCAGGCGCGTCCGTTGTCGTGACGCAGGTCGCGCAAGACGCGGAACCGTGGGCCGTAATCGAACCCGCGTTGTTTCATCGAATCGTAGAAAAGCCCGGCGTCGATTTCCGCTTCGCCACCCGAGCTTGCCGGCGGTGGGCTCGCCAGCGTCGGGCTCGGCAGGTCGGTTTCCGCTGAGGCCCCGTCTGCGACAGACGTTTCTCGCACCAGTGTCCCGCAAGCGTGCAGGTTCCAGGTGGCGTCTGCCGGAGCGTCTGCCGCGCGACTGAGCACCTTGAACGGGCGGCTGTCACTGCGGTCCTCCGCAATCACGACCTGCACCCGCAGTGGCGAACCGGGCGGCAGGAACATCGCCTGCTGGATCGACAGATCACGGACGCGGTGACGCCCGGGGCCGAACAGCGAATCGGCGGCGGCCAGTCCCAATTCCACGTAGGCGGCGGCCGGGGTGACGACCGAGCCCTGCACGCGGTGTTCATTCAGGTAGTCGGGGCGATCGGGCGTCCATTGATTGTCAAACATCCGGCCGCCGATCGAGGTCGTGACTTCGACCCCCAGCAGCGGATGTGCCCCCGCGGCGGCTTGTCCGGGTGAGGGGGCGATGTGGCCGGTCGGCTGGTACCAGTGTCGCTTGCGTTCGAACGGATACGTTGGCAAATCCAAAGGCGGTCCGGCAGGCTTGCCGTAACCGTTGTCCCAACGGACTTTCGCACCATGCTGGTAGAGATGAGCGAGGCTGCTGAGGATCACCCTTCCGTCGGGTTGGCCGGCACGCAGCGACGGGAGCCAGTGGAGCGATTTGAGATCGACGATCCGGCGGCCCATCCCCAGCAGTACCGGTGCCGGACCGACCTCGACGATATGTTCCGCCCCTTGCGCGATCAGGCAGCGCAGCCCCTGCTCGAAGCGGACCGGCGACCGCAAATGCTGACGCCAATAGGCGGCGTCGGGGGCCCCGACCATCGGTTGGCCGGTCAAGTTTGAAATCACCGGTCGGTTCGGCGGGTGGCTGTGGATCGTCCCCGCAAACCGCTCGAACTCGTCCAGGATCGGGTCCATCAGCGGCGAATGGAACGCGTGCGTGACCTTCAATTGCGTGACCCGAACCCCTTCGGATTCGAACCGCGAGCAGATGTCCTGCAGGGCGCGGCGATCCCCCGAGATCACCGTGTTGGCCGGGCCGTTGCAGGCTGCGATCGACAGCGATCGTTCCAGCCCGACTAAACGCTCCGACACGACATCGGCTGGCAAGGCCACCGCGGCCATCGCGCCGTCGCCCGGTGAACCGTGCATCAGCGACGCCCGTTTGGCGATCAGCCGCAACCCGTCCTCCAGCGAAAAGACGCCCGCTAAAGTTGCGGCCACGTATTCTCCGACGCTGTGCCCCAGCATCACCGTCGGCTCGACGCCCCAGGACCGCCACAGGACCGCCAAGGAATATTCCAAGGCGAACAACGCCGGTTGCGTGAACCGGGTTTCCGAAACCCGATCGGGCGCGGACAGGTCGTGCATGATCCGGATGATCGACACGCCGAGTTCCTCAGCCAGCACCTCATCACACCGCCGCAAGACCTGCGCGAAAACCGGCTGTTCCCGCAGCAGCGATTCGCCCATGCCGGCGTATTGGCCTCCCTGGCCGGTGAACAAAAAGGCCACTTTGGGCGATTCGAATCCGTGATGTTGGCCGATCGGGTCAACGCCGCGAACGACCTCCATAAGCTTCGCCCGCAGGTCCGCCGTGTCGGTCGCCGAGATCGCCAGGCGATGGGAGAAGTGATTTCGACCACAATTGGCCGAGCGACAAAAGGCCTCCAAATCGGTCTCGGGATGGGCCGCCAAATAATCTGTGTAGCGTTCGATTATCGTCCGCAGCGCGGTCGCCGATTTGGCCGACACCGCCAACAGCCGCTCGGTCGATGGCCGTGGGGACTTCATCACGACGGCGCCGTTCGTGTCCTCAGTGACCGCGCCCGGCGTGATCGCTTCCTCCACCACGACGTGAGCGTTCGTCCCGCCAAAACCGAAACTGCTGATCCCGGCTCGGCGGGGAAGGTCACCCACGTCCCAAGCGGCGACGTCCCGCGAGACCTGCAGTCGCTGACCGGTCAAAGAAACGTGCGGGTTCAACTCGTTGAAGTCGGTCTGGGCGACATATTGGCGATGCCCCATCATCAACAGGACTTTGATCAGGCTCGCGATCCCGGCCGCCGTTTCGAGGTGACCGATGTTGGCCTTGACCGACGAGAAGCGGCAGGGCGGGGCGGTTTCGCCGTTTCCGCCGAACACTTTGATCAGCGCCGCCATTTCGATCGGGTCGCCAAGCGGCGTCCCGGTCCCGTGAGCTTCGACGTAGGAAATGTCTTCGGGGGTCAGGCCCGCCACGGAGAGCGCTTGGCGGATCACCGCTTCTTGCGAACGGCTGCTCGGTGCGGCGATTCCCGAAGTTCGGCCGTCCTGGTTCACCGCCGTCCCGCGGATCACGCCCAACAACCGATCGCCGCCGGCGACCGCATCGGCTAACCGTTTCAAAACGACCACCCCGACACCTTCCCCCCGGACGTAACCGTTCGCGCGGGCATCGAATGGGCGGCAGTGCCCGTCGGGTGACAGCATCCGGGCATTCGAAAAGGCGATCGTCGTTTCCGGCGTGAGGATCAAGTTCGCGCCGCCGCAGATCGCGACGTCCGCCTCGCCGCTGTGCAAGTGCTTTGCCGCCGTGTGCAAAGCGACCAACGACGACGAGCAGGCCGTGTCGACGATCAGACTCGGCCCGTGCCAATCGAACAGGTACGAAATCCGGTTCGCCGCGATGCTCAAGGCGTTGCCGGTGCCGCAGTGGGCGTCGATTTGACCGTAGTAGTCGTCCATCAACATCGGCACCTTGGCGTAGTCCGCCGCGCCGATCCCGATGAACACGCCTGTTTTCGAGCCGGCCGTACGCTCCGGTGCCATACCGGCGTGCTCCAAAGCCTCCCAAGTCACCTCGAGCAACAGCCGTTGCTGGGGGTCCATCTTGGACGCCTCTCGAGGCGCGACACCGAAGAAAGAGGCGTCGAACTGGTCGACGTTCTCGAGGAAGCCGCCGCAGTCGACGTTCAGACGCCCGGCACCGGCGGTCGGGTGGAAGAGTGAGCGGTTGTCCCAGCGTTGGGAGGGTACCGGCGAAACGGCCCGTTGACCGTTACGAATCAATTGCCAAAAGGCATTGAGGCTCGGTGCGCCGGGGAAACGACACCCCATCCCTACGATCGCCAGCGGTTCAAAAATGCTTCGGGCTTGTTGCAGTCGTTGCTGAAGCAGCGAACGGCGATGCGGCTCGAGGCCAGCGATTCGTTGAGCCAGATCGATCATGAAACGAAGGTTTCCCGGTCTGAGGCGCGCGAGTTGTCGGTAGCCAAATGGCGGCTGATCGGTCCAAAAGCGGGTGGACACGCGGAGGAACGACGAACCAAACCGCCCGCATCCCCTGCAACCCTCCCCTGCAACCCGGCCGGCTGCGACCGAACCGGGAGCCGTATCAACCGTCCGAAACCGCGACTTGTGTGCGAAAAATTGAAAAAAGTTGGCGAACGAGCCCTCCTCCGCTGGCAAGGAAGGCATGTTTAAGCAGCCAGCAGCCCGTATTTCATTCGGTTCTCTACTGAAATGTGGCCGACGCCCTAAAATATTGCTTATGTTTCCCAGTCCGTGCAAATTATACTTTGCAACAGTCGACATTGGGATTTTCTTAGATGAAATCGGAAATGCAGAGTTCATTGAGCACATTGGAACGCCCCGCCACGATGTGTGAGAGCTTCTCACGTTGGGCGGAAATCAAGCCGCGACATGTCGCGATCGAGTTCCTCCCGGACCGTGGGGACCCCGTGAGGGTGACGTATGGCCAGTTGCATCGGCAAGCGCTCGCTGTCCGCGATCACCTGCGGGGCGACTGTGAGCCCGGGGACCGCGTGATCCTGATGTTGCCTGCCGGCCCGGAATTTGTCGTCGGCTTCTTGGGCTGCCTCTACGCCGGCGTGATCGCGGTTCCGGCCAGCGAACCGAAACCGAAGCGACGGAACGATCGGTTATCGAGCGTCGCGGGCGACTGCGCCCCGACCGCCGTGCTCTGCACCCGCGCGATTCGCGATCGGATCGATCCCCACCTGGTTTGCCCCGAATTGGCGTCCGTCCCGTGGGTCTGCTTGGAGGACGCTTCGGAATCGCCACACGGTCCGACTCATAGAAACGGCACCGACTCGCATGACAGGCTGAGTTCACGTGGGCTGAACCCCAACCGTCGCGACACCGACGCGGGCTTTCTGGACCCGAAAGAGACCGGTGGGTTGGCTGACACGCTGCCCTCACCCGACTCGGTCGCGTTCCTGCAATACACCTCGGGATCGACCAGCGATCCGATGGGGGTGGCTGTCACCCACCACAACTTGATCCACAACCTGGAAATGATCCGGCTGGGATTCGGCCAGGACTTCAATGAAGCGAACCTGCCGTCGCTCAAGGGGGTCTTTTGGCTGCCGCCCTACCACGACATGGGGCTGATCGGCGCGATCCTCGAACCGCTTTACTTGGGCGGCACGACGGTGTTGATGCCGCCGACAAGTTTTCTCAAAAAGCCGCTGCGATGGTTGCAGGCGATTTCCGACTTTCAGGCGGTGATCTCCGGCGCCCCGAATTTCGCCTACGAACTCTGTGTGAACCGGGTCACGCCCGCAGGCCGGGAATCGCTCGACCTCAGCCACTGGGACGTCGCTTTTTGCGGCGCCGAACCGATCCGCGCCGAGACGATCGATCGATTCTGTGAGACATTCGCCCCGGCCGGTTTTCGCCGCTCGTCGTTTTATCCCTGTTACGGCTTGGCCGAAGCGACGCTGTTGGTCAGCGGTCATCAGGCGGGTAGCGAGCCGGTGATCAAAACGATCCGCCGCGGGGAAATGGAACGCTTTGTCGTCTCCGAATGCGACGACTCGCCCGATCAGGACTCGCCCGGTCAGGACTCGCCCGGTCAGGACGCCGAGGAGAAACTCCGCGTGATCGGCTGTGGTCACCCGAGATTGGACGGGGAAATCCTGATCGTTGACCCCGAAACCGGCCGACCGGTCGCTGCGGATCAGATCGGAGAAATCTGGTACCGCGGGGAAAATGTGGCCGGCGGCTATTGGAACCGTCCCGAGAAAACGGCGACGGTGTTCGACGCGCGGCCGGTCGGACGCCCGGACGACGCGTTCCTGCGGACCGGAGACATGGGTTTTTGGGACGGCAACCAACTGTTCGTCACCGGTCGTCTGAAGGAAATGTTGGTGATCCGCGGTCGGAACCTGTTTCCTCAAGACCTCGAGGCGACCGCGCGGTCGATCGATCCCGATAGCATCGACGGCGTCGTCATCTTTCCGCTCGGCGGCGATTCCGACGAAAGTCTCGTGTTGGTCGTCGAAGTCGATCGACGTTCCGACGCCGCCACATCGGAAACCCTAAGCAGCAAGATCCGTGCTGCGCTGAACGAAACCTTCGACGTCAGCCTCTCGACCCTGATGTTCGTTCGGCCGTTCAGCCTACCGCGAACGACCAGCGGCAAGATGCAACGCTGGCTCACCCGGCAATTGTTCAACGAAGGGTCGCTCAAGGTCATCCACCGCTGGGACCGTTCACCAGCCGGGGCCGATTCACCCTCGCAGCCGACGCCGACGCCCGCCGTCGCTACGGACTCGGCATCCCCCGCACCATCAACACCGCCTGCCGTGGCACACACGCCGAGCCAACGTGCGAACGAACGGTCTGTGGCCGAACGGTTCGACCAGGGGCTGAATGACAGTCGGTTGACGCATGTCGCCGAGGAGATCGAGAGCTGGTTGTGTACGCGGTTGCAGACCCATGGGCACCTGGCTCCCGAAGAGGTGACGCCCGATCGCCCGTTGGCCGAATTCGGGCTCGACTCGATGACCACGCTGCAGTTGGCCGGAGAGATCGAGGACCATTACCGCGTCACGCTGAATCCGATCGTGATGTGGAATTATCCGACCGCCCGCCATTTGGCGCTGTACCTGGCGGAACAGATCATGGGCGAGTTCGTAGAGAATCGTCCCGTCGACGTCCAGCCCTCCGATGGCCACCGATCGTTTGAGTCGCTGTTGGACGAAGTCGAACGGATGAACGATCAAGAAGTGCTGAGACAACTGCATATCCATTGATGGAATTTCTGCGGCACCACGAAACCGAACTGGCGGCCGCGCAGTTGATCCTGGCGATGCTGGGCATGGGGGCGACGCTCAAGGCGGCCGATTTCGCAGGGATCTTGAAACATCGCTTTTCGATCCTGCTGGTACTCGCCCTGCAGTTTCTGATCGCACCGCTGGCCGCGGTCCTGCTGATCGCTTGGCTGCCGCTACCGCCAGGGATCGCTTTCGGCGTGCTGCTGTTGGTCTTGATGCCCAGCGGCTCGCTGTCGAACCTGTTCACGCACCTGGGCGGCGGCAACATGCCGCTGTCGGTGACGGCGACTTGCGCATCGACCTGCCTGTGCCTGGTCGGCACCCCCTGGTTGCTGAGGCTGTTCGCCGGCGGCGTCGTGCCGGCGGGGATCGAGATGCCGGTCGCATCAGTCGTGCGCGACGTGACACTGTTTTTGCTGCTGCCGATGGCCGCGGGCATGTGGGTCGCTCGCCGCCTGCCCAGATTGGCGCGCCCCTTTTCGGTCTGGACCGTCCGCGCCAGCCTGGTGGTTCTATTGCTGATCGTGGTCAGCTCCCTGCAGAGCGGGCGGATCCAAGTCTGGGAACATGGCTGGTTGGTCCCGACCGTCCTGGTGGGCTGCGTGATCGTTCAGTTCGGGATCACCCAACTGATCACCCGCGCGGTGGGGCTGACCGCCGCCGACGCCTACACGCTGGCGATCGAGGTCTCGATCCGCAACGGAAATCTGGCGATCCTGCTTTCGGCAACCCTGTTCACGGCCGGTTCAACGGCGAACGCGGAGCTGTCGCGGGGTGCGCTCTATGTCGCCCTGTTTTATGGCGGCGCCGCGTTGGTGTTGGCGAGCCTCGGCACCTGCCTGAATCTCTATCTCCGCCGCCTGCGGCCCCCCGCTGCCGCCCAGCCTCTATCGCCCCGACCGTAGCTCGCTCAACGGGACGACCAACTCGTGTACCGCCTCGTTGTCGATGCTGATCACTTCGTACCGGACGCTCGGCTCCTCCCCCCGCGTGTCGAAGGTGACCCAGCCGAAAGACTGCTTGGTGTTGTAAGAAAAGATCGCCTCGGGCATCGTCGGGTGTTGGTGGTCGTTGGTCAGCCGCGAGGAATTGAACTCGTACAACGGGTAGTCGCCCTCGCGTTCGATCTTCCAAGCGTCACTCCGATGCCGATCGGCAGACAGCAAGACGACGCCATCGATCTGCCGGTCGCTGAGGAAGCGGAACAAGGCGTCCCGCTCGGCCGCGAATCCCCGCCAGGTGTCGAGCCCCGCGGTGCCCGCCTTGGCTCGGAAATCCCAAGGGACGGGCGAAACGATCACCTTGAACGTCCCCCGCGACGCGAGCAATCGCTCCCGCAGCCAGCGGTTTTGCTCGGGGCCGAGCATCGTAGGCTGAGCCGCCGGTTGCCCCCCGAACCGGCCCGAGTCCGTCCGGTAGTAACGTCCGTCGAGCATGAAGAAGTCGACGTCGCCGATCGAGAAGTCATACCAAGTTCCGGGTAGGGCTTCGCCGCCGCCGTAACCCGGGTTGACCCAGTTCTCTCGGAACGTGTTCCAAACCGTCCGCTTCCACGCGGGGGTCTCGACGTCCGGCCCACCCCAACTGTCGTCGGTGCCGAAATCGTGGTCGTCCCAGATCGAGTAGACGGGCCGGGTCGCGAGCAGTTTCCGAAACTCGGGCCGCGACTGCCGCCGGTAATAGCAGTATTGCTGGACCTGCGTCGTTTCCGGATCGTCGCTGTAGACGTTGTCCCCCAACAACAGCACCGCGTCGGGATCGCGGCCGCGGATCGTTTCCCAGACCCGCTCCTGCGGCGGGTGATAGCCGGCCCCGCCTCCGAAGGCGAGCGTGAATCGGGTCGCTTCGCCCGGCGGGCCGAACGTCCGGAACTCGCCCCCCGAGATCGACGGCTCCCCCCCGATCGATAACCGATACCGATAACGCCTGTTCGGTTCGAGCCCCGCCAATTGCAAAACCGCGGTCCGGTCCGTCGCGGCCGTCGTTTCTCCCACCACCCGGATCGGCGAGGATCCGACCCGCTCGGTGTCCGCCTCCCCCTGCCCGTCCGAGCCGATCGCGACCGCGCTCAGTTCGACCCGAGTGGGCTCGGCGGTCCGCAACCAGACCCGCGCCGAATCGTCGGTGACTGCGCCGAGCATCGGCCCGTGAATCGGCCGGCCGCGAAAAGATTCGAGGATCCGCTGATAAGCTGCCGTCCCCCGCAGCGGCCCGCGGATCACCTCGGGGCCGACCACCACCCGCTCGGGCGGCAAGCCGTAGGCCAACGCGGCCTCGACCAGCGATTCGGCCTCCTCCCGATCCCCAGCCGCCGCCGTGACCGACGCGAGCAGCAACGTCAGATCATCATCCTCGGGACTGAACGGGATCAGCCTTCGCAACGCCTCCTCCGCCCCCGCGAGATCTCCCACCGCCAACCGTTTGACAGCGTATTGACCCCACCGCTTGTAGTCCGTGTTACGGGTCGGCCGCGCGTCGGTGTAGGGTTTGGGTGGCGAAGCACCTCCCAACTCGTCAGCCGTCAGGTCGCCGGCGGTAAACACCAGCCCCCAACCGGCCACCATCAGCCACACCGTCGTCCGTGCCATTCGCCGAAAAAAAAGCCGCATGATCGCCACCGTGATGAGTCGAATTCGGAGAAGCTACTCGTGAATATAACTGACAACCCGGCCCGCCGAACTGCCGCGTCCTCCGCGATGAGATTCCGCAGCCGCCGTCAATCGCCGCCCCCAAACGGTACCACGGCGCCAACGGGTCCCCGTCGAGCAGGCTCCAACCGGCACCCCGCTTCGGCAACCGCCAGCGGATGCGAGGTGGTATGGTGTTTCTCAGAGGCAGTGAATTGCAAATTAGCAGGCACACTCCGTGTGCCGTGGCCCTCCAAAAGCAACGCTTTTCGGAGACGGGCGGAAGGGCGGACGGCGGACGGCACACGGAGTGTGCCTGCTACTTTGCCTTTCGTAATTATTCACGGCCTCTCGCGGATCGAAATCCGAGTCGCCCGCTCACCGGACGGGCGATCGATGAACCGATCACACGACACGCGGATTCCCATCACGTTGGCGAGGGTTGTGAAGATGGACGAAACGCAGGACAAATCGCAGCGTCTGCCAAACGGACCGGACGGGCGAAAGTCAGCTGGCCAAGCATCGGGCTTGATGCCCCATGAACTCCAGCCGAGCCGCCGCGAATTCGGCCGCTTGGTCGCCGGCGCGGTGCTGAGCAGCGGTGCGACCGCGGGACTTTTGTTCCCCAGTTACCATGCCGCCGGTCAAAATGTGCCGCCGACTCAGGCTTCACCCGGGTCGGCTCCACCGCAGCAGCCGACAGACGCGGCCGCGGCGGAACCCTTTCGGATCGAATTGGGCGTCGCCCGTCAGGGTTTCGATGGCCGGTCGTGCTGGGTTCACGCCCGCGCAGGGACGATCCCCGCAGAGCAGACCGGCACCGGCAACCCGCGGGTCGTGATGACGATGCAGCGTTTGCTGCTGAGCGGGTCCGATGTCTTTTATGGGCTGAACCAACTCCACACGGATGATTTGGGCGAGAACTGGATCGGGCCGACCGAGTTGCCGACGTTCGTCCGGCGGACGTTTCAGCAAACGGGGGACGATGCACCGCCGGGTGCGTCGGTCGCCCCCCAGTGGCTGCTGCCCGGTGACGAGACGGTGGTCAGCGATTTCACGCCGAAATGGCATGCCAAGTCAGGCCGATTGCTCGGTACCGGACACACGGTTTGGTACCGCAACAACCGGGTGCTCGGACGCCGTCCCCGCTCGGTCGCCTACGCGGTGCTCGATCCGGCAACCTTCGCGTGGGCCGATTGGCGGGTGCTGGAACTGCCGGATTTACCCGAATTCACCAACGCGGGGGCCGGTTCGGGACAACGGGTCGATCGTGAAGATGGTGACGTGCTGGTGGCGATCTACCACAAAGACCCCGCGACCGAAACGTTCTCCGTGACCGTCTGCCGATGTGAGTTCGATGGCCAGCGGATGACGCATCGCGAGCATGGCAACCGGCTGACGATCGACGAGAAACGAGGATTGTACGAACCGTCGCTGGCCCAGTGGCAAGGCCGTTACTACCTGACGATGCGCAACGACGACCACGGCTACGTCAGCGTCTCGGACGACGGCTTGAACTATGCCCAGCCGCGGCGTTGGCGTTTCGAGGACGGCAGTGACTTGGGGAACTACAACACGCAGCAGCATTGGGTGGCGCACCGCGACGGCCTGTACCTCGTCTACACCCGCCGTGGGGCGGGAAATGATCACGTCTTTCGTCACCGTGCACCGCTGTTCATCGCTCGCGTCGACCCGCAGCGGTTGTGTGTCATCCGGTCGAGCGAACGGGTCGTCGTCCCGCAGCGTGGGGCGCGGTTGGGCAATTTTGGCGTCTGCGAAGTCTCCCCGGACGAAATCTGGATCACGGCAGCGGAATGGATGCAGCCGCAGGGAGTCGAGCGACATGGCAGCGACAACAGCCTGTTTGTCGCGAAGCTGCGGTGGAGCTGATTCCGCCACGACGCACCTGCGGGCCATAGCAGGGCCGTTCGGTCCTTGCTGTCGAGCCGCTGTCGGCTTGCTGCGACACGATTCGGTGCCCCGCGCCGCGTAACGGGAAGGTGCTGCCGCAGGCGAATCGATCACGGAGTTGGCGGGCTACGCCGACAACATCAGATCGCCCCACTCGCCTGGACGCTATAACTACCGGGGCAAACAGACAGTTC
>RECD01000283.1 GCA_007694185.1 Planctomycetaceae bacterium
TGCTCGGTTCCGGGTTTACGTCACCAGCAGGCATTCGCAGTACAGGCAAACAAAGGATAGGGCTGTTTCGGTTTAGTCCGGCCCGTCGTTCATGGCGTCTGGGCTGAAAATTGGCTCACAACTTCTGAAATAGCTGGCTTCTTTAACAAACGCATGAAGGCGGGTGGGCCTTTCGCGAAGTCGTTGCCTTGACTGACCTGCTCGATTCTTGGACGAGAAATCGCGTTGAGTGACCCGGTCGGCGGGTGAATGTGTGCGCCGTTTATGCTCGTCCCCGCCCAGTGACGTTCCTCCGTAGCACCGCCACAACGCCTTTTCGCCGTTCGTCGGCCTCGCATGCTCAGACAGGTCGTTGATGGTATCGATGTTGGCGTCAGTAGCTGTCCCAGGTCCAGGAAACATTTCCATTCTTGTCGATCAAAAAGTAAATGCACCCGACGTCTGCAAACATCATCCGGTATTTGCCCCATTCGTAGTGATCATCTGGCTTGTTCCAGTCATCTGGCAGTTCTTCTAGACCGATGAACGGCCATTTGGCGCCTGGTGGGTAGGTCGTCGGATGGACAGAGTTTAGAGTGCATAGCAATTCATCAGCAGGACCACGTGGGTCATTTTGAATGAAGAACGTCTCGCGTCCGATTTTTGTCGCTTGTGTTACGGGGAACAGGTAAAACTGGTAATGGCCCGCCTGTTCAAATACATCCCGGCTCTCCGGGTACTCGTTGGTTCGATAAATGTGACCCGATAGCTGCGGAACCGTGAACGAGGGCGGTGGACACTGTTCGGCGGACATTGGCGAGTTGAGCTCAATAGGACTCCATTCAATATGGACTGACTCTCGTTTGTAAATGCTGCCAGGGTCTTTGAAGAAGATAAGCATGACCGCGTCAGGGATGTTTTGCGACACAATGTCTTGCGAATCTGCGAAGCAAAACTGCGCGACGAATGTGTACGGCTTTCCATCGTCTGTCGGCCAGGGCTTGGTCGATTCTCGGTGAGGCGTTCCGCCGAGCTTCGTGAGGAACGGTTTCTCAGGCGGGTCAACGCTCCACAGAAAAACATCCACTGGTACCGAGGGTCCCAAGTCTTGCGATTGAGCGTATTGCTTCCGAACCAACTCGATCTCGCACAAATGGGCAGGACTGGTGATGATCGCACCATTTGGCTTCCAGCGGTCCAACGGATTGTCAGTCTCGGTCGAATCGAATTGACGGGGACCGCTCGTTTTTTGAAATGTAGCAAGCGGGAATAGATTGGCCCAATGATCGAAGTCGACCTTCGGATGCAACGTTGGTGCGTGCATGGATGCCTGCGGTGGCAGTTTGGGATGATGCGACGGATCGGCAGGTGAGCAACCGATGAGCGTGAGCAGCGTGAAGGCGGTAGCGTATCGAATCATTTTTGCAGCAGCGGTTGCTATTGTCTTGCTTCGAATACGGATCAGTGGTTGATGGCTCACTGATTTGCACGTTACGGATGCCAAAGTCCATTGTCGAATTGTCCCCGCTTTTTTGCGCGAGATCAATCTTGAGGGTTTGTTTTTTTCGGCGAGAGGCCGGATACGGCGCGGACGGTTTGTGAAGCTGGCGGCAGATTGTGGGCGGGTGCCGGCCTGGTGGGTTGGCGGGGTCGAGTACGAGTACCGCGGTGCTGAGTACGAATTGGGGATGCGGGAGGGACGCTTTCTTGGGCGTTAGGGCAATTGGGCTACGAGTAGGGTGGTTGGGCCGGATTCCGATTCGGCTGAGATAGGGCCGGTGGCGGCGGGCAGGATTGCGGAATCGCCGATTCCTAAGGTGATGCTCGGGCGATCGTCTTTCGATGCTTCCGATTGGCGGATGGTGACTCGGCCGCAGGCGACGGTGATGAGCCGCATTCGATTGTCGCCGCCTAAACGGACGGGGGTTCCGATCGGGAGTGTGTGGCCGGATGCGGCTGATTCACCGGAAGCGCCCCAATGGGCGGCTCGCAATTCGAAGGCGTGGCAGCGGACGAGCGTTTGCAGTCCGTCCGTGTCGGCGACCGGAGTCTGGGCCGTGACCGGCCCGCGGGCAAAGTCGGTGACGGCTAACGCTTCGGCGACGTGCAGATCGCGTGAACGGCCTTGCGCATCGACTCGGTTCCAGTCAAAAAGCCGAAAAGTCGTGTCGCTCGATTGCTGGATCTCCGCCACCACCAAGCCTTCCCCCAATGCATGAACCGTGCCGGCGGGGATGAAGTAGCACTCGCCGACGCGCGGCGTGATCGCGTGCAGCAGCTCTTGGCAGCTGCCCTCTGCGACCGCGGTCGCCAACTGTTCCGCATCGACCCCAGGTCGCAATCCGGCATAAATCCGGCTGTCGGGGCCGGCGTCGAGCACATACCACGCTTCCGTCTTGCCCTTGTCGGGAACCGGCATCCGCGACGCGTATTCGTCGTCCGGATGGACCTGCACCGACAAAACGCGGTGGCAATCGAGGTATTTCAGCAGCAGTGGGAAGCCTTCGGCGGCGAGCGCCGCGTCGCGGCCGAGCAATTCTCGGGGGAATTCGTCCAGCAGTTGGCGGAGCGATTTACCGGCCAGCGGACCGCTCGCCACCACGCTCTGGTCATCCCCGTGATCGACGATTTCCCAGCTTTCGGCATAATCGTCATGATCGCCCAGCCGTTTGCCTAGCAATTCGCCTAGGCGGCGGCCGCCCCATACCAGCCGCTTGAGCAGCGGCGTAAAAATGAGTGGGTCCATCGGGAGTCCGTAAGTGGTCGGTCCGGTGCGGTTTCGCTTCGCCGGATGGCGGTGATCGGGGCGTCGTCATGGCCGACCTTTTCGGGCTGCGGCAACCCGACTCGCTACAAACACCGCGATCCGATGCTAGACTAGTCGGCCCGGGTCGCGGATGACCAGACCGTGAATCGCCCGATTCGTTCGTTTCCACCCTTCAGACAGCACCGCCGTGGATCGACCCGCTCGACCAAAAGAAGACCTGTTCGACGACTCGACGATGACCTTCGGGGAGCACCTGGAGGAACTCCGCAAGTCGCTCGGGAAGGCGTTGTTCTGGCTGGCGATCGGATTGGCGATCGGATTGCTGTTTGCCAATCGCGTCGTCCGATATGTGCAGGAGCCGTTGAAGGCTGCGATCCAGGAGTTCAACGCCGATCGCGATTTGGCGAAACTCGGGTTCAACCCGAAGGACAAGGCGGTCGCGCCGCTCCGCCAGATGCTGACCGAAAACGGGCTGATGTGGGAACTCGTTTACGACGTTCCCGATGAGTTCATGCAGAAATTCACGTTGCCTCCCACGCAGAGTGGTGATGAGGCGAGTGGTGATGGGGCAGCCGGCAACGCGGCTGGCACCGACGCGGGCGGCAGCGAGACCACGAGTGGTGATCCGGCGGGCGGTGAGACCACCTCGGATACCGCCGGCGGCGACACGACCGGCGGTGAGACGGCTGCGGTTGCGACGGGAAGCGACGCTTTGGTGGCGGCCTTGCCGACCGGGCCGATCCAGATGATCGAATTGCTTGCCCAGTTGCCTGATCCGAGTCAATTGACGCCGAAGCTGCAGTTGCGGCGGCACGAGATCGGGCTGAGTTCTTTGAAGATCGAAGAGCCGTTCATGATCTGGGTCAAGGCGGGGCTGATTGTCGGCGCCGTGTTGGCCAGCCCGATGATTTTTTACCACCTCTGGAGCTTCGTGGCCGCAGGGTTGCACTCGCACGAACGGCGGTACGTCTACATTTACCTGCCGTTTAGCGTGGTGTTGTTCGTCAGCGGCGTGTCGCTGGCGTTCTTCTTCGTGCTCCGCTTCGTGCTGATCTTCCTGTTGCAGTTCAACGGACAATTGGATGTCGCGGTCGAACCGCGGCTGACCTACTACATCAACTTCGTGTTGCTGCTGCCGCTCGGTTTCGGCGTCGCCTTCCAGTTGCCGCTGGTGATGTTGTTCCTGGAACGCATCGGGTTGATCGCTACGGAGGCCTACATCAGCTCTTGGCGGATCGCGATCCTGGTGATCGCGGTGATCTCGATGATGGTCACGCCGGCCGACTTGACGAGCATGGTGTCGCTGATGGTCCCGCTGGTGCTGCTCTACGGCCTCGGCGTGTTGCTGTGCAAGTTCATGCCCAAAGGCCGCGGGCTCGGCAGCGACGCTTACGACCCGGTTTAAAGCCGTTGTGGTCTGCTACCGCCCCGACATGTCATTGGGCCGGTCTAAATCTGAGCCAGTGCAAACCCCATTCCGGCCGCTCAGACCGCGACGGCCGCTTTGATGGGAGGATGCGGGTCATAATCGACCCACTCGAAATCCTCGAATTCGAACTGGTCGATCCGCTCGGGCGTCCGCAAAATCCGCAGCGTCGGCAACCCACGGGGCTCGCGTGACAATTGCAGCGACGCCTGGTGAAAGTGGTTGTGATACAGGTGTACGTCACCGAACGTGTGGACGAATTCGCCGGGCCGCAAGCCGGTGACCTGGGCCATCATCATCGTCAACATCGCGTAGCTGGCGATGTTGAACGGCACGCCGAGGAAGTAGTCGGCGCTGCGTTGATACATCTGGCAACTCAACCGCCCGTCCGCGACATAGAACTGGAACATCAGATGGCAGGGCGGCAGCGCCATCCGATCGAGCTCGCCGACGTTCCAGGCCGACACGATCAGCCGCCGCGATGTCGGGTTCCGCCGGATCTCGTCTTGAACCCACGCGATCTGGTCGACTGTCCGGCCGTCCGCCGCACCCCAAGAACGCCACTGGTGCCCGTAGACCGGCCCTAAATCGCCGTTTTCGTCCGCCCATTCGTCCCAAATCGTGACGCCGTTCTGCTTCAACCAGGCGGTGTTCGTGTCGCCGCGGAGGAACCACAGCAATTCGTAGAGGATCGATCGGACGTGCAGCTTTTTCGTCGTCAGCAGCGGAAAGCCGGCTGACAGGTCGAACCGCAATTGCCGACCGAACAGGCTCCGCGTTCCCGTGCCGGTCCGATCGTCGCGGTCGACGCCGGTGTCGAGGATTTCCCGCATCAGGTCGAGGTAACTTTGCATGGGCCGGAGTCGTACAAAATGGTTTCAATGAACGGTCTGTCTGCGGCACTCGCGCCGGTCGCTTAACTTACGCGGCAGCCGTCAAAGGTCCAGTGCCGGTCGCTGGTCAGCCGCACGTCTGCGGGGAAGAGACCGAACGAACCGAAGAGATCGCGGGCTTCGGCGAGCGACAAGGCGGCCGCTAACGAGTCGCGAAACATCGCTCGGGACTCCGCCGTTTCGGTTCCCGCGTGCATTTCGACCAGCCGCTCCCATTCGCCTCGAGTCGCCGGGCGGACCAGATCGCGGATGAACAACCTGCCGCCGGGCCGCAGCACCCGCAACGCCGCCGCGACCGCCTCCGCCGGTTCCGGCAGGTGATGGATCAACGAGTTGCTGATCACCACGTCGGCGCTGTCCGCTTCGTAATCCGACAACGACTTGCAATCGGCTTGCCGCAGCAGCACGCGGTCCTTCAATTGTTCGATTTCCAAATGCCGATTGGCCAAATCGAGCATCGCGGCGCTGGCGTCGATCGCCAAGACGCGCACCTCGGGCAAACGGCGGCAGAGTTCGATCGGGATCAGCGCCGTCCCAGTCCCCAAATCGACGACCGTCCCCGTCACCGGGCCACCGGCCAGCAGATCGTCGACGAACCGACGATTGACCTCGGCATGATCCATCTGGTCGTACGCGAAAGCCTCCTCGAAAGTTTCCATCACCTCCGGTTCCAAGACCCGCGCGGAGAGCGGCTCGTCCGGCCCACCCGCCTTCAGAACAGTCCCGTGCGGTTCGTCCCACCCCAAACCCGCCGGCTCGTCGTCGTACCGATCGACCGGCGGCAAACGGTCGACCGCGACCACCAAACCCCACAAGCTCAACAAGCCCGCCGATGCCAAATAGGCGGCCGCGTATTCCCACACCGCGTTGCGATGGGCGGCAGCGAGCACCAGGTCACCCCAAGCTTCCGGTCCCAGCGGCAGGAACAGACGGTTTTCTGTCAGCGGCGAGTGGATCACGCCGAACAGCGTCATGCCGGCGGCGACGCAGAGCACGATCGAGGCGACCCGTAACTTCCTATCGATGATCGACGCCAACACCCAGGCCCACATCAGGCTGGTCAGGATGAAGCTGTTGGACAACATCGTCAGCGTCGCCAACTTGTCCCGCAATCGCTCGTCCGCCAAATCACCCGAATTGAAATCGGCTGCGATCGCCGACGGGTCGCCGAACAACTGGTTGGGCAGCGACAACGACAAGAAAGCCAAGGCGGGGACGCACCCGAGTGCCACCGCCGGGTAATGCCGTCGCGGCGTCGCGGAAAAACTTTGCGAAGTGATCTCCAACCCGATGAAGACCAAAATCGGCAACACGACCGGGATCGGCAGGTAGTGATTGAACCACTCGAAGTAGCCGACGATCCCCGCTGTCCCGACCAGCGCCGCAGTCGCCAAGGCGTACGCCGCCCGGCCACCCATCGCCTTGTAAGCCGGGTGCCCGATGTAGGGCGTCGTCTGAATCACGCCGCCTGACAACCCGGCCACCAGCGTCGCGACCCCTTCGATCGCGACGACTCCCCGCGTGTCGTAATCATCACCCGCCGCGGCGGCCGATTCGGTGCAATCGATCCCGCCGACGACGGTCATCAACGCGAACGGGAAGGCGATCGGCAGGTACGGCAGGGCATCGGCAAACGACCCGACCCAAGCGAACGTCCAGGCGCCGAGCCAATCGGTGGGCAACCAGGTGATGGCAGGGGCCTCGCGCAGTTCATAGCCGTCGAACCCGAGCAGGATCATCAGGTAATAAACGCCGCCGGCGATGACGAGCGCGCCGAACGTTCCCGGCAAATTTCCCGGCAACGGGATTCGCCCGACGAGCGTCGTCAGGACGACGACCAACGCCAACAGCCCCGGCAACGGGTGGGCGAGGATTTCCAACATCGGCATGAAGCTGATCAACACCAACGCGATCGCGGCGAGCGAACCGAGCAACCCGGCTCGCGGGATCACGGCCCGCACCCATCCGCAAACCGGGGCGCAGGCGAGCTTCAACAAGCCGCTGAGCACCAGACACCAGATGCCGATGTGCCAGGTGCGGATCGCCGCCGCTTGTTCGTCCAACCCCAACAGGTCTCGGCCAGCGACAAACGACGGCCCCAACACGAAGAAGACCATCCCGAACAGCGACGGCGTGTCGATCCCCAGCGGCATCGCGGTGACGTCGTCGCGTCCGGTTCGCCGAGCCAGGCGGAAGGCGAGCGCGACGAATGCCAAGTCGCCGACCACCACCCCCAGCGCCGTCCCCGGGACCATGGTGCGGATGATGAAGTCGCCGGGAAAACCGAACGTCAACGACAACAACATCACCAACAACATCAGGTTGGCGAGGTTGTCGAACATCAGCCCGAAGAAGGCGTTCACGTCGCCGGGGCGTGCCCAGCGGTAACGGAATCCGGGCGGTGCGGCGATGGCGGGCAACTCGAAATCTCCTCGTTCGGGACCGAAACGCCGGAGATTCTACCATCGCGCCCAAGGAGGCTGGGGCGTTCAGTCGATCGGAAAGGCCGAGAACTCGACCTCTTCGAAACTCGCCACCATCGAACCGATGTCGTTGATCTTTTGCCGGTCGGCGTCGCTGAGCCTACCGACGTAGAGGTGCTCGGAACGGAACGTTCGCGTCTTCAAGCCCCGCCGGACTTCCAGTTTGACTTGTCGCGGAACCAACCCTTCCGATGCCATTTGCTCTGCCAGCGCGATCCGGGCGAACGGGGGCGAACCGATCTGACGTGCCAGATTCAAGCGACTGGCCCAAACCGTGAACTCGGCATATTGCTGGGCCATCGAGTCGACCAGCGCCGCTTGCGTCGTGGCGACGTATTTCGTGTCACCAAACTCGACGATGTAACTGCCACTCGGCACGCCCGGCAGCACCCTGGCGTTCAACCCCAAACGCTTCTCCGCTCCCGATTCCAGCGCCGCAGCACGCAACTGCGCGGCGACCCGAATCAACGAATCGTTCGAGATCGACGTGCGGACTTTGTGCAATTTGTGCAGCAACACCACCCGGTCTCGGATCGGGTCGAACAGCGTGATCGTCGAGCCGCCTCCGATCGGCAGGTCGTAGATCAAACCGGAATCGAACAGCGACAAATGCTGCGACTGCGGCTGGCTATGTGTCCCCTCAAAAATTTCCGTCTCTACGCGGAACGACGCCTTCAATCGCGGCGCCGGTGTCGTCGCGCTCACCGTTTGGATAACCTCCTGAGCCGTCGCCGTTTGGCCACTGAACAGCGATCCGAGCACGACCGCGGTGGACCAAACGAGCGACATCGTCGGGACGGACGCACCGGTCCGGCGAGAAAAACAATGGCGGACAAGCGAACGCAACGGCAGCGAAGGGACAGCCATTCGCAACGGGATTAGGGAGTCGTTCATCACACGAAACCGTTCAAAGGACGGGACCAGCTATCGCGATCGGCGGCTTTCGAGCCTGGGTAAAACGCTCACCACCGACGGGAACGCCGGAAACTTAGGAAAATCTTCGCCGCGACGTCCAGTGCAATCGGGTGACGAGAAAGCGGCGAATCGGCTGTGCTTTGAGCGGCGATCTTTTGGTCGCTGCTGGGTGGCGGGCTTTGGCAGCGGCGGGCTTCGGCAGCGGCCAGACTCGGCGGTGAGCGGCGAAGGGGGTAACCGGATCAGCCTTTCCGTTTTCGCGCGATCCGGTGGTGTTTTTCGGGACGCGTCAGGTGTCCCCACCGCAGTGCCTGGTCCTGCTCGTATTGCTTTCCCAGCGTCAGTGCGGTCATCGCCTTGGCGAGTTCGAAACCGAGATAAAACGCGTGGCTGGGGTCGACGTTGTCCACTTGGGGCTCGTTCATCAGCCGTTCGAAGAGGCGGTAGGGATCGTCGTCGCTCAGATGCAGACCGGCGGAGATCAGGTGCAGCGCCGCGTCCTGAGCGAAGATCCGGTAGTTGTTGTCGCGGATGTCCTCCGCCAATCGATCGAGGACGTCGCTGGGGTATTCACGGAGTTTCGGGTCGCGGAGCATGACGAGCGAATCGTCGAGCCGTTTAGGCGGTGTGCGTTGACGCAAGCTGTAGTGAACCAACCGCCGGGCCAAGTCGCATTCGCGTACCGAGGACCTAGCCCAATTGATCACTTGGGTCGTCAACACGCTGCGAATCGACCATTCTTGGCAGAGTGCGAGCAACATCAGGTTGATGCCGGCCGAATCGACGTCAGTCAATTCCGTCAGGTTGCCGATCCCCATCATCATCTCGGCCTCGGGGTACCGCCGCCGGGTTTCGTGGTACCGCAACAGGCTGGCGCCCAGCGCCATGCCGATCGGTTCGAGGATCGGGTCCAGTCGCATCGGCACGCCGGCTTTGTCGAGTCGCCGGATCGTCTCGTCGAGACTTTCCAAGTCATCGGGCGTGTCGGGGATCGCCACGACCTCGGTCCCCCAATCCGCGGCGGCGTCGCGGTTGGTCGAATTGACGGACAACACCAACGACGCGCCGTGCCGACAAGCCCGCTCGGCTTCCCAACTGTCGAAGGTATCGACCGAGCAAACGATCCCCGCTTCGGTCAAACGTTGGAACGCGTCGGCGATGTCGAGCCACCGGGATGCGGGGTCACAGCCGATGTCGACGATATCGGCCCCGTCGGCGACCAACCGCTTCGCTTCGCGGACCAATTCCTCGCCGCCCAACCGCGGCGCGTGATTGATTTCGGCGATGATCCGGATGTCGTGATCGCGAAGCACTTCGGCGGCCTTCATTCGCGTGCCGAAGTACTCCGGCAATTGCCGCAGGTCTTTTGGGCCGCAGCGGACTTCCACGGCCAACGTTTCCTGCAACGCGGCTTGATGTTCCGCCAAATAACCGGGCAGGACCACGATCGTGGCTTCGTTCGGCACAACGAGATGCCGCAGCAGCCAACGCGGCGTCATCAACGCGGCGACCGTGATCGGCATCACGCCGATCGAATAACGCATGCCGTTGCCGGCCGCGATTTCGCTGATGACCTGACGTAGCGCGTGTTCGGCCAAACGTCCGGTGACGAAAAAAAAATGGGCCGCCGGGTCGATCGTCGGGTTGTCGATCGTCGGGTTGGGGGGCGTGGCGTTCACGTGGTCGATTATCGTCGGCAAACGGCGCGCGCACAGATGCCGCGCGACAACGCTTCGTCGATTAGCCGGCGTTGGCGGTGAATCGTTGGCTTGGTGTCGTTGGCGGTGTGCTTGGTGATCAAGTTCGTGATCAAGTTCGTGATTAAACTCGGGGCTGAGCTCGTGACGAACGGAGCGGATCGGACCGACGCCTTGCGCGTTGTCTTCGATCGCGTCCGAATGACGCGAAAAAAGTTCTTCGAAAGCTGCGAAAGAAAGTTCACTCGATCGACTTATTTCGTTCCGTTGTGCTTGACGCGGATGACTTTCGAATCGACACTTGCGAACGAACGAGAGACTCGTCGAACGGGAAGCCAACCAGGAGGTTCGGCTTGCTGATCGTGGCCGGGGTCTCTCGTTTTTTTTCGCGCCGACTGAACCCTTAGAACGATGACTCCGATCCCTGTCCTGTGGCGCTGCCCGATCGCTTGTGTCGTTAGCAAGCCGGCCGGGTTGGCGACTCAAGCCGCGGCCGATATCCCCAGCTTGGAACGGCGGCTGATCGATGAAGCCGTGACGACGGATGGGACCGATGCGAACCGGTTTGAAACACCGTATCTCGCGCTGCCACATCGGCTCGACCGCTGCGTCGGCGGCGTGATCCTGGTGGCACGGAGCAAGCGTGCCGCACGGCTGCTCGGCCAGCAGTTCGAAACCCGCAAGGTCAGCAAGTCGTATGTGGCGTGGGTCGAAGGCGAGCCGATTTCGGCGGACGAACTCGCCTCGTCGCAAGGCGGCTGGGTGACGTGGCGGGATCGGCTCCGCAAGTTGTCGGGGAAACCGAAAGCCGAACTCCTTGCGGTCGATGCACCGGACGAGGCCGACGCGAAGGAAGCGATCACGCTCGTTCGGATCGCCCGCCGCCGCGGTGGCTTCACGCTGCTGGAGATGCGTCCTCAAACCGGGCGGATGCACCAGTTGCGAGTTCAAACCGCACGGCGGGGTGCGCCGATCGTCGGCGATCGGTTGTACGAAGCGCGCGAGAACGCGGCGTGGCAGGCAGAGGCCGAACGGATCGTGGCGGGCGGCGACGCGATCGCCCTGCATGCCGTCCGCATCGGGTTTCACGATCCCAGCACCAGCCGCTGGGTCGAGGTCGACGACCTGCCGTCGTGGGGACGGACGCAAAATGGCTCGTCGCCGGAAACGCCGATGGAGGCGGCTGGCGCCGCAGCGAACGACATGGCGGACTGGCGGGTCGGCGCCGAAGACCTGACGTCAGACCTGACGACGGCCGCACCCGTCGTCTGACGATCGCTTGCGGCGTCAGGCCGGCGCTTGGGGCTGCCGTCCGCTTTGAATCCCGTTTTGTCCGCAACCTCCGCTGGATCATTCCCCTTGCTGACCCGTACGCGATTTGCATCCTTCGCCGGGTCTTGGGAACCGGCGTCCGGGGATGATACGATACCGCATCCGATCCCTCTCGCATCCCGATCCCGCCCTTTGGCCGCTCATGAGCACGCTGATCACCGTTCTGCTGTCGTTCTTCGGATTCATCGTGGCCTACCACACCTACGGCCGATGGGTTTCTCGCAAGCTGTTCCGTGTCGATGCCGACGCGGTCGTGCCGGCTCACGAATTGAGGGACGACATCGATTTCGTCCCGACCGAGCGGTCGGTGATTTTTGGGCATCACTTCACCAGCATCGCGGGGACGGGGCCGATCGTCGGTCCGGCGATCGCCGTCTTTTGGGGCTGGTTGCCGGCGCTGTTGTGGGTCGTCTTCGGATCGATCCTGATCGGCGCCGTCCATGATATGTCCGCGTTGATCATTTCGCTCCGTTCCCGCGGGGAGACGATCGGCCAATCGGCGGGCCGCCTGATATCGCCTCGGGCACGATTGATTTTTCTGGTCGTGTTGGCGCTCGCGCTATCGGTGGTGCTGGGGATTTTTGGGCTCGTGATCGCGAACATTTTCGCGCTCTATCCCGAATCGGTGCTCAGCGTCTGGGTGGCGATGCCCGTCGCGATCTTCATCGGTTGGTGGCATCACCGCCGTGGCCGCGGCCTGTTGCTGCCCAGCGCGATCGGCTTGGCGATCTTGTACCTGGGCGTTTACGTCGGGGCTTACTACCTGCCGCTCGACATCGCACGCATCCTGCCAGCCGAATCGCTGTGGCTGACGCCGGTCGTCGTCTGGACCGTGATCCTGCTCGTCTACGCGGCGCTCGCATCGGTGCTACCCGTCTGGCTGTTGTTGCAACCCCGCGATTACATCAACAGCTATCAACTTTACGTCGCCTTGGGGCTGCTGGTCCTGGGCGTTTTCGCCGCGTCGCTTTCGGGCAGTGCCGACCTGATGGCTTCGGCCCCGGCGATCGCCCGTGACGTACCGAGCGACGCGCCGCCGATCCTGCCGTTCCTGTTCATCACGATCGCCTGTGGAGCGTGCAGCGGGTTTCACTGTTTGGTCAGTTCGGGGACGACCAGCAAGCAATTGAACTCCGAATCGGACGCTCAGGTGGTCGGCTATGGCGGGATGCTGATGGAAGGGGCATTGGCCGTGATCGTCATCGTGGCCTGCTGTGCCGGCGTCGGGATGGGCAGGATCGACCGGTCGGTCGGTTCCGGGGGGATCACCCAATACTCGCAGGTCACGACCGAAGCGGGGCAGCAGCGTGCCGCCTGGACCGCTTATTACCGGCCCACCGGGCCGGACGGCAGTCCGGGTCAGTGGAAGGACCACAAGCTGCAACGGCAACTCGGCGCGTTCATCGATGGCGGGGCGAATTTCTTGACCGCGATCGGCATGCCGCTGAAGCTGGGGATCGCGATCATGGCCGTGTTGGTCGCCTGCTTCGCCGCCACGACACTCGACACCGCCGCCCGCTTGAATCGCTACGTCTTGCAGGAGTTGGCTAGCAGCCTGCGAATCCGGCCTCTGGAAAACCGTTTCGCCGCCACGCTCGCGGCGGTCGGGGTGGCCGGTGCGATCGCGCTCTTGGCAGGTGAGAAACCGGGGACAGGAGGTTTAATCCTCTGGCCGCTGTTCGGCGCGACCAACCAGTTATTGGCCGGTTTGGCGTTGATGGTCGCGACATTTTACTTGGCCCGTCGCAGCCGAGGTGTCGCCGTGGTCGCCCTGCCGATGCTGCTGATGCTCGTCATGCCGGCTTGGGCGATGACCTATGACTTATTCAACAACTGGATCCCGCAGCGGAATTACACGCTGATCGCTTTCGGATTCACGATTCTCGGATTGCAGGGCTGGATGGTTTTCGAAGGCTTGTCGGTCTATCGCCGCATCCGCGGGGTGGAGGAAGCCGCCGCGCAAGTCCCGCCCGGCGTCGCGGCGCGGGCCGCGATGCGAGCCGCCCAACAACGGCTGGCGACGAACGCCTCGTCGTGAACCGCTTGTCCTGTCCGGCTTGTCGTGAACGGTTTGTCGTGAACCGCTTGCTTCTTGCGTCAGTCGCCTGCGAGTGATTCGCTTTTCAGTCCGTCATGGACGACGCCCAGCGGCCCGAGTTCCACGTCGGATTGCAGCAGCTTCGTCATCGCGCCGACCAGCACCCCTTCGACTTCGGGGGCGACTTTCGAAGCCCGGTCGCTCGTTTCATAGCCTCCTTGTCCGTAGGCCGTCGCGGTGCCGATGTAGCCCGGGCCGTACTCGCCATACGCCGCCATCATCACCTGGCGATCGGGCCGCAGCGCCGCGGCGGCGAGTTGGTATTCGACGAACAGCTCGCCCGGCATGTGCAACACGCTGGCATCGCCGATCGTCAGGCAACCGATATCGACCGTTTCGCCTGCCTGACTTCGTTTCAACCAAGCCAATTTCGTAGCGGCCCCGAGCGCCTCGGCCGCTTTGGCGTCCGGTCCGGACAACTGCGCGATCAACGCCGCTTCCTGCAAATGGGCCGCCGGCGGCAATTGCACGGCGACCGAATCCCATTCGATATCGTCAGCACTGACCGCACGGAACTCGGTCGCTTCGTAAGCTCGCCGCATGCCGTCGGCAACGCGGTCAGCCAGGATCTGGCGATACTCTTTCGAACCGTCGTTCCATTTCCCCGCCCCGATGTTGCCGCCGGCGCCGTTGAAGTGGACGTGGGGAACGCCGGTCAGCCGTTGGCGAGCGTCGCGGGCGTAGCCCGGAAAATCGGGGTTGGCGAGCCCCGTTCGATAATAGCTTTGGGGGTGAGTCGCGTAGTAGGTCAGTACCACGCGGGGTTGGTCGTCTTGCCAGAAGCTGAGCGATCGGACCATCGGGTCGATCGTTCCGGTCGGCATCGCCCGCAACTTCGGATCGCGGCAGGCGGTGTAGCGGGTGGCGATGACTTTGCCTTCCGCGTCCATCAGCCGGCGGTTCGAGGCGACTTCATTGACTTCGGCAACCCCAACCCCGACGCGATTGAACGGCTGGGCCTGCGCGGTCGCTTCCCGCACCGCCTCAGCCGTTCGGGCGAACACGTCGCGGGCCCAAGGTACGTCGAACGCGTTCTGAGCGATCCCGTAGTGATCTAGGATCGCGGCAGCCGAGAAATCGACTCGCGGTGCGTCGTGTTGGTGCAACGCGTGAACCGTGACCCGCTCGGGTGTCGTACCGGCCGCCTTGGCTAACCGCTCGCGCAATTCCCGATGCGAGTCGTTCGACAGCCCGATCCAATCGACGGCGGCCAACACGATCGGATCGCCTGACCCGATGATCACGACACCAGATAGCGAAAGTGGGTCGGTCACGCCGACGCAAGGGTCGTAAGCCAACGGTGAGCCGATGTTCGGCGAGGCATCGACCTGGAAAACGCCGACCCGTGGCGGTTCGGCTCGAGCCGCCGCGTCCGTGACACCCATCAGGGCAACCGCAACGGCTCCCAGCAACAGAACGAAAGTGCCGAAACGGGGGACATGAACAACTGGCTGGGACATGGCGAGCCTCATCGGGCAGGAAGGGAGCGGCGGGAACGGGATTCGCAAACCCGGTCGTTCAACTCCCATCCTCCGGCCAACGGCGGCAGCAGACCTCGCGATTAGCGTCGCCCTCGAGGACCGCGGCTGCCGGCCGAAGCGGTGAGTCTCAATCCGAATCGGTGATCCCGAATCGTTCCAGTCTAAGCACCTTTTCGAGCCGACGGGCGTGTCGTTCGCTCGGCGTGTAGGTCGCGCCCAAGAAGGACCGGACGATCTCCAGTGCCAATTCCGGGCCGATGACCCGAGCGCCCAAGCACAGCACGTTCATGTCGTCGTGCTCGACGCCTTGATGAGCCGAATAGGTGTCGTGACAGATCGCCGCCCGCATCCCGCCGATCTTGTTGATCGCGACGCTGACCCCGACGCCGCTGCCGCAGACCAAAATCCCCCGATCGGCCGCGCCCGCCAGCATCCGTTTTGCGACCGCGACGGCAAAGTCGGGATAATCACAACTCCGCTCGTCGTGCGTGCCGCAATCGAGCACCTCGACCGCCGATTCGCCCAACCACTCGATGACCAAACGCTTCAAAGGAAAACCGGCATGGTCACCACCGACGGCAACACGCAGAGGAGACGAAGGCATGACGTGAAACTGCCCGTGGTGGGTTCGTGAATGACCGGACGACGATCGGTTGCTGGTGGAATTTTCGACGGTTCAGCAGTGTGACATGATTCGCAAATCGACCGACTCGCGAATCGCTCAAAACGGACACAAGGTCCGAATCAGCCACCCTAACCGTCAACGTCCAGCAATCTAATCTGAGCTTTCGCCCTGGGGTAGGTGGTCCCGATCGTCCGCGTCCAGCCATTCCGCCAGATGGGCAGCGACGAAGGCGTCGTCGACGAGCCAGGGATACGCGGCGGTGACCCGGTCCAGTTCCTCCGCCTGGCCGGGCGAAAGGACTTCATCCGGATCGAGGCAGCGGTTGGAAGGCAGCAAACCTTGCCGGCGAAGGACTTCGAGGATCCCCGGGATGCAACCGCCAAAGCCGTTGGCCGCATCGAACACCGCCCCGTTCGCGTCGGTCAATTGGGCGTTCCGCAACCACCAATCGTGCCCCACAACCCCCACGCCATCCCGGTCCGTGGCGAGGTCGCGGCGGATCTCACCCAGCATCTCGACGGCGGCGCGGGTCCAGACGCCCCACTGCCCCAACAACCCGCCGACGATCCGGCGGCTGCCCCCTTCCATTTCAAAGGTCGTCATTAGGTCGCCGATGATGTTGTCGTCGTTGCCGGTGTAGAGGGCTAAGTCCTCCCGCCCGACGCGGAGCACGGCGCGGACGACATCGAGCGTCTGATACCGATTGAACGGGGCGATCTTGATCGCGACGACCTCGGGAACCTCGGCGAACCGACACCAAAAGTCGTGAGACAAAACCCGGCCGCCGACGGCGGGCTGCAAGTAAAAGCCGATGACCGGAATCTCTTTCGCGACGCGGCGGAGGTGGTCGAGCATCGCCGATTCCCCGTCCGGGCCGACTGCGGTGAGGCTGAGCAGCGCCGCGTGGTAGCCGAGTTTCGCGGCGGTGCGTCCTTCCGATATTGCCTGCTCCGTGCGACCGCAAACCCCGGCGATGCGGATCACGGGAGGGGCCTTGGTCGACCGCTCGAAACGATCGATTTCTTCGCTGACCAACCGCAACACCGGCTCGAACAAGCCGTGAGCCGGGTCGCGGATCGCAAACTGAGTCGAGTGAACTCCGACCGCCAGTCCGCCGGCCCCGGCCGCGAGGTAGTAGCGAACCAGCGCCCGTTGGTGGCGACGCGACCAACGACCGTCGGCGGTGAGCGCCAAAGGACAAGCAGGGATCACTTGGCCTTGGTCCAATTGTGATCGCCAATCGGATTGCGTTTCTGGTTCCTGACCCGACATGCTCAGTACTTCCCTTCGCGGTTTTCGAAATGTGTCGGTTTGCCCAGCAGCGGCCGGCCCGATTCGACCCAATCGCTCGTCCATTCGACCAGCGTGTCGATGTCGACCCGCGGCTGACCGAATAGGCTTTGCGCCATCAGGCTGTTGCTCAACCAAGCCGTGGGGGCTTCCGTCCCGATCACCTTCGCGGGGTGGCCGAGCCGCCGCGAAAAAAGCTCGGCCAAATCTCGGACCGCCCAGGTTTCTGACCCGGTGACATTCAGCACCCGCGGGGGGCTGGTTGCCAGCGGCAAGCAGCGGATGATCTGGGCGACCGCGTCACCCTGCCAAATCACGTTGACGTACCCCATCTGGACGTCGATCGGCTCGCCACGAAGCACCTTGCCGGCGATGTCGACCAACACGCCGTACCGCATTTCGACGGAATAGTTGAGCCGCACCAGGGTGGTCGGCGTGCCGTGCCGCAGGCTCGATTCGACGAACGCCTGTTCCCGACCGAGACAGGAGCGAGCGTAATCGCCGGGCGGATCGGTCGGGTCGGCTTCGGTCGATCCGCCCGATGCGGGCGTCGTGAACGAATAGACGCAACCGGTCGACATCGCCACGATCCGCCGCGACTCGTAGTGCTCGGCAACCAACCGCGGCATTTCGACATTCATCCGCTGCAAAACTTCCGGCGTCGCCCCCGTGCCGAACTTGACCCCAGCCATGAAGAAAACGTTTTCGGCCCGCGGCAGGTCGGCGTAGCTTTCGGCGACGCTCAGGTCGGCCGACAACGTCTCGATCCCGTCGCGGCGAAACGCCTCGCGAGCCGCGTCGCTGCCGAACCGCGACACCGCCACGACACGCCGCCGATCCCCCAGGTCGTTCACCGCCCGCTGCAACATCTGGCTGAGGTGCAGCCCCATCTTGCCCCCAGCCCCCAGCACCACGATGTCGCCCGGGCAATCACGCACCGCCGCGATCACCTCGGGAGTCGGTTCGCTGATCCTGCGGTCGAGTTCCTCGGGATCGGTCGGCGGCGGCGTGGTCAACATGAAGAGGATCCGAAAAAGTTCGAGAGGTGAGGGACGCTGATCGGTCGCACGAATCGTTCCCGGTCACCCGGTCACCCGGTCATCCGGTCATCCGCTAAACCGGTCAACAACGTCAACAACGTCACTGCGCCAGCCGGTAACGGGACCTCAGCCGCCAGATGATCGCGATCATCATCGCCGCGATCAAGCCGGCGGTGAAGGCGAAGTGGGCCGCCACCAACCGCAGGTTGCCGAGATTAGCCGGCGTGTCTTTGACCGTCGACAGATTGACATCCAGCGGGATCGCGAAGACCGCCGCAAAGGGGCTGGGAACGCCCCACCAATCGGTCGTCGGCAGGTCGATCCCGAGGATCCGCAGCAGATTCGTTGCCGTCACGGGCACGGCGTAGAGCAACAGCAGGATCACGTAGGTCAGGATCAGCGCGACGGAGGTGCGGCGACAAAACGAGGAGCAAAACATCGCGACGACGCCGCTGCAAATGCCGACGCTCAACACGATCGCCAACATCAACGCGATGCCGGGCAGGTTCGTCCAGTAGCTGTCGACCAACATCGCAGCCAAGACCAGCGGCCAGACCAAAAAACCGGTCAACACGAGGCTGACCCGCAACCCGACCAGCAGCTTGCCCCACAGGATCTGCCAACCCGTGACGGGGCTGGTCAACAGCAGATCGAGCGTCTGTCGTTCCCGCTCGCCGCTGATGCTGCCGGCTAAAAAGACGGGGCCGACGAGCATTTCGAAAACGATCACGTAGACGACGAACCAGCCGCAGCGTTCGGGCGAAAAGAACAACAACCAAGGCATCAACAGGATCGCCAACACGATGCTGAGTTGGATCACCAACCGCAGCATCAAGGTCCCCTGACTGAAGATCTCGCTGTGGATTTCCTTGTCGTAAACCGGGTTCGCCCCGTCGGCCATCAGCGTCTGCTTCTTCGGCGGCGCGAACAACCGATCGGGGAACTGGTCCCGTTGGATCACCAACCCGATCGCGCGGCGGTTCTCCGTTTCCGGGTCGATCACCTCACGCCCCTCGCTGCCGATGTCGGGCGGGTAGAGCAGCCTGCCGGCGGCGTTGCCGCAAAGCAACAAGATCGCCGTCACGCCGTACGCCGGGACGACCAACAGCATCAGCTTCAACCGCAGCTCGCCGCTCCCTTCCAAACCGCGCCAAAACAGCACCCCGGCGATCACCAGCGGCAGGATCAACAGGTAGCTGACAACCAGCGACGCCCCCGATCGAGCGAAGTAGCTGCTGCAAGCGATCCCGATCGCGCCGAACAGGACGACCGACAACAACAACCCCACGTAGGCCGCTAAGACTTCATAAAAACTGATCCCGCCCAACGGCAGGCAGAGCACGATGATCGGGAAGGATGCGAGGATCAGGATTCCCAAATGGGTCAGCGACGCGACCATCTTCCCCAGCACGATCGCCCCGGGCCGCAACGGGCTGGCCAACAGCATCTCGAAAGTCATCCGCTCTTTCTCTCCCGTGATCGCGGCCGCCGCGAACGTCGGGGCCATCAGCGAAGCGATCACGTATTGGCCGAGAAAAAACAGGTCGACCAGCCGCCGGGCCGAGGGGGGACTGGTGGTCAGATCGAGCCGCTCGTCGTTCGGCCACGCCAACAACACGACCAGGCCGAGCAGCACCTGATAACCGGCCAACAGCACGACGGAGCGGCCGGTGCGGAGATTGACCAGCAACTCCCGCTGCAGCACCGGATTCTCGGAGAGATACATGCCCGTTGTCCCATCCCCAGCGTTCTGTACCGCGTCCTGCACCGCGTCTCGCCGATTACCTCGCAGGCAGCCTGCCGACCGCGAGCAGGCTCATTCCGCCCGCTAGTCGGATTGACGCCTCGGGTGAGCCCGACTGCCGGTGGCGTGCGTTCCGCGGCACAAGCCTCGTCACGCGGAACGCCCGCTCACGATGAGTCGCCTCAAGCAATGAGCGGAAAAAAAGTGTCCGGAACCTTTTGCGAGGAACTCGCCCTTCGAGGGCTTTGGACAAAAGGTTCCGGACACTTTTTTACCGCACGATCCCAAGTACCGACGTGAAACTCGACAAATCGTTCTCAAACCCGCGTCAGCAGTTGTTCCAAGTGATCTGCCGAACGCCGAATTTCGGCGGTCACCTCGTCGATCGTATCGGCGATCGCCAACCCGCGGGGATAGGGGTGCATGAAGATTTCCGTCCAGCCCGCGAAGCGGATGTCGCGCAAGGCTTCGACCAACGGCAGGAAATCGAGTTCGCCTCGCCCAGGCAATTGCAACCACTCCCGCTCACGCGGCTGAGCCGTCATCGACCCGGCGCCGTGCTGCCAAGCGTAGAACACGTCGATCGCGTCGCCCAAGTCGCGGATCAACGCCGCCAACCGATCGGAATCCTGCGGCAAGTGATACGGCGCAAACGCCACCGTCAACTTTTTGGATGGCCGCAACTCCACCAGCCACTTCATCGCGTCGGCCGAATCGACCAAATTGTTGGCGTGATTTTCGATCGCGATCCGGACGCCCGTTTCCTCCGCGATCTCCAAGTGCGGCTTCATCTGTTCCACGAACGCCGCGACCGCCGTCTTCAACTCGTCGCCCGCCAACCCTCGCGGGCCGACCGCCCCGGTGACGATCGTGGGACATTTCAACCGCTGAGCCAACCGCATTTCTTCGGCCAATCCGAACGGGCCGAGCTTGTACTGCGTCAAGCAACCGAGCGTCACGTCGTGGTCGGCGAGCAGCTTCGCGAACTTCGCTTCGCCCAACTCATCGAGCTGCTCGCGTTGGTTCCCGTGAACCTTGGGCCACAAATCGATCGCCGTCGCGCCGCACTTGCGAACCTCCGGCAGGATCTCCCGCACGTCCGCGTAGCCGTACATCGACGAGGCGACGAGATAGCGAAATCGCCAGGCCTCGGCGTCCCCTGCGGGCGGGTCGACCGCGGCCATGGCCCGCAAGAAACCGCCGGAGTTGAAATCGGCAAACGCCCCGGCGGTCGCGGCCAGACCGGCGGTGAAGCCGCGGCGGGTGAGCAAAGTTCGAACAGGCATCGGCTCGTCTAGGGATGAGGGATCGGCGGACGAAGGTGAATCACGACCGGGTGAGGAACGGCCGCGGCGGCGAGCGGGAAACTCGGGAAAACCGTCGCCGCATCGATAAAATTTTCGCGACAGGCCTACCGGCTGGACCGCCGTGGCATTATCAATCAGGAAGGTAAGGCGGTTCAACCGGTCGCGGGCGTGAACGGACCGGCCTGGATTCGTTCCGGCGAGGTGAGGATGATTTTGGCGTGAAGCGCGAGGGAATGTCCAAGATCGGTTGGCGCGAATGGGTCGGGTTACCCGACCTGGGGATTCGTTGGGTCAAGGCCAAGATCGATTCGGGGGCCCGCTCCAGTTGCCTGCACGCTTTCGAAATCCATCCCTTCGAACGAGACGGGGACGCATGGGTCCGGTTCGACGTTCACCCGATCCAACGAAATGACACGTTGATCCGGACTTGCGAAGCGAAGGTGCTCGACCGCCGGGCGGTCCGCAGCAGCAACGGTTCGGTATCCGAACGGTTCGTGATCCTGACGGAATTGGAATGGCACCGACACCGCTCGCCGATCGAATTGACGCTCGCCAACCGCGACGCGATGGGTTTCCGAATGTTGATCGGCCGCGAAGCGATCCGCAACCGATTTCTGATCGACGCCGGCAGGTCGTTCTTGGGAGGACGCCCCGGACACCGCATTCGGCGAGATCCCTGAATCGCGGTTGACGCCCTGAGCCGGCATTTCCGAACCTGTCCGATGATCGCAACGCCAAGTCCGTGATAGAGCCCTGCCAGTTCGGTCACAGCCTCCATCGCCACCATGGCTACTGTCGTTGTTGCCGCTTGCCCGTCCGGCTGCCGCCCATAAAATCCTGACCCGACCGGACAGCGTTTCCTGATCAGGCCCGACCGCGTCCGCTGGCATGCCGAAAGCCGGCCGCTTTCCCGACTCCATCCCTCGTTCGATTCGAGACTCTCTCGTGAAATTGGCAATCCTCTCTTGCAGCCCGAAGTGTTACAGCACCCGCCGGTTGCTCGAGGCCGCGAAGCACCGGGGCTACCCGGCACGGGTTTTCGACACGCTGAAGTTTTCAATCGACCTGGAGGCCGGTGTCCCGGATCTCCACTACCGCGGCCGCGAAGTCGGCAACTACGACGCCGTCCTGCCACGGATCGGCGCCTCGATCACCTACTTCGGCACAGCCGTCGTCCGCCAGTTCGAACAGATGGACGTCTTCACCGCCAACGGCTCGACCGGAATCGGCAATTCCCGCGACAAACTGCGGTGCATGCAGATCCTCAGCCGACATCAGATCGGCATGCCACAAACGACCTTCGTCCGCAACAAATCCGACGTCTTGCCGGCGATCGAACGCGTCGGCGGCGCTCCCGTGATCATCAAGTTGTTGGAAGGCACCCAAGGGGTCGGTGTGATCTTGGCTGACAGCGTCAAGATCGCCGAGGCGATCATCGAGACGCTCCACAGCACCCGCCAAAATGTGCTGGTGCAAAAATTCGTCGCCGAAAGCCGCGGCCGCGACATCCGCGCCCTGGTCGTCGGCGATCGCGTCGTCGCCGCGATGCGGCGGACGGCCCAAGGCCAGGAATTCCGCAGCAACGTTCATCGCGGCGGGACGACCGAATCGATCGAGTTGGACGAGGCCTACCACGACGCGGCGGTCAAAAGCGCCCAGATCATGGGCTTGCGGGTCGCCGGCGTCGACATGTTGGAAGGGAACGATGGGCCGCAGGTGATGGAAGTCAACTCGTCACCCGGCTTGGAAGGGGTCGAGCAAGCGACACGTTTGGACATCGCCGGGGCGATCATCGATTACCTGGCGGCCCAAGTCGATTTCCCCGAGATCGACATCCGCCAGCGGCTGACCGTCAGCCGCGGTTACGGCGTCGCCGAAATTTCCGTCCCGGCCGGGAGCGAGTTCGTCGGCAAGACGATCGACGAGTCGGGCTTGGCAGAACTTGACATCAACGTGCTGACGCTCTACCGCGGCACGACCGTGATCCCCAACCCGAGGCTGAAGCGAGCCCTGGAACCGGGCGATCGGCTGCTCTGCTTCGGAAAACTCGAAGCGATGCGGACGATGATCCCCGAAAAGGCACGCAAGAAACGGCAACCGAAGCTGAAGAGCCTCCCGAAGTCGGCGCACACACCGGCCTGATTTCACCAGGCTCGACCGCCCCAGCGGCCCGCATTAGCCCCCGGTCGCTCGCAACCCGACCAAGCTGTCTCGTGGACCCGAAAAAAATTCGCCTCTGCGGCTTCGTGGACATTTCTATCCAGTATCCTTGAGTCCTTCGGTCACCTGACCTCCTTGTTCGTATCCAAACCCTGCGTCGGAAAACAAACATGCCCTACATCATGATGAAGTTGCAAGCTCCTGCGGACGCCCTCAAGCCGCTAGGCGACAAGATGAAGCTGCTGATGAAGGCCCAAGGCGAAGCGGCGGACACCACCCCCGAAGTGCAAGCCAAGCTGGCGGGCGAAATCAAGAAGACCCGCGACGCTTTGGACGCGAAGGTCGACAAAATACTCCTCCACTGTGCCGACGGGGAAACCAATTCCGCCAGCTACGACCAGAACATCACAAAACTCCACGAAGCGGCCAAGAAGACGCTGGCGGATGGGGCCCAACTCGTCAAGGACATAGAGGCCAATGGCTACGACGAAACGAAGGCGACCCGCGTGAACGGGCTGCTCAACCAGCTCGAACAAGTCCAACAACGGATGTCGGCAGAGGGGGCCAACCTGATGGCCAACATGTCCGACTACCGGGCGAACGGTTGGTGGAAGTCGATCGTCGAACACGCCTCTTGGCGCGATAAAGACGTCGAGACGACCAAAAAGAAGCGCCAAGCCGGTATCGACAACAACCAAAAAGTCGCCGGCTTGCAGAAGCGGGTTAAGGAGTACATCACGCGTAACGAGACTCTGAAGTCGGCGGTCGAGCGGATTAAAGGGACCGAAGAAAAGGATTACATCAAACTCCGCGAACGGATCATCGAATTGGTCAAGGAGATCGAAAACTATGCCAAAACCGACTGGGGTGCCAAACGAGCCAACACGATCAATAGCCTGATCACGTATTACAAGGAACTCAAGCCCTGTAAGAGCCTCAGCGAAGCGAACGAATTGACGGTCAAAAAGTTCACATTGATGCTGGCCGCCGCTCCCCGGGTCCTCAAGGAAGTTCGTGGGAAACTGAAGACCTACCGCGGCAAGGTTGACGAATTCGCCAAGAACTTCCCGGACCTGCGTAATAACGATCGATACTTCAAGCCACAGATCGACAAGGCCTACAAGCTACTCGACGCGATTGCGAAGGAAGAGGCCGAAAGCTCGGAGTACGAGAAGAAAGCGTCCAACCTGATGAAGAAGCTGAAGTGACACGCCGCCATTCGGCCGTCTATTGTCGTTGACTCATAGGACCCGCCGCCGCAGGGCGCAGAGCCCAGGTCGCCCGGCCCAAAGCGGGCCGGCGCGAGGACGCTGAGCGTCACGCTATTCAATGCGCAAGCACTTGAACAGGTCTCGTCTTGAACGCACAAGTCAAAATCGCCGTTGACCACCTTTTCAGGCTATTCCAAAACGATTCTCTTTAGGTGTGTCCTCTGACCCGCCGCATTCGGTGCCAGTGTCGCGACGCCGACCCACATTCCACTTCCTGCACTTTGCCGAATCCGACGATGACCGTTCCCCTCCCCGCCGACGCGCCCGCCGACTGGCTGGAACTGACCCAGTGCCTACTCGATTCGTTTCGCAAATGCACCGGCCGCGAGCTGATCGCGCGGACCACGCCCGCCGAAGAACTGCTCACGCTCTGGAAAGCCCCCCGGGTTGTCGCCTTTCATGACACCCAGGACGATCCGGTCTTCCGCTACGGCAACCTTGCCGCGTTCCGCTTATGGGAACTGCCGCTGAAGCGTTTCCTCGGCATGCCGTCGCGCCAGACGGCCGAACCGATTCACCGAGACGAGCGTCAGCGACTGCTCCAGCGAACCAGCGAGCTCGGCTACGTCGATGACTACCGCGGCATCCGCATTTCCAGCACCGGCAAACGGTTCCTGATCGAACAGGCGATTCTGTGGACTGTCCGCGACCCAGTCGGTCAAACCCTCGGCCAAGCCGCCACTTTCGACCGCTGGACGCCGCTACCAGAATCGCCACCGCTTCCAGACTGATCACAGCACGCTCGGTGACCACAGGCGTAACGGGCAGAGCAACTCCTGGAAATGCCCGATTCTCAGGGCCCCCGCATGCCTAAGGAGCGGCCGATCTTTTGCTGGTGCGATTTTTTGCAACTTTGGGGTCGTTTGCCAGCGCGAAAAACGCAAAATTTCACCGAGGACGAGTCGGTCGATCCTAAAAGCCAAAGGCCCGGCAATTTGCGACAAGGAAACGGATAGACACACCATGCAACCATCGCACGGGCGAGGTGACGAATGCCGGGGGATCTGAGAAATAAGCACCTCAGCAGAATTGTTTCGGTGTAACCCGTGAAGGCGTCCAACGGGGGTGCCGGCCTGCGCGTTCAAGTCGTGCGAGATGGGGCCTATCGAAATGCTCAAATTGTGTGAATGCCTAGCTTTAATGGCGCTGCTACGAAGATGTGTCGCCCTCCGGGCTTTGTGATTATATTTTTCTGGTTCCGGTGGCGTAAGCCACAAGGAAATAAGCTCAAAAATCCGAAGCCCGGAGGGCGACACATACTTGCCGGTGGCGTAAGCCAC
>RECD01000043.1 GCA_007694185.1 Planctomycetaceae bacterium
AGGATTCCGATTCGCCGCTGATTCGCGACACGAGCGGCAGGGGGATCGAGAAGAACGAACCGGTCAGTAGCGATTTGAATTCCGGCAGCGCCCCGAGCAATCCGATCTGGTTATCGCCGGTCAGGACCCGGGCGATCCCGCGGTAGATCAGCAGCCCGCAGAGGGTCACGACGAACGGTTGCAGGCGGCCCCAAGTGACCAACAGGCCGTGGATCAGTCCGAGGGTTGCGGAAATCGCCAACACGATCCCGCAGGCGAGGAACGGGTTGGTATGTTCCAACCGCTCGAGCCCGACCGTGATCCCCGGTCGCAGCATTTGCAAGCGGTCGCGAAGTTCGATGAAGTCTTGGTTGTCGACGGTGACCACGCGTCCCACCGCGACCGACGACTGTCCCGCGGTGCTCGCGAATAGCAGTCGATCGCCGGTGCGGATATCCGGAAGCGGGTCGGACAAGCGCAGCGCGGGACCTGTGAACGGTTCCACCATTTCGCTGCGGATCTCGGCGATCCGGCTTTCGAACCCGGTCGGCTCGAAGCGGACGTTGACGATTTGGACCAGCAGCACCCCGGACAGGGCGATCAGCGATCCGATCGACAGGTCGATCCCGCCGGTGATGATCACCAGCGCCACGCCGATCGAGATCAATCCGTACAGCCCGGTGTCTCGGACGATCGAACGCAGGTTGGCCGGTGCCGCGAAACTTCCCTCGAACCAGCTGGTGAGCACCACCACGAGCGCCAGCAGGATGAAGATTCCGAGATTCTTGAATCGCATCGACCGACTCGCGGGTTGGCGGGCTCACTGCGGGAACCGTTTCACGGAAGCGGTTTGGGTTCCACGCGGGCTCGGCGGGGCGGCTGGAAGAAAAGCCAGGTAGCCGCCCCCGCCAGAGGTTATTTGCAAGCAGCGAAATTAACTCGCCGCACGCAGCGCGTCGAGCGCCGCCGCATAATCGGGCTCTTCCGTCACCTCGCCGACGATCTGTTGGTAGGTGATCTTGCCGGTCGAATCGAGCACGATCACGGCGCGGGTGAGCAGCTTCAGCTCTTCGATCGTCAGGCCGTAATCGTCACCGAAGGCGTGCGTCTGGTAGTCGCTCGCCGTGCGGATGCAACCGATGCCTTCGGCGCCACAGAACCTCGCTTGGGCGAACGGCAGGTCGCGACTGACGGTCACCGAGTTGACCTTGTCGCCGAGCGCCGCCAATTCTTCGTTGAAGCGTTTGGTCTGTGTCGCGCAGGTCGGGGTATCGAGACTCGGCACGACGCTGAGGATCGTCGGCTTGCCCTTGAGGTCGTCCAAGGTCAGTGTCTTCAAGCCGCCGTCGGCGTAGTGCAGGACGAACGCGGGGGCGGTTTCACCCACGGCAAGCGGCTTGCCCGCCAACGTCATCGGGTTTCCTTTGAACGTGATCACACCGGTTTGACTCATCTGGATTGCCTCTCAGCGGAAGGTTGCGGACAACGATTCGGAAACGGCGAAAGCCGGTCCGAATGAATCGCAAGTATCAGCAGGATCGGGCGGATCGCAAATGGGGCTTGCCGAACCGGGGCTCAGAGGTTTTCCGAAGCGGTCGCGACGCCGATCGGGCGGTCGGCTTGCGGATGGGGAGTTCCGGCGGCTTTGTCAGCCCAATCGCGGAGTGAGCGGCAGCGAGCATCGATGCTGGGATGCATCCAGGAAGTCCGCTGGGCAGCGGCCGTATCGGTGCCCTCGCCGAGCTTGCCTACGGAGCGGAGCGCCGCGCAATATCGCTCCGCCTGTTCACGTAAATCCGTCTCGATCGGGTTCATCGCGATTGGCTGTCCGCCGGTCGTGCAGGGCGTCAGGGGAGCCAGGCTGAGCGGGCCGAACCGGATCGCCAATTGGCAAGCGACCCGATCGGCATCGTATTCGGTCGTGTGGGCGACGATCCGCAGCAAGCCGAGTGTCACCCAAATCGCCGCGACGTTCGCAAGCACCAAGCTGAGCGGGCCGGCATCGACCCAGCGAACCCAAGCGACCGCTAGCAACCAACCGGGGGTGACCGCCAGGGCTCGCATCCAGAGGTGGCCTCGTCGCAAATGGGCGAGTTCGTGGAGTGTCAGCAAGCCGAGTTGTTCGGCGGAGGCGTCTCGGAGGAGCCGATCAGAAAGCAGGAGTGATCGCGCGCGGGGAAAAAAGCCGACGACCGCCGCGTTGGAAAACTCCATCCCGGTATCCCAGCGGCGGACGTCCAGTCCCGGTCCGACGACTCGTTCGGAAAGTTCGACCAGCCAGCCGAAATGAGCATCATCCAGCGGCCGCGTTTGCCAGATGCGGTTGGCCAGCCAAGGAACCAGAAACGGGATCGCGAGTGCAGCTAACACCAGTGTCACCAGGCCGCTGGGGATGCCTGCGGAGATCGCCGCTACGGGCCATACCCAACGGCTGATGTCGGCGATCAGCAGCAGCGTCAGGATCGGGATCGTCAGCCAGCCGACCATGCGGAACAGGGCGACGGCGATGCGAGGAATCGCCGACCGAAATCGCCCCCGTTCGTGGCGCTGACACTGGGACGCGAAATGCTCGGCCGCGAGCGTGATCGCCAGCAAGCTCATCGCCGGGGAAAGCAAGAAAATCGCTTGCAGAAAGATCGATTCGACTAGCAACGGCGAAAACCGGATCGCTGCGGCAAACCGGAAGCCGATCAACCCGGCCAGCGCCAGCCCCAAGCCGACCCAGCGCCAAAGCTCGAGGCGATCTGCGAAGGATTGGCTTGAAAACTTGGTCTGCGCCACTCCGGATGCGCGGTTTGCGACGAAGTGGACGATCGTGCCGAAAACCGCGACTAGCGCGATCCAGGCACCCCCGCCGACGGGTGTCGGCGGACGGTCGAGTGGGATCAACCCGCAGGCCAGCGAACAGACAACGAGCAGGAACAGGTAGAGCGACATGCCCCCGAGGGTAACGCGTAAGAAGCGTGAAATCATCGGCTGCAATCGCAATCATCCCCCTTTTCCGTGTAACCGAACGTCGGTCGTATCGGTTGGGGTAGCGATGTCGATTTTTCGGATCGCAAGTGTTGTCCGAAATGTGCCGACGGCCATGCCAGGGATGGGCTGGTGGCTGACCGTTCGCTACGAGTTTTTCGGCGGACCGATGTCGGCCGGTTGGGCATGGATGCGGCCATCCTCCATCTCATAGACGGCATCAAAGACGTCCAGGGTGCGCTGGTCGTGGGTGACCACGATCACGCCGGCACCATGGTCACGCGCGACCCGGCGAAACAGTTCCATCACCTGTCTACCCAGGCGACTGTCGAGGGCCGCCGTCGGTTCGTCCGCCAGCAGGACGCTGGGCGAATTGGCGAGTGCGCGGGCGACCGCCACCCGTTGCTGCTGCCCACCGGAGAGCATCGACACACCATGTTCGGCGCGATCCGCAACCCCCAATTCGCCGAGCAACTCGAGTGCCCGGTGACGCGCGTCGCGTGACGGCATCCCGTCGAGTTCCATGGCAATCTGGACGTTTTCACGAGCGTTCAGGAAGGTAATCAGGTTCGATTTTTGGAAGACGTAGCCGATTTGGGTGCGACGGAATGTGCGGAGGTTAACTTGTGCCTGCGGGCCATCCATCACCAATTGGTCACCGATCAGGATTTGCCCCGACGTCGGCGGGTTGATCAAACCGACCGCGGTCAGGAACGTCGACTTCCCCGACCCGCTGGGGCCGAGCAACGCGACCACCTCGCCTTTGCGAACCAGGACGTTCGCGTCGCGCATCGCCACGACTTCGGTGTTGCCGCTGCCGTAGACCTTCGTCAGGTCGCGGGTTTCGATCGCCGGTTCACCCGCCATTTCGACAGCCATATCGGTCACCCCATCAACACGGAGTTGGGTTGCACGCGGAGCGCCTTGACGATCCCGAGCAGGCTGGAGACGACCGAAATCACGACGACCACGATCGCCAACTGAATGAGGTCTTCATTGGCGAGCACCACGCGGCGGGGGAAGTAAGGGAACAGCCGCAAGCCCAGCGTGTAGGCCAGCAGGTAACCGAGCCCGCCGAGCAACAAAGCCTGTTGCAGGATCAATCCCAGGATCACTCGGTTGGGGGCTCCGATCAGCTTGAGCAGGGCGATCGAATAGAGTTTGTCGAGCGTCAACGTGTAGATGATCAGCGCCATGATGATCGCGGCGATGAGCGTCAGCAGGGCCCGAAACATTCCCAGTTGGCGGCGTGCCTTGTCGACCATGCCTTGCAGCAGCAAGTCGTTTTGGCCCTCGCGGGTGAACACCGAGGTATCGCCCCAACTCGCGATCAGCTCTTCGACCTGTCGGCTATCCGCGTGCGGCAACAAGCGGACGACGACGGCGCTGAGTGCCGGCACGGGCACCGCAGCCAGTTCCGTCGCGGGCAGCCCCATCCGTTCGCTCAAAGCCGGTTCGCGCAGGAAAACTTCGCTGGTTTGGCCCCGCTGATCCCGGGCCGCCCGTTCCAAGCGGATCGCTTCGCTGGGGGCATCGAACTGAATCACTTGTGCATCCCAGACCGTCGTGAAGGCCATGCCGTCACCGCCGGTGCTCAACATGCCGGTGGTGATGCCGACGACCGTGTAGGTGTCTTTTCCCAGTTTCAGTTCTTCGCCGAGGGTCAGCCCGAGGCTTTTGTCGGCGACCAGTTCGAAGCGGCTCTGCCCGATCGGCCGGCCGGCGATCAGCGGCAACCACTCTCCCTTGTCCTGTGGCCAACTTAGCCCGAGGAGGGAAATTCGGAGCGGTTTACCGAGATGCTGGCGCTGGATCGTATGAAAGACAAATTCGCGAGCCGTGGCGACGCCGGGGACGGTCGTGACCCGATGCACCAAGTTTCGGGGTACCCGTGAGACCTCGGCGAATGGCCCGCGGGTGTCTTTTTGAACGACCCACAAGTCGGCCCCGATTCGCTCGACCAGCAGCGTGGCGTCCTCCACCAACCCGCGGTAGATCCCCGCCATTCCCATCACGATCATCAGCAGCATGCCGATGCCGAGGGTGGTCAGCGTGAACCTGCCCAAGTTCGCGCGGATATCTTTGATCGCCAGGTTCATCCCTCGGTCACCCGTCGCGAATCGTTGAGCACCTTGCCACGTTCGAGCGGCATGACGAGTTCCGCACCGACTTCCACGCCGTCAACGGCTTCGACCATCGTTCGCGACGTCAAGCCGACCGTGATCGGTTGCCAGAAAGCCCGCCCCTGCTGACGAACGTAGACGCCGTCTCGGCCGGCTCGCTTGGCCAGAAATTCCTGTGGCACCAAAACCGCGTCGGCTTGCTCGGCCACCCGAACGTAGACTTCCGCCCGCTGGCCGATCGCCCAGTTTTGGGGCAGGTCCAAGACGCGGACATCGATCACGAATTCGCGGGTTTCGCGATCCGCTTGCCGTCCCAACCGCGCGATCTCACCGTGGTACGGCCGATCGGGCTCGGACCGGAAGATGACGCGAGCCGTTTGTCCCTCTGCTAGCGCCGCCATCCGGCTCTCATCCACCCAAGCCGAAATCCACAGTTCATCCGTCGATACCATGCTCAGCAACGAGGTCCCCGGCACGGCGATCGCTCCAGGGTCTCGAAATCGTTCGAGGACCAAGCCGTCGAACGGGGCGACCAACTCACAATCGGCCAACCGTGCTTGGTGAAATGCGAGGGTCCGTAGGGCCGACAGGATTTGCTGTTGGGCTTCGACATCTGCCGCCGCGGCTCGGGCGACCCCTGCCTTCGCGACGTCCCAAGCTTCACGGGCCTTATCGGCATCGGCTCGGCTGATCGAATTCGAAAGCAGCAATTGCTGCGACCGTTCATGATCACTCGTCGCTTGAACCAGGATCGACGCCGCCTGCTCCCGATCGGCTTTGAACCGACCCAACGACGCCTTCGCCAACTCGACGTTCGATTCGGCGATCTGAACCTGCTGCTCGAGTTCCTCGTCATCGAGTCGGACCAACAGTTGGCCGGCCTTCACCCGGTCGCCTTGATCGACCAAAACTTCGAAAACCCGGCCGGCGATCTTGGGGCTGATCGTCACCCTGGTGCGGGCCTCGAGGGTCCCGGTCCCCATCACTTCGGCCATGATCGGGCCGCGGCCGACCTGGTGGGTGCGAACCGCGACCGGCAGATTGAAGAGCAGGTAGCCGGCAGC
>RECD01000183.1 GCA_007694185.1 Planctomycetaceae bacterium
CCGTTGACGACGTTCTCCAGCGGCAAACCTTTGACCGCGGCAAGGGCGATGCGTGCTGAAGTCGCCCGCATTTCGTTCTTCGACTCCACGCTGCAAAAGGCGGCATGGCAGGTGACAATGAGGTTCGGTGTGGCGGCTTCTTCGGGTGTCTTCAGCGGTTCGTCTTCGACGACATCCAAACCCGCGCCAGCCAGTTGGCCGTTTCGCAAAGCGTTCAGAATCGCCGTCTTCTTGATAACCGCACCGCGAGCCGTATTCACGACGAAGGCAGAGGGCTTCATCTGTGCCAATTCCTCTTCGCCAATCATGTGGCGTGTTTCGTCGTTCAATGGGCAGTGCACCGAGAGAACGTCGGCTTTCGCAAGCAGTTCCGGCAGCGATTTTGCGCGGGCAATCCCGATCGACTTGTCGACTCCGTTGGGCAGGTAAGGGTCGTAAAAGCAAACCTGAAAACCCAACGCTTTGGCTCGCAACGCCGTGGCCGTTCCGATACGCCCCAATCCAATCACGGCAAAAATCAGTTCGCGGAGCCTACGGAGTTTCGGCTGAACGCGAATCACCCAACCAAGTCGTTTGGCTTCTGCATCGAGTGGAAACAACTGCCGGCACAGCGCCAGTGCCAGAGCGATCGCGTGATCAGCGACCTCTTCGGTTCCATAGTCCGGAACGTTACAGACCGGTATCCCCAATTGCCGGGCCGCATCAATGTCAACGGAATCAAATCCCACGCCGTTGCGGACAATCGCTTTGCAGTTCCGCAGTCGATTGAGTCCGGTGGCCGTGATCGGCGTGTTGTGCCAGACGATGATTGCGTCGGCGTCGCCGATTTCATCATTGAAATCGGCGTCACTGGAACACAGGAATCGTTTCACTTGAGCAGCATCGCCAATCACTGCGCGTTCAACGGCCGAATCGGAGTCATCCTGCGGCGAGGCGTCCCAATCGATAATGGCAATCAGTGACTTGCTCATGACAGAATCTCCTTGACCACCGTGCCATGCACGTCGGTCAGGCGGAAGTCGCGTCCCAGATGGTTCCAGGTGAGTCGTGTGTGGTCGATGCCGAGCAGATGCAGCATCGTGGCGTGCAGGTCGTGGATGTGGACCTTGCCGTCGATCACGCCGTAGCCCATGTGATCGGTTTCGCCCCAAGTGAATCCGGGCTTGATTCCCCCGCCAGCCATCCAGGCACAAAAACTCTGTGGTTGATGTTCGCGACCGTGCTTGTCGATCGGGGCCGTGCCGCTCAGGTCCTGGCTCCACGGCGTGCGACCGAACTCGCCGGACCACAGCACGAGCGTGTCTTCGAGCAACCCTCGCTGCTTCAGGTCTTTGAGCAGGCCCGCGACCGGTTGATCGGTCTGCTCGCAAAGTTTCGGCAGGTTGCCGCGGATATCTCCGTGATGATCCCAGCCGTCCATCGTGACCTGCACGAATCGCACGCCGGATTCGCTCAGCTTTCGAGCCAGCAGGCAGGCGCGTCCATGCTTGTCGCTCGGCTTGCCGCCGCCGACGCCGTACAGGTCGAGCGTGGCCTGGCTCTCCTTCGAGAGATCGACTAGTTGCGGCGTGGTGGTCTGCATGCGGAAGGCGAGTTCCATGTTCTGAATCATTCCTTCCATATTGGCGTCGCCGTTCAGTTCGCCGACCAGCCGCTGGTTGAGTCGCCGGGTGAGATCCAGACGCTGCCGCTGCGTGGCCTCGTTCGCGGAAGCGCTGCGCAGGTTCTCAATGGGCAACGTCTTGTCGTCGAGCGGCACGGTCAGCGGCGTCCCCTGATGCGCGGCGGGCAGAAAGGCGGAGCCGTATGTTCTCACGCCAGGAGCATGAATGCTGACGAAACTCGGCAAGTTCTGGTTCTCAGTCCCCAGTCCGTAGCTAATCCACGCCCCCATCGAGGGCCGGACTTCCGTGAAGACGCCAGTGTGAAACTGATTCGTCGCGCTGGCGTGTTGCGGGTTATCGGCGTTCATGCCGCGCAGCAGGCAAATGTCATCCGCGACGCTCGACAAGTGCGGCATGAGGTCGGAGATCATCACGCCCGATTCGCCGCGCGGCCGCGCCGGTGCCATTGCCCCGAGCGCCAGATATTTCTCGGTGCCGACCTGAATGACTTCCGGTCGAAGCGGCGAATCAATCGGTTGCCCGTGCTTGTCGCGGATGAACGATTTTGGATCGAACAGATCCTGCTGCGATGGTCCTCCGGCCATAAACAGGAAGATCACCCGCTTGGCCTTTGGAACGCACCCAGGACTTCGAGCGGCAGCCGGGTTGGTCGCGGCATGAACGATGTCTGCCAGTGCGAGCCCGCCGAACCCGCAGGCAGCGCGTTGAAGCATCTGGCGACGAGAGAATAAGGAGTGAGTCAACATGTGCGGAGCCTTTCGATCACAGGCGGAAGATGAATTCGTTCGAGGCCAGCAAGCTGTGGCAGAGTTCCTGCCATTTGAGCGATTCGCTGGCGTTCTCGTTTGCTTCGGTCAGGGCCGAGTCGAGTTCCACTAGAAACGTTGTTGCGACGGATCGCTCGGTGTCGGTGATGGGCCGGCTGAAGACGCGCAGCCAGAGTTGTTCCAGCCTCGCATCGACCTGCGGCGTTTCGGCAAGCAGTCGATCGGTGAGGGCTTTCGCCCGTGCGCGGAACAGTTCGTTATTCATCACAAACAGAGCCTGCGTGGGGACGACAGTCTGGGCACGCTGGCCGGCGATCTGTGCGGGGTTCACAAAGTCGAAGAACGATCGCAGGCGGTCATGCGTGGCGGTGTTCGTGCGCATCACGGGCAGGTAGATCGTACGCACGAATTCTTCGCCCGCGCGCGGTGTGCGGTGCGTGTAGCTCGGCGGGTTTACGCCTTGTTGAGCGCGCCCCGCCCAGTTCCCGACCTCCTCGTAGACCAGAGCCGGGCCGCCGTCGCTCGATTGGATTTCGCCGCTGGCCGCCAGCAGACTGTCGCGAATCGCTTCGGCATCGAGTCGCTGACGGTTCATCCGCCAGAACAGTCGGTTCTCGGGATCGACTTTCATCGCTGCCGCGTCATTGGCACTGGTTAAGCGATAAGTCCGGCTGAGCACGATGGCTCGGATCAGTTGCTTCTGCGACCATCCGTTCCGCATAAATCGCGTGGCAAGATGATCGAGCAATTCCGGATGCGAAGGGGACTCGCCGCGTGTGCCGAAGTAATCGACGCTACGGACGAGCCCTTCGCCGAACAACTTCTGCCAGATTCGATTGACCGCGACGCGCGCCGTCAGTGGATTACGCCGGTCCGCCAGCCAGTCGGCGAGTTGCAGGCGACCGCTTTGACCGGCTGGAATCTCGGGGAAGCCTTCCCACGAAGCAACTCGAATCGCCCCGCGAGGCACTACCGGACCCGGGGCGTAGGGGTTACCGCGAATGTGGATCGGCATGTCAGCGGGGTAGTCGCCGTCACGCATCGCGTACGCTCTGGGCACCTTGGACGAAAAGAACTCGGCATGCAGAATCGCCGAACCAAGCTCCCTGATTTGCCCGGCCAACTCGTCGCGTCTATTCGTGAGGGCTTCCTTTCTCGCCTGAGCTTCAGTCACTTCCTCGGCCGATGGCGCTGTGTCACTGCTCGTTGGAGTCGCCTCATTCGCCGTTGCGTCCGTCGCCGACTTCGGAGCCTGGTCAAGCTGTGCGAGTTCCTCGGCGATGGATTTCCTCTCGACCTCCAAGCGGTCCCGCTCGGTTTTCATCTCCGCGAGTTTCTCTTCGCATTCGGCTTCCAGCTTCTGCCTTGCGGCGAGTTGCTCGGGTGTCTCCGGCAGGTCGGTCGTATTCAGACTGCTCCAGACGCCGAACGGGATCTTGTGCGTCGACGGTGAACTGCGGAGCATGCCCGCGATGCCGTAGTAATCCGCTGTTGTGATTGGATCGAACTTGTGATCGTGGCAGCGAACGCAGGCGAGCGTCATCCCCAGCAGAGCCGTGCCGATCTTGCTGACCTGCGTGTCGATATGGTCGGCCTCCATCTTCGTCTTGTCGGGCTCGACGATCTCGACATCGCCGACCATGAGAAAACCCGTCGCGACGATGTTTTCGGCCCGTTCTTCTGGCGATGTTGCCGGCAGTAAATCCCCGGCGATCTGTTCGCGCACAAATTGATCGAACGGTTTGTCGTGATGAAAGGCGTCGATCAGATAATCGCGGTAACGCCAGGCGTGCTCGGCGAAGACGTTGTTCGACGTCCCCATCATGTCGGCGTAGCCGGTGAGATCGAGCCAGTGGCGGGCCCAACGTTCGCCGAACGCGCGGGAGTTCAGCAGTCGATCAACGACGGCCTCGAACGCTTGTGGCGAATCGTCCTGAATGAACGCTTCGATCTCGCTCGGCGTCGGCGGCAGACCGGTCAAGTCGAGGCTGACCCGTCGTAACCACGTGTAAAGGTCCGCATCTGCGACCGGCTTCAATCCGGCAGCTTCCAGCCGCGCCATGATGAACTGATCGAGGGGATCAAGCAGCCAGTTTTCGTCCCTCACGGCAGGGGCCTGAGGATTGGTCACCGGCTGAAAGGCCCAGTGTTTTCGGCCTTCATCCAAGTCAATCGTTCGGTTCGGCGTATCGGCGACTGCCAGGCGAGGGTCGGGCGCTCCCATCGCGATCCACGCTTCAAAATCCTTGAGAACAGAGTCCGGCAGTTTCCCCTTCGGCGGCATCTCGAACTCTTCGTATCGCAGCGCCGCGAGGAGCAGACTCTGGTCGGGCTGCTTCGGCACGACTGCCGGGCCGCTGTCGCCACCGTTGAGCAAGCCTCCGCGATCATCCACGCGCAGCCCGCCTTGCAGGATCTTTGCCCCGGCCGCATGACACTCGTAGCAGTGCTCGACCAGCACGGGACGGATCTTTGTCTCAAAAAAAGTGAGTTGCTCGATGTTGGGCCGATCGTCAGCGGGACAGTGACGGCACAACGCGAGAATCACCAAGATGAGCAACGGAATGGAAAGCAGGCGTTGCATGGGTACCTCATTCTTCGGGTTGATCAACATCAGCGGTTTCCCAGGTCGATCGTGCGTACGCCGCCAGTTCACTCTGTCCGGCGAGTGCCAGGTCGTCATTCGCGAGCACGCGACTCGCTTTCCCTCTGGCCTCCAGAGAGACCGCCAAAACAGCAACGCAATGGTAGAGCCATCCGTGAAACGGTTCCTATTCGATTCAAACAAGTTCCCGGATGATGCCGTCGGCTTCCCCACCCTGAAAATCTTCGCTGACCGGTACGTCTAACACACCGAAAATCGTCTGCCACAGGTTGCCCAGGCGGGTATCTATATAAGATTCAGCCCCTGCAGCGCACCAGTCGACGTACCGAACGATGAGTCTTCAAGGCCGAGCTGGTTCAGAACGCTGACGTACAGATTGCTCAGCGGCGTGCTGCTGGGTTCAAAGGCCAGATGCTGGCCGTGTTGGAAGCGGCCTCCGGCGAGCAGTACGGGCAAGTCTTTGTTGCTGTGGCTGTTGCCGCTGCCCAGGTTCGACGTGACGACGATCGTGGTGCGGTCGAGCAGCGTCGAGTCTCCCTCACGCGTGTTCTGCAGATTCATCAGCAGCGTCTTCAGTTCGTCGAAGAAGGCCCGTTCGACTCGTTTGAGCTGTGCGATGTTCCCTTTGTCCTGGCCGTGGTGCGAGAGGTTGTGATAGCCGACGTTGACGCCCGGCACGGCGACGGTGTCCTGACGGAAGTAGCCGAATGTGATGACGCGGGTACTGTCAGTCTTGAAGGCCAGATGCGTTAGATCGCAGACACCGCGCAGGTTGGTGATGATCTCGTCGGGAGCGAACGGTGTCGGCGGTTTGGAGTTCACCATGGGTTTTGGCTGATGCATCCATTCTTCGGACTTCACTAGGCGTTTCTCGGTGGCGCGGACCGACTCGAAGTACTCACCGAGCTTTTCCTGGTCGCGTCGGGAGAGTCGACTCTCTAGGTCGCGCGCTTCATCCAGCACGTGGTCGAGAATGCTCTTGCCGCGTCCGATCTCGCTGAGGACTTTGGTTTTGTTGGCCGCGCCGTCTTCTGCAAAGAGCCTGGCGAAGGCATCGCCGATGCTTTTCTCCGCCGGCACCATGCTGCCGCCGTCGGTCCAGCCAAAGTTGTTGTCCCCGGCGCTCAACG
>RECD01000174.1 GCA_007694185.1 Planctomycetaceae bacterium
AGGCCATCAGCAGCGCGCAGACCATCCCGATCCGCTGGGCCCAACGGGTCGCCGACACATAAGGAAAAACCATCGCCAGGAGGCTGCGGAGCACCCGTCCGCCGTCCATCGGGAAAGCCGGAATCATGTTGAACAGAACCAACATCAGGTTGATCATCAAGATCGAGAGCCCGAATCCCACCAGCGAAGGGCCAGTCAGGATTGTCATCAGCCGATCCTTTATCAGCTCCGCCTGTTCTTCGGTCTGGTTTTCGAAGAACAAGCTGGCGATCGAGCGGAACAGTTCACCCTGATCGGCGACATAAATCAGGGTCGCCAGCAGCGTCGCGATCACGACGTTGACCGCAGGTCCCGCGATCGCGATCACGAACTCTTGGTAGGGCACCCGCGGGATCCGGTTCAACCTCGCCACACCGCCGATCGGCAGCAGCGTGATGTCTTGCGTGCCGACACCGAAACGCCGCGCGGCCAGGGCGTGCCCGTACTCGTGCAGCGCGACACAGATGAAGACCGTCAGCAACTGGGCCACCGAGTAGGCGATCATCCACCCCCCGGCACCCGCCGACCACGCGAGGTACATCGCGTAAGCGACCAGCAACCCGAAGGTCCAGTGAACGAAGAGCCCGATGCCGAAGAAGGTTCCGAGTCGGAAGCGTTGCGAGAACAAGTCTGCGATTTCTTTGAGATGGTGAAGCGGTGCAGGAACCGTGCGACGGACCGGACGGATCAGACTTCCGGTAGGACCCAAGGCCGGCGGTATTCGGTTCGCGTCCGAAGCGAGTTCGCCTCGGCGTCGTCCCGGAACGTTTCGGTCTGTGGGTCGAGGAACAATTGCCGCCCCAACCGGGCGGAGAGGTTCCCCGCGTGGCAGAGCACCGAAGCGGGGTGCCCGATCGTTTCCAAGTCACAAGCCGGCTTTTGTCGAGACCGCATGCAATCGAGAAAGTTCTGCACGTGCGGCGTCTCGTCGCTGTCCCCCGTGACCTCTTTGATCAATTCGTTTTTAGGCCCGTACGCTCGCCAACGGTTGTTGCCGATCACGAGGTAAGCCTGGTCCCCATAGACCGCTGCCCCCTCACCTTCGTTGTGGTAATTGTACGGCGCCCAAATCCGCATTTCGTAAGTCAGGAACTTGGGGGTGGGCCCACCATAGTTGTAGTTGACCTGCAGCGTGTCGGGGAACTCCTGCAGGTCGTCGAAGTACCATTTTCCGCCACTGGCGGCGACCGAATCAGGCAAACCGAGTGGCGAGTCGCCTTGGGCCACCGCGGCTTCGTTCAGCAGGGCCAACGCCATGTCGAGTCGATGCACGCCGTCGTTGCCGAGATCGCCGGTGCCGTAGTCGAAAAACCATCGCCAAGTCCCGTGAAAGCGGCGGATGTTGAACGGACGTTCGGGAGCCGGCCCCAACCACATGTCGTAATCGACCTCCGGGGGCGGCGTGCTGTCCTCCGGAAATCCGATCGAGCCCTGTTTTGTGCTTTCCCACGCCTTCGCCAGCAAACACTTGCCGAGCCCGCCATCGCGGACAAAACTCATCGCTGACTGCAGGCGGGTGGTCGAGCGATGCTGGGAACCCAGTTGCACGACGCGTCCCGTCTTGCGCATCGCCGCGACCATCCGTTGCCCCTCGACGATGTTGTGGCCGTCGGGCTTTTCGACATAGACGTCTTTGCCGGCCAAGCAGGCGAGAATGGTCGGGATCGCGTGCCAATGATCGGGCGTGCCGACCACGATCGCGTCGATCGTCGGGTCATCGATCAGCCGGCGGAAATCACGCATCACCGCGGGTCGTTTCCCCTGATTCTTTTGCGCTACCGCCAACGCGTCGGGGAACTTGCGGTTATCGATGTCGGCGATCCCGACGACTTCGACGTCCGGATGAGCGGAAAAAGTCGACACCAAACGGAGGGCTCGTCCACCGGCCCCGATGCAACCGACCCGAATCCGTTCGTTAGCCGTGGCCTTTGCAACGTTGCCTTGCGACAGCGATCCGGCGGCGACGGAAAAACCGACGGCCGACTCTCGAAGGAACTTCCGACGGTCCATGCTGAATGGTCCTCATCAGGGGAAAGGAAAAGTCGCCCAACGGGCGAACCGTCATTGTCGCACCCCCGCCACAGGGTCACAACTTAGGGCCATTCACGGCGGGACGCGAATCGCGGGAAGCGAGCGAAACCCGCGATTCATCCGTTTCGCAATCGGCCGGCGCTGGTCTCGAAGTACTTTTGCCGACGGCGGCTCGACGAAGCGTCCGTCTGCTGCGACCGGTGAGCCTCCCGCAGATCCTCAAAGTTCGCGGCGCAGTAACGGCATCCGACCTGTTCGAGGTGAAGGCGATGGTAGCGTTCGGTTTCAGGGTCGAGGACGCCGAGCAGATACCGCCCCCAATCTTCTCGGTCAGGACAAGACAACCGGTGCCGGCGCCAGATCGCGCCGATGTGATGAATCCCCAGTTCCTGATCACGGATCACCCCGCTGATTCGCTGGCGGAGTTCCTCGTCGTCGCGAAGCCGCTGTTCGATCTCAATCAACTGATCTGCCGGCAGCGACTCCTCGAGGTAGCCGCTCAGCACGGCGTCGCTCAAGGGGATCATGAGCCGTCCGACGCGGGGACGTCTTCGATTTGGGTGGCCGTGACCGGTTCGGCCTCGGTTGTCAGCAGCGGGTCCATTTCCGCCTCGGCCGCCTCCGCTTCCGCTTCCGTTTCAAACTCGATCATGCTGGGCCAGGGGGGAATCACGTTTCCCTCCGCCGGCTTGGGGCTGGCGGGAGTCGTTCCGCGAAGCGACGCGACGAAGCTGGAGACGAGGATTTGCTCGTTCAACTGCAGGCGGTTCTGCCAGGCGGGCATCGCACCTGCGGCGGCACCGACTTGGACGATCCGCAGGATATCGCTGATATCACGCACGTTCTTGTAGTGATCGTCTGCCAGGTTCGGGCCGACCACGCCACCGCCGTCGATCCCATGACAGGAAGCGCAATTCCCACGGTAGATCGATTCGCCGACCTTGACCCACCCCGGATCGTTCATCATCCGCACCAGGGTCTCTTCGTTCGGTTTCAGTTCGCCGATCTCGGCGAACTGCAATCGCATGTTTTCGGCTTGCGCGATCGAGAACCGTTCTTCGATACTGCGGCCGGGGGCACCGGAGTGAAAAAACGGCCAATAGAGCAAGCTGAAGACGATCGTACCGACGAACAGCCACTTCCACCAACCCGGCAGCGGGTTGTCGTACTCTTGGATGCCGTCGAAAGAATGCCCGACCAGGGGAGGTTCGTTGGGATCGGTCGGGCGGGAATCAGTTGTCATCACGGGGGTCCTCCACACGATCGCTCAGTGGGATCGAAGCATAACGGTCGGTCGTCCGGCGGCTCAGCCTTAGCGTTCCGTAAACCAACAAGGCGAAAGCCAATAGGAACAGCCCGAGCGCGATTTCGGCGCTGCGGCTGTAATCCAGCGAAGTCAGTACGTCTCGCAGCATGATCCGGCTTCATCGGTTTGAATTCGGTTTTGAAAACGTTGTTCGGTCGCGAGCGGCATGTCGCCCCTCTCGCCTTCGGGGCGGCGTCAACCGCCGCCGACTTCGACTTCCACATCCTCTCCGGCCGGTGCGGCATCCGGCTCTGCCACGGGTTCGGGGGTGACAGGCCGATTCAAATCGACACCCAGTCGTTGGAGGTAGGCGATCAACGCGACCGCTTGGGTGTTCATCACCAGCGTGTCGCCGTATTTAACCGGCCCGCCTTGGCTGACGATTTCGGCCGCGATCTCCTCGGCCTGCCGGCGAGCCATCTCGGGAGCCTCCTCGAGTTCTCGGTCGTAGGGGGCACCCAGGAAGTGAGCGGCGCGGACGCGGTCGGTGATCTGTTTGAAGTCCAACTCGTTGACCAACAGGTGTTCGTAAATCGGCATCACCGACTTAGGCGAAACCTGCTCAGGGTCCTCGAAGTGAACCCAGTGCCAGAAACTGCTCTGCCTACCGCCTTCGCGGGCCAAGTCGGGGCCGATCCGGCGACTGCCCCATTGGAACGGGCGATCGTAGACCGATTCCCCCGGTTTGCTGTAATCCCCATATCGCTTCGTTTCCGCGACGATCGGCCGGATCATTTGCGAATGGCAGTTGTAACAGCCCTCCGAAACGTAGATGTCGCGACCCGCCAGTTCCAGCGGCGTGTAGGGCTTGACCGAAGCGATGGTGGGAACGTTGCTGCGGATCAAGAACGTCGGGATCATCTCGAACAAGCTCGCGACCACAACGGCACCCAGCGTCAAGACCGTGAACTTGACCGGCAACCGCTCCCACGAGCGGTGCCAATCCATCCGGGCGAACTGGTCGACTTTCTTGCCGAACTCCAGGACCGGTTTGCCCTCCAGCGGGCTCGGTTTGCCGGCCGGTTCCGGGCCGTTGTAGGGCAACAGACGCGGGGCCGAGTAGGTCGGGTTCTCGTATACCGCCGGACGCGACATCCAGGTCATCAACGTGTTGATCGCCAGCATCACCACGCCGCTGAGGAACAACGCCCCGCCGAAGATCCGGATGGTCCAGTGCGGGATGATCGTCTGCACCGTTTCGAGGAAATCGGGATAGACGAGCCGGCCGGTTTCGTCCATTTCACGCCACATCAGCCCTTGGGTCAGCCCCGCCGCATAGATCGGGATGATGTAGACCAAGATGCCGACCGTGCCGACCCAGAAGTGCCAGGTCGCCATCCGGACGCTCCACAGCTTCGTTTGGAACAGCCTCGGCAGCAGCCAGTAAATCATGCCGAAGGTCATCATCCCGTTCCAACCCAACGCCCCCGAGTGAACGTGAGCGATCGTCCAGTCGGTGTAGTGGGACAACGCGTTGATGCTCTTGATGCTCAGCAATGGCCCCTCGAACGTCGCCATCCCGTAAAACGTGATGCCGACGACGAAGAACTTCAGCACCGGATCGGTGGCGACCTTGTGCCAGGCCCCCCGCAACGTCAGCAAGCCGTTGATCATGCCCCCCCAGGAGGGCATCCACAGCATCAGGCTGAACAACATCCCCATCGTGCTGGCCCACTCCGGCAACGCCGTGTAGTGCAAGTGGTGTGGCCCGGCCCAGATGTAGATGAAGACCAGCGACCAGAAGTGCAGGATGCTCAGCTTGTAGCTGAAGACCGGCCGCTCGGCGGCTTTGGGGAGGAAGTAATACATCAGCCCCAAAAACGGCGTGGTCAGGAAGAACGCCACGGCGTTGTGCCCGTACCACCACTGCATGAAGGCGTCTTGGACGCCGGCGTAGATCGAGTAGCTCTTGAACCAACCGACCGGCACGACCAGGTTGTTGAAGACGTGCAGCAGGGCCACCGTGACGACCGTGGCGATGTAAAACCACAACGCCACGTACATGTGCCGTTCCCGGCGGGTGACGAGCGTCATCAGGAAGTTGACCCCGAAGAACCCGACCCACACGACCGCGATGGCGATGTCGATCGGCCATTCCAGCTCGGCGTACTCTTTGCTTTGGGTGATCCCCAGTGGCAGCGTCACCGCCGCCGCCACGATGATCAGTTGCCACCCCCAAAAATGGAGCAGCCCCAGCGTGTCGCTCCACATCCGGCACTTGCACAGTCGCTGGGTGCTGTAATAGATCGCGGCGAAGATCGCGTTTCCGGCAAACGCGAAGATCGTGGCATTCGTGTGCAGCGGGCGCAGGCGTCCGAACGTCAGCAACTCACCCAGCGGGCCGAGTTCATAAAACAGCTTCGGCAGCACCATCAGGATGGCGACGGTCAGCCCGACGGTCATCGCGATAACCCCCCAGGCGACCGTCGCGATGACGAACATCCGGGTGATCCCGTCGTTGTACTGATAGGTTTCCACTTCGCCGACACTCGCTTCGAGCGAGCCGGTTCCGTGATCCGCTTGAGGGACGGCAACTGCCATCGAGATCAATCTCCGAGGGAATGCAAACCGGTCATCCGAACTGGTCCGTCGTCACCTCGTCCCGAATGGGCCATGAGTCGACGAGACAATCGAAAACGAGAGTTGGCCCCTATGGTAACAGCAGCCGTCCGGTTTGGAATTGCGCCTACCTAGCGGTATCTTGACGCAGGGGTTTGCGTTGCAGAGCCCGGTGGAGCGACGCCAGCAACCCTTCGACTTGAATCGGCTTGACCTGATGGTCGTCAAAGCCTGCCTCGTGGACCGCTTTGCGATCCTCGTCACGTCCGTAACCGGTCAACGCGATCAGGTACAACCGTTCCGGCGGGATCTGTTCGCGAAGTTGCCGAGCCAACTCGTAACCGTCGATCAGCGGCAGACCGATGTCGAGGATCGCCGCGTCGGGCTGTTCGCGGAGGATCAATGCCAACCCCTCCTGACCGTCGGACGCGGTCTGGATCGAATAGCCCTCCAGCTCCATCAGCATTTTGAGCGTGCGGCGGCTTTCTTCGTTGTCCTCCACCAACACGATCCGCATCGATTCGGGCGGCTTGGCCAGTGGTACAGGCTTCACCACCGGCACCGACTTGTCGCTCAACCGCAGCCCGACGATGAACTCGCTGCCGGCCCCCGCCCCGTCGCTGCGGGCGACGACGGTCCCGCCGTGCATCTCGATGAGCGATTTGACGAGCGTCAACCCGACACCCATCCCCGCGTCACGACGGTCGATGCTGTTGTCGCCCTGGGTGAACATGTCGAAAATCGACTCCAACTTGTCCCGCGGGATACCTCGCCCGTTGTCACGGACGACGACCGTCGCGTGCCCGTGGCTGGCCCGCAGCGAAACGCGGATGGCGCCCTGGTCGGGGGTGTATTTGGAAGCGTTGGTCAACAGGTTTTCAAAAACCTGCAACATCCTGCTGCGATCGGCAAAAATCGGGCAGGGCGATCCCGTCAGGCTGACCGCCAAGTCCTGCTGGCGACCGCGGAACAGGTACTCGGTTGCCGTGACGGCTTCGCCGATCACGTCCGACAGGTCGATGACCTCCTGCCGCAGTTGGACCTTGCCTTGAAACACGCGTGAAACGTCGAGCAAGTCATCGAGCAGGCGTGACATCTGACGGGCTTGGCCGACGATCAGTTCGATGAGCTCGCGATGCGGGAGGTCCGCGACCGTGACCCGATCGAGGATCGTGGCGGAATTGAGTACGGCGCCGAGCGGGTTGCGCAACTCGTGCGACAGCATCGCCAAGAACAGGTCACGGTTTTCCAACTGATCCCGCAACGACCGCTCCAACCGTTTCGTCTCCGATTGGTCGATCACCGCCGCCAGGGCGAAGCGCCCGTCGGGGGTTTGCAGAGGACTGAGCTGAATATCGACGGGGAACTCTTCGCCGTCCTTGCGGAGCCCGAGCAGTTGCCTGCCCTGCCCCATCGGGCGGAGCTTCGCGTCGTCGAAGTATCGATCTCGCAAGGCCCGGTGATCCCCCCGCATCCGCTCCGGAATCAGCGTCTCGATCGGCCGCCCGACCAATTCGTCCGCTCGATAGCCGAACATCTTTTCCGACAGCGAATTGGCCAAGCGGATCAGCCCTTCGTTGTCGACCATCAGGATCGCGCCCGGGGCCGTCTCCACCGCGACCCGAAATTGCTGCTCGGCATGCTTCAGCGGCGTGATGTCGATCAGCGTGAAGACCACCCCCGATTTCGGTTGGTCGGCCTGGTACGGGTAGATCCGCATCAGGTACCGCGTATCGTGGATGTCTTCCACCTCCTCCTCGAATCGCTCGTTGTGATGGAGCGCCCGGGCGAGCTTGTCCTGCAAATCGGGACAGCCGATCGTATGCACGAAGCTGTCGATCCGCCTGCCGAGATCGGACGGGATCAGATTGAAGACTTCGGCCATTTCCGGCGTGAACTTGCGAATCCGCAACGACTCGTCCAGGAACAGCGTGTGGATCTCGGTGCTCAGCAGCAGGTTTTCCACGTCCCGGTTGAGCAGCCGCAATTCCTCGATCTTCTTCTGGTGTTCCGTGTTGACCGTGAACAGCTCCTCGTTGACCGAGTGCAACTCCTCATTGGTGCTCTGCAACTCCTCGTTGGCGGCCAGCAACTCCTCGTTGGACGCTTCCAACTCTTCGTTGCTGGTTTCCAACTCTTCCACAGTGATCTGCAGGTTCTCCTGCATGTTCACCAGCTCCCGTTCGAGCGATTCGATCCGGTCATGGGAAGCTCGCAACGCGGTGAGCTCATTGTCGCCGAGCCGCTCGATCGCGTCGTCGCCGGCCCGTTCGTCGCCGGAGTTGGTCACGGGCGGACGGCTTTGCGATTGGAACGTGACCAAGAAATAGAGCTGGTCAAACCCCGTAGGACGGATCGGCCGAACGGTCACGTCGAGCGGTTCGCTCTGCCCGTCAGCCCGCAGCTTCAGGCTGGACAGTTGCACCATGGCCCCTTGGCGTTCGGCCCGCTGCAGGCCGCTGGCCAACAGCATCTTGATGTCTCCCGAAACCATGTCGAGCAAATCGAGCGACGGACGCCCCGCTTTCAACTCCAAATACGAGCTCGCGTCGCCGAAGGTGTGCAGGACCTGCCGGCCGTCACCGATCAGGATCGACGACGGAAGCGTCTCGGTGAGGATCCGTTCGAAAACGACATTCAGCGGGTTGATCGACCGGGCGGACGAGGCCGCGGGAAAGCCGAACTCCCGAAACGCGCCGGCCACCGCCCCGGCGACGACGTCGGTCGATGCGTGCAAGCGAACGTCCCGGCGTTTACGGAAAATCCGCCAATGGTCGTCGACCGCATCGAACTCGTCCGAATAATCCCCCAATGACTCGCTGGCACCCAGGAACAACAGCCCGCCGGTCCGGAGGGCGAAGTGAAACAGACTGAGCACCTTGCGTTGGGCGGGCGGCTGAAAATAGATCAACAGGTTGCGGCAACTGACAAAGTGCAAACGGGTAAACGGCGAGTCCCGCAACACGTTGTGGGGAGCAAAGATCAGCATTTCACGTAGGCGTGAATCGACGTGGTAGCGTCCGTCTCGCAACGTGAAGTATCTCGACAATCGCTTTTCCGAAAGCCCCGACAGGCTTTCGGGAGGATACGCCCCGAAGCTGGCCGCTTCCAGCGACGGCTTGTGTACATCGGTCGCGAAAATCTTGACCGTCACCGATTTCTTCTGGCGGTGCAGAATCTCGTCGACCAGGATGGCCAACGAGTAAGCCTCTTCCCCGCTGGCGCAGCCGGCGACCCAAGCACGGAACTCCCCCCCCTCCTCAATGCTTTCGAGCAGTGGCGGCAGCAGTTCGTGTTCCAGACGACAGAAGGCCGGGTCGTCACGGAAGAAACTGGTGACGCCGATCAACAGGTCGTGATAGAGCAGTTCTCGCTCGATCGGGTCGTCATTCAGCAGCTGCACGTAAGACGCCAGATCACGGCCGGGGGCCAACAACAACCGGCGCTGCGTACGCCGGGCGATCGTCGTCGGCCGGTAGAGCGAAAAGTCGATTTTGAAATCGTCCTTCAACAGCTCGAAGACCTCCCGCAATCCCGGCGGCGGCGAGGGCGGGGTGCTGTTCAGTTGCCGCTCCAACGCCTGATCGAAATTCTCCAGATGCGACTGCAAGAGCGCAGGCATCTCACGCGGCCGGACGGAATGGCCGACAACGCCCGACTGCATCGCGTTGTAAGGCATCCCCGTGAACTTCGCGCTCCCCTCTTCCTGAACCAAGACCAGGCCGCCGGCGTTGTGAACGTCGACAATTCCCCGCGACCCGTCACTGCCAGTACCCGACAAGATGATCGCGATCGCCCGTTCGCCCCATTCCTGCGCCATCGACCGAAAGAACTGATCGATCGGAAAGGACAACTTCGTTTTCGGATCCTTGTCGGTCAGCAGCAACCGGTTGCCCGAGACGATCATCTCGACGCCCGGCGGCATCAGGTAGACATGATCCGCCAGCAACTCGGTCCCGTTTTCGGCCTGCTGAATCCGCAGACGGCTGTGGCGCGACAGCAATTCGTCCATCAGGCTCTTGAAGTGCGGCGAGAGGTGCTGCACCACACAGAAGACCATCCCGGTCGGTGGCTCCAACGTCTTAAAGAACTCCTCGAGCGCTTGCAGGCCGCCGGCGGATGCTCCCAACCCGACAAACAGCCGCGGCGGGGCCGGTCCGGTTGCCGCATTGCCGATCGGACCGCCGGATGCCGAAACCGCCTGTGACCCGCCGCCACCCGTCACCGCGTCACCTGTCCCCACCGAGCCGTTCTGGGCCGTGACAACGCTTTTCACCGTTCGAATCTGCGGAGAATTCACGGCGCTACCGGATGCATCGGGCTCGCCAACACCCTCAGGAATCCCACCCAAGTCGTCCGCCTCGCTGCTCACCTGCCGTTGCTCCCGGTTCATTTCGACCCTCGGTCGATTGGCTCTCTTTTAAAAGGGGACCGGCGAGTCAATTCGCCAGCCCGATTGTAACGCATGGCAGAGTCGTTAGGGGGGGGTCGTTGGTCGACGACCACGAAATTCAGGCATTCGGAATCTCCCACCGGTCCGGTTCGTCACTCCCAGGAACCCCGAGCGGGGCAGCCGACGGACTGCTCAACCACGGGGCACTTCGATCCCCTGGATCAGGTTCCTCAACTCGTCGTCGACCCGCCGTCCTTCCACCTCCGCTTCCGCCGTCAATTGGACACGATGGCGCAGTGCCGGCAGCGTGATCCGGAAGACGTCGTCGGGAACCGCAAAATCCCGCCCTGAAAAGGCGGCGAGCGTCCGCGCGGCCTGCATCAGTGCGATCCCGGCTCGTGGTGAGGCACCCAAGTAAAAAGCCGGCCAAGCCCGTGTGGCACGGACGATCCGATTGATGTAGCCGACCAACGCGTCGTCGATCCAAACCTGGCCACAGGTCTGGATCATCGAGCGGACCTTTTCAGGGTCCGTGACCGGAACGAGATCCGTTTGCAGACGCTGATTCAAATCGATCTGGCGACTGTGCATCCGCAGGATCTCGGACTCCTCTGCGTCCGAGGGGTAGTCGACGAACAGCTTGAACATGAACCGGTCGAGCTGGGCCTCGGGGAGGTTGTAGGTGCCTTCGCTCTCCAACGGGTTCTGCGTCGCCAAAACCAGAAACGGCAGCGGCACCGGATGGCTGGTCCCGTCGACCGTGACCCGGTATTCCTGCATGATTTCCAGCAACGCCGCGTGCGTCTTGGCCGGCGAGCGGTTGATCTCGTCCGCCAACAGCAGTTGCGTAAAGACCGGCCCGGCCCGGAACCGGAACTCCGACTTTTGCATATCGAAGACCGGCGCCCCGGTGATGTCCGAGGGCATCAGGTCAGCGGTGAACTGGATGCGGCCGAATTGGCAACCCAAGATCCGGCAAAGCGTCCTCACGAACAGCGTCTTGCCGAGCCCCGGGACCGATTCGATCAACACATGGCCGCCACTGAACAAGGCGGTCAACGTCCCCAACACCAACTCGTCTTGACCGACGTACAACTTGCCGATTTCGGCCAAGACCGCATCGAAAGTGGCTCGCACCTCACGCACGTCCACCGACGGACGGTCCGGCTGCGAAGTCACGGGAGCAGTTGGCGACGGCGACGAATCCAAAGGGACGGCTCACGTTAGAGGGAGGAAGTTTTACGGCCGCAGTTTAACCGAAATCGATTCACCCCACCGGGGGCGTCGGTGGCCTCATTCCGGGAGTGCGCGGCTCTGCTCTTGCCGCCTGCGGCGCGCCGACGGCTTCGCCGGTTGCCATCCCGCCAGCCGGTGCCCCCGCAACGGGCGGTCCTGCAACGGGCGGTCCTGCAACGGGTGGTCCTGCAACGGGTAGCCCAATCGCGCCCGGACCGGTATCCGAATGCCTCGTCGGCCCAATCACCGGAGGTGGCTCAGGGAGCACCCACGGGCCGCTCGTTTCGCCCCGCACCCGGCGGAAATATTCGCTGATCCGTTGCCTCGCGACCTCCTGACCGCCACTCCGCTTGATCAACAAGCCGACGGCGTGGATGTGGTCCGCGAAATCGCCTTGAGATCGATCGGCCAACCGCCGCGGGCGACCGAAAATCGGCAGCAGGATCAGGCAGGCGACCAGGCCGATCCAAGCGAGATGAATGGTGACCAGGCTGAGCGGCCAGACGGTCAGCCATTCCATTCCCGATGAGGTCGGGTTCGTCCCGCCCGGCGGGCGGATCGCAACCCCGGAATCGCCCGTCAGCAAAAAGCCGATGGAGCCGGAGGATTTCCCCAGCGGCTCAGCCAGCTCGTGGGCGAGTTGCCGAACCAACCGCCGCCCCTGAGGTGCCGGGTGTCGGGCGATCGCGTAATTATTGATCAACGACCCGCCCGCCACGACGACCAATCGAGACGGCCCCAAGTCACCACCCCAAGCTTCCTCATCCGAATCCCACTCCTCGTCGTCCAGCGGATCGAAAACGGTGGCGCTGTCGAACACGTCTAAGTCACCCGTCGCGGGCGATTCATCGCCCCCGAAGGTAGACGCCGTTTCGATCCGTACGGCCAAAGGGGTGCCGTCCGCAGCGGTCGCCACCGGCACCCAGCTCAACCGGGCGGGATCGACGTGACCGGCGGCGAACTCGTCGTCGATCAACTCGAGCCATTTGGCGGTCGCCCGGCGGGTGCGGTCCGCTCGCCCCAAGCCCGATGCGAGATCCCGCAGGCTCACGACGCCGGCGTCTCGAGGCCGCGGAGAGAGTTCCCAACTGGGGATCAATCCGGGACGTCGCCGTGCCGAGAACCAGACCCCGTCGAGGTGCAACGGTTCGGTCCGCGTCCCCCAAGTTCGATCGGTCATCTCCGCCGTCAATCGCTCCGCCGCGCGGCGACGGTACTCGATCCGCTGCCCCGGCGTGCCCGCATGCTTGAGCGAATCCCAGTATTCTCCTTCGCTCCCCGGATCCGGTAGCACAACGATGAGGGTGCGGGGACGCCTCCGCAACCAATCGGCAAACCACGCCATCGCCTGTGGGTCGAGCGACTGGGCGACCGTGGGTGTCCAGATGATCGCATCCAGCCGCGACAATCGATCGCCGAGTTGCCGGATGTCCGTCGTCTTCCAACCGGCCGCTTCCAAACTCTGCCGGAAGGCGCCCAATCCGTTGACGCTCCGCATCCCCGTCCGGCCGTCGCTCCGGCCATATTCGGTCGACAGGTTCGAGCCACAGCCCACGGAGAAAACGCAGACGGCGACCGACAGGATAAGCCCGCCGAGCCAAGCTTTCGCCACGCCGGTAGCCGGCTTCCCGCGGTCGAGGTGAAGGTCGTCGGTCACGCGGCTTCCTCCTGCGTCTGTCGGGTCAATGCCTCCAACGCCAGGTTGGCTTGCCACAATTCGCCGAACCGCTTTGGAGTCGGCGGACGGCGACCGAAGTAAGAGGCTTCGAAGGCTTCCACCGTCCCGGTCAGGATATCGCGACCGGCCGGGGAGTGCCCCGCGGATTCCTGCAAGTACCGCCGGTTCGTCTTGCCACGCGCGAGCCGCAGCCAGCCACGCCGATCGAGCAGGAGCAACTGATGGCCGAATAAAGCCAAAATCGCCTGATCCCATCGCCCCTCCTTCATCGCCCGTTCGACCGCCCCTCGCAGGTCGAGGGTCTGAAGCCGCAATTCTGCCGGCAACTGTTCCATCCGGCCGGATGTCTGGTCGTCCGCGGCCCAATCTTCCTGATCACTTCCCCGAACTCCTCGGCCTGCGACGCCCCCCGGTTCGATCCGGTTGAACAGGAACAGCAGTAGCGCCCCCACGCCGAAGCTGGCAACGATCAGCAGCACCCAACCCAACACCCGAAACCAAGGCGAAAACGACCAGTCCCCGAACCCCCAATTCGGTAGGCTGAAGTTCCAATCCGCAGGCTGATCGTCCCAGCCGCTCGCCCGGTTCGCCGCATCGGCGTCTCGCCGGCGGAGTTCGATCGGGATCAGTTCGCCCGATTCGCGGTCGTACCACTCGCTCGACGACGGCAGCACCAACGGAAAATTTTTGTCCGCCTCGAATTCCCTCACCACGCTCGCCCCGTCGCCGCTCATCTCGTCGGTGGCGGCTACATCGAAAACGGTCAACGCCACAGGCCCCGGCGCCGCACTCCGTCCCGAAACCTGCGCGATAACCTGACCCGGCAGGCTGCCCGCGACGGCGACTAACATCGCGACGAGAACGACAGATGCGATCCCACTTTGGCCAGCCGCCGCTGCGACCGGGATGCCGCCGCCAGAGCCCAGCGACGGGGTCTTGCCCGGCGTGACCGGCGACCGCGGGTGGGCAGCGGTTCGTGCTTCCGGCCCGCCGGCCAATCGATCCGCCTCGGCACGGACCGCCAGGTCGACTTCCCACCCCTCGAGACGAATTCGCGAGTCGAGGTAACCGAGGAACCGCACCAAAACACTCAAGCTGGCGACCAACCACAACGCCAACGGGTAGATCACCAGGTTCATCGTCAGGCTCGTTTTCCATTCGCCGAACAAGACACCTTGGGCCCAACCGAGCGACAATTCCAACCCGACGGCCAACACCAGAAGAACTACCGAGACGACCAGAAAGCGTGCGGTCAGCTCTCCGGCGAGCGGGTCATGGAGCGCCCGGTTGCGGCGTCGCACGGTGATCACGCCCGGCCGCTTCGAAAAGTAGGGACAGCGTTCCAGCAACAGGATCTCCGGTAGGAACGGCCGGCGGCCGCGGAGAAAACCGGTCCAAACCAGCAGGCCCAGCGGCAGGATCAGTTCGCGAAACGAATCGAACGGTTGTCCCCAGCCGATTCCCAGCGCGACCATCAGCGGCAGCGGGCCGCGAACCACCCCCAACGACCACAGCATGACCCAGAACCGCTTCCGCCAATCCGCCACCGCTGATCGCCAACTGACTTGAGGCTCGAACACCGCGCGGGCGATCCAAATCGTCGTCAACGAACCGGCGATCGGGGCCTGCAGGATGACGAGCGTGATCAGCAGGAAGTGATAGCGTGCCAACTGCCAAGCCGTGTCGTCGTCCTCCAACCCGCCCCACCACTCCGACCAGACCATCCAGCCGATCAGGGCCGTGTTTGCCAACGCCCACGGCAGAGCACCCAACAGCCCACCGAGCAGCGTCGCCGCCGGAAACCGATGGATCACACGGAGCGCCAGATCGCCGATCTCCGATAACGATCGAGCGCGAATCACGATCTGGGTTTGATCAAGTTGCACCGCGGTACTCCCCGACGGGTTCCTCATCGGCCAACGGATCGATCAACTCCCGATCGGCTTCGATCGCCGGCCGAACCACAAAATCTCGCGGGAAACCGAGCACGACGAAGTAGAAACTGATCAACCCCGCGCTGAGGATCGCCCACAAGGCCTTGATGACGTAGGGCAGGGAACTGGGGGAAACGAAACCCTCGGTCAACGCCGCCAAGAAAAAGAGCATCGCGGAGGCGACCATGATCGGGACCGCCAAGCGGGCGGAGCGATAGAGTGAATCGATCCGCGACAGGCCGCCGGTCGAAAACAGCCCCATGCCGAGCCGCAGGCCGGCGCCGCCCGCCAACGCGATCGCCGTCAATTCGAACGGCCCGTGCGCGGTGACGAAATGCAAAAAATTGTCGTTGCCCGTCGTTTCCAGACGTGACATGTAGCCGAAGGCCGTGCCGAGCTGAATCGCGTTGAACGCCAGCGTGATCAGGCAGGGGATCAACAGCACCCCGAAGGCGAAACACTGCAACCCGATCCCGGTGTTGTGCTTGATGTAAAACCCAGCCATCGTGACGTAATGGTCGAGCGAACCGTGGATCGGCTCCTCATACATCTTTTCAAGGCTTTCCATCTGGTCCTCCCCCAAAACCATCTCGGCGAACCCTGGAAAACCGGCCTGCTGATAACCCAACGCGATCGCGAGCGCGAATAGGCCGAAAAACAGCAGCGTCGCGACCCGCACGCAGGGGTCGGCGAAGATCCGCTGTGGGGCGGTCCGAAAGACCATGTCGACCCAGGAAACGGGGTCGAGCCGGTCGGATCGGTAGAGATTGTTGTGGGCCCGAGCGACCAGCCGATGCAGGTAGGCCACCGTCGCCGGAGGCAGGTGGTAGGAATCGGCCATCGCCAGATCGGCGCAAGCGGCACGGTAAAGGCTGGCAAACCTCAGGACGCTCGCCCCGTCACCGCGAGCCGCCCGGCCGCGGACTTCCAGCCGATCGCAGAGCTCTTCCAATTCCCGCCATTGCTCTTGGCGGGATTCCAGCAGCGACGCGATGATCAAGGCCGTTCCTCCGTTTCGATCGAACCCGTCTGGATGACGGCCGCTTCACCAGGCCGCTGATCGCTGCCCGCCACTTCCGCATTCGGCGCCACGCCGGCCGCCGGGTCGGATTCGAGACCGCTCGCTTCCGGCCCGCTAGCCAATCGCGCGACGGGGATTTCCTGAGCAACGTTCACGTCCCGCAACAACGGGCTCGGACCGGCCGGCGGCTCACCCCCGGCGGCTTGCTGACGCGGATCGACCAGAAAGGTGGCGTGATAAAGCGCCATCATCAACAGGTCGGGGTCGACATCGCTGCGGAACCCGATCCGCTCGCTGATCGGTTCGGCCAACACCCGCGCGACCTCCCTGCGGCGTGGTGGCGTCAGGTAGGCGCGCCGCTCGACGTAGGTGGCCAACGTCCGGGCCATCGTTCGCGAGGCGCGAAAGTCGGCCGGCAGAAAGGAAGCCAGCGCGGCCGCCCGCGGGTCGTCGACCTGCGTGACCGGCAATCGCCACGACCGCTCGTCGACCACGACCATCGTCCCGGCCGCCAAATCACCTAACCGCTGCATCCGCCGGGTGGAGACCATGCAGACGAGCCCGACGATGCCCGTCGGGATGACGTAAACGGCCGGTAAGTCGCTGTCGAATTGGCTGAGCGCCGCCAAGGGAGCCAGATCGGCGATCCGCAGCAGGTTGCGGATCACCGCGCCGGTGCCGTCCACCGGCCGGCCGTCGATGCCGATCACCCGCAGGCCGAACATCCATTTGCCGACCGTCCGACCGTTGAAGTAGGTTTCCAGAACCGTCCCGTAAAACCAACTGATCAGGAAATACGCGACCAGCATCCCGGCGAGGAAGAACGACCCGGGAATCCAGATGCTCGTCGCCAAACCCAGCAGGCCCAAGACCATGCCGACCGCGAGAATCAGGCCAAGGCGAACGAGGATGTCGATGAGGTAGGCGGGCAGCCGCCGAAACGGACCGGCCAATTCATAATCGAACGCGATGTTCTCTGGCGTGATTACCGAGATCGTCGTGTCCAAAGGGGTGGCGGTGCTCATGGTCAGGACACGACGGTCGCGATGGCCAACAGGATCGACTTCATTCGCTCCCCGGACCGGACGAATTCCGGCGTCAAGGCAGCCCTTGGAGTATCGTCTGCCGCCCCCCGCAGCGGCAACCCTCTCGACACGCGATCAGTCCTGCCGGCGAATCCCCGTCGCGTCGACCGTCAGCCACGCGGCAACCTCCGGCCGGCCGTATTCCGCACCCGCCGTCGTCACGTTCAGCCGGTCGCCCAGCCGCGCCAACCCGCCGTTGTGCGTGTGACCACAGAGCACCTCCAGCCGCCCTGCGGGATGGGCCTCGATCGCTTCTCGCAAGACTTCGCCGACCTGACCGCAGACGAAAAATGGGGCCCACCAATCATCGGTCGTCCGCCCGAGGTACCAACAGGCTTCACGGAAAGGCGGGACGTGGGTGACAACCAAAACCGACGCATGGGTGGCCATTGCCGAAACCAATTTGCCTCGCAATCGTGCCGCCGATTGGCGGCCCTGTTCGATCAACATCGGCTTCCACGAGCCGATCGGAGCCAACCGAAAATCGTCGATCCAGCGGAAATCGTTCAGCCGTACCGGCGAGCCTTCGAAGTCGCCGATCGTCGCATCTCCCCAACCGTCCTCGCCGACCAACGCCACCGAGTCGTTCAAACAGATCGGTCCCGAATCGGTCAGGTAGTTCAAGAGCGGGTGACGCCGACATCCGGCCACGACGGCCGCACGCTTCGCATCGATGCTGCCATGATAAAAGTCGTGATTGCCGAGCACGAAGTGGATCGGGATGGCCAGTTCGTCCGCCAACAGTCGCAGTTGAAACAGCACGTCTTCCCCCTCCGAGATGTCTCCCGAGATCAGCAGCGCGTCGGGGGCCCCGTCCTGAATCTCGCCCATCAGCGTTTCCCACGCGTCGAGCGGGCAGTGGTTGAAGTGGGGATCGGTGAGCCACGCCAGCCTCATTTCGGCGACTCCGTTTCGGCTTGGCATGAAGCTCCTGGGTCTGACCAGCCCGCGTCACCCACCTCTTCCCAAACCCGGCCGCCGACGGTCGGGTCGAGGTCATCGCGTGCGCCACACCCCAGCGCATGATAGATCAATGCCGACGCCGATTTGTTCTTAAAGTCCGGCTTGTCCGCCGGCTGAACGATCAGGTGCAGCGCCTGGCGGGCGCGGGTCAGGGCGACGTACAGCAGGCACAACGATTCGGTCATCAGCCCCGCGGCGTGGCCGCCGAAGGCACGCTGCCAAACCGTCGGCAAAAAGTGCCAGTGGTCGGCGCCGGCGTACCGCAGCATCGCGTCCGGGGCCGACCCGGCGTCCGCTTTCTTAGCGATCGTTTGCCGTGCCTGACGGGTAAGAACCCCTTCGAGTTCCGGCAACACGACGCAATCGAACTCGAGCCCCTTCGCTTGATGCACCGTCATCACGCGGACCTGGGCCGGCCGCGGTTTCTCGATCCGCTCGACCCGCACCCGCTCGACGAAATCACGCAGTCGTGGCTGACGATTCAACTCGTGCCGCTCGGCAAGCGCGACGAGCTGCCGCAACCGCGCGCGGTCCTGTTCGTCACAAACCGTGACCAACCGATCGGCGATCTCGATGACGGCGCCGGCGATCCCCAGATTTTCGACCAGCCTACGGACCCGCCCCGCCGCGGCGTGCGTTTCGTCCTGCGGCCCGGTCTGCAACCAACCCGCCAGCGGCGAGTGGGCGACATGGAACCACCACCGGCGGTCGGCCGGGTGCTCGGCCATCATCAATGCCGACAAGACCAACTCGACAGCCGCCGAATCGGTCAACGGGTTGCCCCCCTCCTGGCTGACGTCGACCCCGCCGCGACGGAGCAGGTGGATCAAGCCGCCGACCGTCCGGTTGGTCCGGGTCAGCACGCCGATCGACCGCCCCGGCATCGATTCGGCCAGTTCGGCGATCCGTTTCGCGACCTCGCCGAAATGCCGAGCCGATCGCGTTTCGCTGTCCTCCCGCCGGTCCGCTTCGGACGCGGAAGTGCAGGAGAAGGTGAAATGCCCCGGCAACCTTTGTTTATGAGCCGAATGCTCCGGAAAGTTGGTCGAAAAGTGCGTGATCGCGGCCGCTTCGTAAGCCGTCCGGTCATGCGGCGCCGCGTCCGGGTCTCCGCCATCGGCGAACTCGGGGTGACGCAACAGGTTTTTGAAGATCCGGTTGACGACGTCGATCACGACGGGGCTGCTGCGAAAACTCTCGTCTTGATTCCGCTGCTGAACCCCCGGGATCTGCTCCTGGACCGCATCAAAGATCCCGGCGACGCCGCCGCGCCAACCGTAGATCGCCTGCTTCGTGTCACCCACACAAAAGAAACTGCCGCTCCCTTGCGGGTCGACAGCCGCCAGCGCCAGCGGCTTCAAAACCGCCCACTGTGCGGGTGACGTGTCCTGAAACTCATCCAGCAAGACGTGCTCCAGCGCGCCGTCCAGCCTCAACCCCGCCCGGCCAGGACTGACCATGGCGAACAGGCCGGCCAAGCGGTGGGCCAGGTCGTCGAAAGCCAACGCCCGCATCGTGCGTTTCAACGACATCAGGTGCGTTTCGTACGCCGCGATGACTTCGCCGGTCGCCTCCGTCTGGGCTCGCAACAGCCCGAGAAAATGAGTCCGGCAGGCCGCCGCGATCAAATCGATCGCCAACCTCGCCTCTTCCGGAACCGGCTTGCGGTAATACAGCAGTTCGGCTGCCGGACCCGCGCAGTGAACGTCGGCTACCAACTTGTGGACGCTGGCCGCTTCCCACTCACCCGACTCGACCGACTCGGCCAACTTCACCAATTGCCCGTCGGCTGACTTGTGCCCCATCCGGGTCGATCGCAACCGCTCGGCTGCCTCCGCGAGCCGCTCCGGTTCCGGCCCACTCGGTACGTCCAACTTTTGCCAAGCCTCCGGCGGGCAGGCGCGGGCTTCCGCGTAGCCGTCGTTGACGACCGCCAACATCTCCCGGCGGACCGAACGTTTCGTATCCCCCTTGCCGAGCATCGCGAGCAAAGCGGTCACGGTGCTCCCCTCCAGACCGCCCAACATGTCGTCGATCGCCCGCTCGCGAATCCAGGCGTCTTCGACCGGATCCGTCAACCGCCAACCCGGCGGCAAGCCGAGCTCGTAGTCGAACGTTCGCGCGAATTGCGAGAACAGGCTGTCGAGGGTCAGGATCCTCAGGCGGTGTATGTCGCGAACGAGCGCGTGGACCAGCCGCTCGGCGGTCGGGCGGCTCAACGCGTCGCCGCCGACTTGGTCGCGCAGCTCGTTCAATTTCTTGCCGCTGTCGTCGACCGCCGCCTCGGACAACGCCAACAACACCCGGCTGAGTATCTCGCCAGCCGCCTTGCGGGTGAACGTCGTCGCCAAAATCGACTCGATCGCCGCCCCATCCGCCAGCAAACGCATCAAACGCCCAGTCAATTGATACGTCTTTCCCGTACCCGCTGAGGCGCGGATCAACAGCGGCTCAGGACGCGAACGGACCGGTTCGCCAGACGCGCCGGGTCGGGAGATGCGAGCTGACAAGGGCGTGGCGGCAATCAGCCGATTCCGATGGGGCGAACGGGAAAGTACCGCCATTGGAAAAGCGACCCACGCCGCTGTCAACAAACGCGAATGGACATCAAACGCACGCCGCCAGTGCATTCAATGCACAGAGACGCGATCACTCAGCGGATGCTCGATGCGTCCCGAAAGTCGGCCGGACGTTCTCGAACTCGTGTAACTAGTTGCTGAAAAACAGCTTACGAACCCGTTTTTGCGTCCGGCCCGGGGATTGCTATCGACTGGTTCGGTTTCCTTTCAACCCCCTTTGCTTCAGGAGCAAACCGATGTCCCGTACTTCCCCATCCCGCCTTCTCTTTTCGCTCGGTACGGCCTGCTGCCTGCTGCTGGCTGCCGGCGGCACCGCCTCGGCAGCCGGATTGCTGGTCGCCGATGGCGGATTCGGCGGCAAACTCGAAATCCGTGAACAGCGAGTCCAGGTCACGATCAACAACGGGGTCGCGGTGACCCAAGTCGATCAGGTGTTTTTCAATACGGAGAATCGTATCGTCGAAGCGCTCTACACCTTCCCGGTACCCAACGGGGCTTCGGTCAGCAATTTCACGATGATCATTGACGGTAAAGAGATGATCGGCGAGGTGGTCGAAAAACAGCGGGCGCGTGAGATCTACGAAAGTTACAAGCAGACCCGCCGTGACCCGGGGTTGCTGGAACAGGTCGATTTCAAGTCGTTCGAGTTGCGGGTCTTCCCGATCGCCGCCGGTGCGGAGCAGCACATCAGCATCACCTATGCCCAACCGCTCGACTTCGATCACAACTCGGCGACCTACGTCTATCCGCTGGAAACGACGACCAGCGGCCCGGTCGACGCCCGCACGACGGGCACCTTTTCGCTGACGCTCGATGTCAAAAGCGAGATCCCGATCGTGGCGATGGCCAGCCCGTCCCATCCCGACGATTTCGTGATCTCCGAACACACCTCGAAGTACTCTCGCGCCAGCCTCGAATTGCCCCAAGGTGACCTCAGCCGCGACCTGGTGATCCACTACCAGACCGAACGCCCCCACACCGGGCTCGATCTGGTCACCTCGAAGCGGCCGGGCGAAGACGGCTACTTCCTGCTGTCGCTGACCGCTGGCAAGGAATTGGAAGCATCGGAGGCCGGCATGGATTACATCTTTTTGGTCGACATCTCGGGGAGCATGGCGAATGACAACAAGCTGAACCTGTCCCGCACCGCGGTCGACGGGTTCCTCTCGTCGCTGGGGGCCGAGGACCGTTTCGAGGTGCTGACGTTCAACTCCCAGCCGGTGCCGAACTTTCAAGAGCTCTGCGAAGCCACCCCCGAGGCGGTGCTGAGCGCTCAAGAGTTCTTGCGTTCACAACGGGCTCGCGGCGGTACCGTGCTACGTCCCGCCGTGCTGACGGCCTACAAGTACAAATCGAGCGATCGGCCGCTGAACGTGGTGATCCTCTCAGACGGTTTGACCGAGGTGCGCGAGCAGGCCGAACTGCTGGCGGCGATCGACCAAGCCCCAGCAGGAACGCGGCTGTTTTGCATCGGGATCGGCAACGAAACCAACCGGCCGCTGTTGCAGCAATTGGCCGAAAATGCGGGCGGGTTGGCCGCGTTCATTTCGCACCAAGACGACTTCGGGCGTCAAGCCGAATCGTTTCGCCGCAAGTTGATGCGGCCAGTCGCGACCGATTTGGTGATCGAAATCGCCGGCGTCGGGACGCATGATATGGCTTCCGAACGTCTACCCGACCTGTACTACGGCGCACCGATCCGTTTGCTGGGGCGGTACCGCCAAGCCGGCCCGGCCAAGATCCTCGTGACCGCCAACGTGCTGGGCCAACCGTTCCGCCAAGAGTTCTCGTTCGATTTCCCCGAAATCGAAGCCGACAACCCCGAGATCGAACGGATGTGGGCGTTCCAGCGGACGCAAACGCTGATGGATCGGTTGCGAGCCGCCGGCGGCAAAGACCCGCAGGTGATCGAGGAGATCGTGCGGTTGTGTGAAGGTTACTCGATCGTCAGCGAGTATGCCTCGTTCATCGTGCTGGAGAACGAAGGGGAGTACGCCCGCTGGCGGATCGAACGCCGCAACGCCAACCGGGTCGTCCGCGATCGGGCCGCGCGGGATCGGCTGCGTGACGAATTCCAACGCCTTCGAGACGAATCGCTGGCCAAGATCGGTCCCGCGAAATCGGCCCCGCCTTCCGAGCAGGCCGCGCCCTCCGTCGACGCCGTTTCGGCACCTGGCATGAACGTGCCGCTGGCGAACAACGCCGCTTCGGCACTGCCACAACCACAGGGTACCCCCGGCGACTTCAGCATGCCCGGACCGAACTTCGACGGTGGTGGTGGCGCGATCGACCCGATCAGCGGGGCGTTGGCGGGTGGGTTGGCGGCCGCCACGGCGTGGGCCGTGCGGCGTCGCAAAACGAAAACGCCTGGCGGCACCCACGACGATCACAGCCAAAACGTGATCTGAATCGATGCCTCGATGACGTGACGCCAGGGCTGCTTCTGCCCTGGCGTCACGCGGGCGTTTCCCCACTCCGTGTTACCCGACCACGACTTCCCCCCAGACAGGACCGATTCCGATGCGCGGCGCACTCGGCGAACTCCGATCGATCCCCGTGACGATCCTGCTGGTCGCGATCGCGACCACGGCCCAGTTGGCACCCGAACTGGCCACTCGCTTGACGATCGACCTGCGAGACACCACCAGCCTGGCGACTTACCGACTGGTCGGTTGCCACCTGATCCATTGGTCGGCCGAGCATTTCTTCTGGGACATCGGGATGTTCGTGCTGCTGGCGGGGTTTTGCGAACGCTGGTGGCCGCGAGCTTGCTACTTGACGCTGGCCGTTTCCGCCATTGCGATCCCGCTAGCCGTCGCGATCGGGCACCCGGAAATCACCAGCTATCGGGGGCTCAGCGGGCTCGACACAGGTCTGTTCGCGTTGCTGGCGACCCGACTGCTGATCGGATCGTTGGCGGCTCGCGACCGCGTCGGTGGCTTCCTGTTCGCCGGCATGCTGGTCGCCTTGGCCGCCAAGGTGGCGATGGAGTTTCAGACCGGCGACTTGTGGTTTGTGACGCCTGCCGACTTCACCCCGCTGCCGCTGGCGCACCTGATCGGCGGCCTGATCGGTGTGGCGGCGGGTGTGATGGGGAGAGGCTTGGTCGGCGAAGCGGGGGTTTCGGCCGAGCGGCTCGCCGCTCACCGCTGCTCTGGCCCGCGAAGCACCGCCGGCCAACCGCTGGCAGCGCCCGTGCAGGACGCCCTGCCGCTTCCCAGCGAAACCTTTTGCGAAGTATTTTTCAGAAAAGGCTAGAGCGACCCTTCGTGATTGGTCGATGAGACAATGAAAATACGCCGCGGGGGGGCAATCCTGCAGTGCGTGAAGTCGGATGCTTGCTATTTTTTCAGTCACCAGCCAGACACATCGGGCGTCGGACCCGTTGCGTCTCATCGCGCGACGGCAGATCGTTGTGGCCCTGCTGCTGCTCGTCGCAGCCGGACCGGCGTCGGCTCAGAACCCTCCAGCCGTCAAACATTGGCGGGTGACACCGCCCGGCACCGCCACCGAGTCGGTCCGCCGATCGGGCGGGGGCTACTTTGGAGAGCCCGCCGCGACAATCGCACCGGTCGAATACGTCGACGACCTGGACTACCCGGACGATCTCGAAGTGGCGGAAGCGCCCTCGCGACGTGCCCGCATGGACGGTTGGCGACATCCCCCATCCGACGCCTGCGACGATTGGCTTGACGAGGCCTACGCGAATTCGCTGTGTGGATTCGGCTTGCTGCGGATCGACCGACCGACCGGTTACTGGCTGTCAGGCGGTTACCTGCGTTGGTCGATCACGGGAGCGAACCTGCCGCCGCTGCTCCGATCCGGCGATGGGACATCGCTGGACAACATCGGCGTGCTCGGGCAACCGGGGCAGACGTTGCTCGGGGGGACCGAAGCGAACATGACTTCGTCCGGGTTCGAAATCGGCGGTGGCGTTTGGTTTGACAACTGCCAGCACTCCGGTTGGGAGTTTCGCTACTCCGGTTTGCCACAACAATTTGACCGCCAAACGGTCGACAGCGTCTGGACGCTGGGTCTGGGTCGGCCCTATGTCGCCGGTGATGGTAACGAGGCGGCCCTGTTGGTAGCGCACCCGAACTTTGCCGATGGGATGATGACGCAGTCTACCTGGACCGAACTCCATTCGGTGGAAGCCTTGCGGCGGGACGCCCTGAGGATCGTCGGCCCCCGACGTGTCGACTCGCTGATCGGGTTCCGCTATCTCTACCTCGGCGAAGGTCTGCAACTCGACCAAAGGACCGAATACTTTGCCCCCCAGGCGCCGATCGCGGCCGGCACCCTGATCGAGATCAGCGACCAGTTCCGCACCCGCAATCACTTCACCAGCTTTTCGCTGGGGCTCGACGCGACCGAACGGTTCTCGCTGTTCGACTTCAATCTGAGAGGCGGGCTGAGCCTCGGGGTGAACTCGATGGAAGTCGAGATCGCCGGCGAGACGACCGCGACCGTGCCCAACAGTTCCGGCGTCCCTGTCGCCGCGACCTTTCCCGGCGGCCTGTTGGCCCAGTCGACCAACGGGGGACGTCAAACCCTGAATCGCTTCGCACTCCTGCCCGAACTCCAGACCGGCATCACCGCGCATCTGACTTCCAATTGGCGGTGGGAGGTCGGTTATCGGCTGTTCTACCTCAGCGAGGCCGTTCAACCGGGTGACCAGATCGATCGCAGCGCATCCCAACTGCCACCCGAAACCCCAATCGCACCCTTCACGCCGGCCCCGACGTTTCGAACCGGAGGCGTGTTGGTTCAGGGATTGCGGACAGCGATGGTTTTCGACTTCTAAACCCGGCTATCTGGCGGCAGGTCAGCTCGGCTCGGAACGGGTGATCGTGAATGTCCCTTCGATCGACGCTTCTTGCAGATCGGTGCTCCGGATCCGTACCCGGAACGACTCGATCAGATCGAAATCCAGTTCGACGCGCACGATCAATTCGTTGCCGACGATCTCGAAATACTCATTCTCCTCACCCCCATCGCCCGAGGCCAATGCGTAGGTGTGGAGGTCACCTTCGTCTGGGTCCTCTGTCGAGAGCGTGCCGATCACAACACCCGGGGCCGCGTTGCCGACGACTGTTGAATCGCTCAGTTCGATCGCCGTCGGCGCTGCGTTCGTCTTGATCACCGTGATCACGAAAATCTGCTCGAAGAACGCTTCGCCCGAATCGGTCGAGCGGACACGGATCGTGTGCGTCGGGTTGGTTGCGAAGTCGAAGTTCGCCGCCGTGATCAATTGGTTTTCAACGATCTGGAAGGCGCCGTTGTCGTCATCCCCTTCGCCCTCGGCAAAGGTGTAGCTGTGCGAATCACCCGTGTCGGGATCGATCGTCGAGAAGGTGCCGACAGGCGTGCCGATCTCGGCAGCTTCCGCAACAGACGAATCGCTCAGTTCGATCGCCGTCGGCGCTGAGTTCGTCTTGAGCACATCGATGGTGAATACCCGCTCGATGAATAAGCCCTGGCTGTCGGTCGAACGGACACGAACGGAGTAGGAACTGCGTGTTTCGAAGTCGAAGATGGCTGCCGTCACCAACTCGTCGTTGGCGATCACGAACGACGAGTTGTCATCGCTGCCCGTTCCCGACACGAGCGTGTAGGTGTGCGTGTCGCCCGGATCGGGATCGTCAGTGAACAACTGGCCGACGACCGTTCCGGTCGGCAAACCCTCCCTGATCTGGTTTGAAGACAACGTCATGTTCATCGGCGCCTGAGACTCAGGCAAGGCCGGCAGGTTTGCCACTGGCAATCCGACAACGACCCGCAGCATGTCGCTGGCATCGAGTGGGCTGATCCCGTCCAAGCCGGTCACGTCGCCGATGATCCGCGGGTCGATGGTCGGGTAAAGCACCCTGCCGGGGTCAGTTCCCGTCGGGTTGCTGACGGCAAAACCGCTATCGAGCCCGGCGGCAACGCGGGCGATCAAGCGGGCATCTTCCGCTTCGTAGCGACGGTTGGCGTTCGCATCGCCGACAAAGGCGACAACGTGAACCGCGTCATCTGCAATCGCTTGCAAGTCGCCGCCGTTGATCTCCAGCGATGTCACCCGCAGCACATGAGCTTGACCGTACTCCGCGTCTTCGGGGACGGTCGCCACCAAGTTCAGCAGATCTGCGGGGCCGCTGGGCATCGGGTCTAACGAGAAAAAGGCGATCCGCAATTGGCCTGGAACCGTCAGGTTCACTTCGACCTGCGATCCGCTCGGTGCGTCGCGTCCCAACGTGACATCCGAAACGTCCAACAGACTCGGGTCGTAGTCGACCGTCATCGTCAGCGAGGTGATGCCCTCGGTCTGCGAGAAGCGGATCGGCAAACCGCCCAGCGGGGCGATGCCCGATCCGATCGCCGGAACGTTGACGCTCTGCGAAGGCCCGCGAGCAAAGTCGGGCATCCCGACAACGATCGCCGGCAGCGGGCCGACGGTGAACGAAATGACAAAATCGCCTCCCGGAACACCGTCCCCCGACGGGAAAACCCCGTCGAACTCGCCATCGAGCCATTGCCCCAATGCCGCATCGACGATCCCGTTCGCGGCGCTGCGGAGCGTCGCCGTGTAGTCGTCCGGTTGCAACGCCCCACCTGAGGCGATGAAGTGCAGGTCGGTCCCGTTGACGATCAAGGAACCCCGGACATCGCCGGTGTTCGCCCCTCGCAAGACGACGTCGGCATCTCCCAGCACCTCGCTCTGGGCGTCGTAAAGGTTCAAATTCTCGACGCGGATCTCTTCGCTCAACGTCGCCGTGAAGCCGCTTGCCGTCGGCACGAAGGCTTCCACCGTCACCGCCATCACCCGACGGTCTTCGAGCGGCTCAATCCGCAACCGTCGCGAGGAGGTTGGAGCGCACTCCGTTCTGTTAAGGAGAAACCGTTCCAACGCCGAACGTTTCCACGGACGAGCCATGCGACGCAAACGATCCATTTTCGAACCCTTCTTGCAAAACCGGCCTGCGTAAACTGCGCGAAACATCACCATGGCGCAAACTTGGCGGGAACCCACAAAAAAGCTAGCTGACAAACAGGGTGGATGGTGGCAGCGATCGATCCGATCCGGGGCGAATTGCCGAGACCGAACGATCGCGACCGGCGCCATCAACACGACCGTCAATAAGCTCCTGACCAGAAATATCGATCGAGAACACAGGTTGCTCAGATCAAACCGGACTCCAACCGCGTATCAACGTTTTGAACCGTAACAGCGGAAAAAGTTCCGCAATCGCCGCAACTTCGCGACGACAAACGTAATCTAACTTTGTGAAGTGAACGCTACTGGGGACAGCCTTACCGGAACCAGGTCACTGGGACACCGCGCGCCAGAGCGGTCCTCGGCCACACTCCAGCGTCACGGCTTCATCCGTTTCGTCCTGTTCCACTCGCCCCCAGTTCGAAATGACCGTCCACCGTCGACGCCTGCGAATCGAAAACCTGGAAGACCGTCGCTTGCTCGCGGCGGTGAACGTCCCGACCGACATCCAGGGCGAGGTCGGCGCCGTCGTTTCCGTACCGGTAAACGTCGACCAACCGGAGGGCGTTCGCGGCGCCTTGATAACGCTCCGTTACGACCCCGATGTGTTGTCGTTGACGCCGGAACAGGTGACTGCGGGGACGGCTTGGTCCGCGACATCCGAAACCCTCGTCGTCGCGAACGTCGATCCGGTGGCCGGCGCCGTGACGGTTTCGCTTTCCAACGCGATCGGTTCGCCCGCCACAGGCGGTTCGCTCGTCGTGCTCGGGTTTCGAGTGCTGGAATCGGCCGAACCGGGGGTCACGTCGCCGATCGACTTGGTGGATGTCCGGTTAAACGAATCGGCCATTCCGGTGGTCCCGGCGCCCGTGCCGGGCCCTGACCCGACGGACGGCCGCGTCACGGTGGTGTCGACCGATCCGACCCTGGCTGATCGTATCACCGGGGTCGTTTTCGCGGATGTCGACAACGACGGCCAGCCCGGTCCACGCGAAGGCCTTCCGGGGGTCACGATCCGGCTGATCCGCCAAGCGACCGGCGAGACCTTCACAACCCAAACGGACGACCGGGGACGGTACGAGTTCACCGACTTACCCGCAGGTGATTACCAGATCGTTCAGGTCCAACCGGCGGCGTACTTCGATGGCGGACCGAACGAACTCGCCGTTTCCCTCGCAGCGGGCCAAAGTCTGATCGAACAGAACTTTCGCGAGCATGCGTTGAGGCCCGAGTTCTTCTATTTGCGACTGATGTCGACCCCCGTCCAACCGGTCGGATCGCCGGCGTGGGTGGCGACTTTGCGCGACATCCAAAGCGACTCGGTCGGGTGGGAGCCGGTATCCGCCGCAGTCAGCTCGGAGTTGTCCAACGGGGATGAGGCCGCCGCGGTTGTCGGTTCGAGCTCGCAGGCTTCAGAGATTCTTGGCGCGGAAGTGGCCTCGGCGACCGACGACGAGGTGTCGGAATCCGTCTCCGAGCCAGGAACAGCGGCATTCGTGGGCGATACGGATGAGACTGGTGGCGGCGGCGAGGTCGATTCAGCGACCAACTTGCCACCTACCGAAGCCGAATCGCCACCCGCGGAAGGCGAGGGAGAATTGGGCTGGGATTGGGTAACGGTTGAGGCCCTGCCCGCTTTCGACGAAACCATGCCGGTTGGCGATTTCCCCTCCTCAGACGCGTCGCAGACAGCCCCCCAAGCGGCCGTACAACCTCCCGGAACGCCTCAACCGGCGCAGGAAAACGAGGACGACGAAGCGGTTCGGCTGGCAGACATCGCCCTGGCGGCTTACGGGCTGTGGTAAGACGCTCCGCAGGAAGCTGACGTCTCCCCGAACACGTGTTTCAAAGGTCCTCCCCCCGCTTCAAGTCCCGCGCACACGGCCCATTCTCGACCGCTTTGGCCGCGACTTCGCGTCCCGTTTGCGGTCATCGTCAAGCGATTTTTTTGCACGGCCGGGGGTGCAAGCACCCATGGTGAAGTCGCTCGAACCGATTTGTGGCGCGTTCACTTTTCACCGTCCGCAAGGCCGCGTCGGCGGATCCGTTCGCGACGCTGGCTCGCGGCGAGCTTGACGTTTTCGGACAGCCCCGGGCTGGCCAACACCCGCGTCAGGTCTGCCGCCGCTTTCTCATCCTCGCCGATAGACGAGTAGGCCAACGCCCGGTTGTAGAGCGCCATCGCCATCACGTCGCTCGCCGGGGCGAGGCCCCGGATCGCTTCGGAATAATCCGAAACGGCACCTCGGAAGTCCTTCCGTTTCGCCTTGTCCATGCCACTGCGGTACTGCGACAGGGCTTTTTCGCGGCTCGAAAACAGCCCTTTCAGCCGGCCAAGAATACTCATGATTGTCCTCTGGATTGAATCCCCGGCGGAAGTGCCGGAAGCCGTTGCCGCCGAATATGGCATGGCTCAGGGCACGACCGAGTTCGTGGGATATCGATCCGGCTCATCATAAGCGATCAGGCCTGGTCCGACAGCCAAAAGTGCGGCCGACTCGCAGGAAGGCTCCGATCCGAAATCGAATCGTCATCGTCATCGGCTACCGCGCCGATCGCGTTTTCGAAACTTCGGATTGGTTTTCCGCGAGTCCCACGCTTTCCTCAGATCCCCAGCAATTCCCGAGTCGCGATGCGGTCGGCTCGGTAGGCGGCGATGCACTCGTCGATCCGGTCCGGGTCGCGATGATCGATGTATTCCATGTGCAACGACACCGGGACCGCCAACCCGGAATCGCGAACGGCCGCGAACAGTTTCGGGTCGACTTGGCCTGTCCCCAGCGGCACGTTTTCAGCTTTGCCTTCGGTCCAGTGAAAATCTTTCAGGAAGATAGCGCCGACATGCGGCCGGATCATCGCCCAATTCAGCGGCCAACTCATCCCGGCCTCAACCGTCGCATGCCGGACGTCGTAGGCGACCGCGATCTCCGCCGGCGAGATCGATTCGAGCATCTGTCGCAGGTCCCAGAGCGGTGCCCCGACATAGCGGTCCCCGGCGTGGTTTTGGTAGACGCCGACGATCCCCAGAGCACGGTTCTGCTGCGCCAGCCGCTCCGCTTGGCGGGTGAAGTTCTGGAGCTGCGGCAGGATCGGCTTGTTCAAGTCATACTGGTAGTAGCCCATCCGGTAATGTCGCACACCGAGCTTGGCGGCCGTTTCCAGCACCTCGGCGGCGTGGGGCGAATCGGGCGATGTGATCCCGGTCGTCATGATCACGATCCGGCGGTCCCGTCGGTCGAGCGCCTCAGCCAACTTCGGCAAACCTCGCCGAGCGTCCTCCGGTTTGACTTGGCCGTCGTCTCGAACGGTCGCTTCGATCCCCGCGACATCCAACTCGACCAGCAGGTCCGCGAGCGCCTCGTTCGAAAGCCACTGCAAGTGTTTCGCGAAGACGCAGAGCGGTCCGAGCCCTTCATCGGCCGTTCCTTCCGTCGCCCCGGAACCTTCCGCCGCCCTGGAAGGTCGCCCAGCCAAAGTCGCTAGTGCGCTGGCCATGCCCCCCGCCAAAATCGTCCGTCGGTCGCATCGCATCGTCATTTGCCTCGTCATAAAGCCGCCAAACCTCGTCCGGACGTCACCCGTCTCGCTGTCGCGGACGCCGTGTTGCCATTCTAACCGGTCGCCGGTGTCACCGGCCGGTCAACTCGCTTGACGGCTGGGCGGATCGAGTCCCGTGCAAAACCGCACGGGTCACTTGCCACCCTTGGTCGCCGGTGATGGCTTCGGGGCGACCAACACTTCCGCCGGCACCGGGTGATCTTCGGTCGGCATGGTGCCGGGGGTCAGGGGACCCGGGGTTCGAATCAGCCCGGATGCGGTGTAGCAATCGGCATTGCAATGGCTCACCCCACTGGCGTTCATCCAGTCGCCGCCACCGAGGGTTTCCGGGGTGATCGCTCCGGGATCGATCCAGAGACCTTCGGGGGTCAGTTGCATCGTCTCCAGATCGAAGTCGAGGCTGCGGCGGATCACCTCGTAGTTCACGAAGATGTTCAGCAGCGTGTTTTGCGAGTTCAACAAGTCGGTCAAGGCGCTGATCGTATCCCGTGCGGCCGTCGGCCCGCTGCTCAGCCCTCGGGCGTCGCGGAGGGCCCGCAGGTCTTCGTTCAGTTCCAACTGCTCGGCCGCGATCCGGACCGATTGCCGCCCGATCTCGAAGTTGATTTGGTTCGTCAACGCCTGACGAAGCTCACCACGGACCAATTGCCAGACCCCGTCCTCGAACTGGTAATAGTTCCGCCGTGCCTGTTCGAACTCGATCTGCGATTGGCGGTAGGTGTTCCGTTCCTGGAGCCTCGTCAGCGGCGCGTCCCAGCGGAGGCCGACGCGGAGTCGGCCGGTGCTGGTCCGCAGGTCGAGCGGGTTGCTGCTGCCGTTCTGGACGTCGCCCGAGAAGACGACATCGAGCGAACTCTCCAAGTCGTCCGCGTTGAACTCGATCAACCGCCACGTATCGACCAGCGCGGCGCGGGCGTTGGCCCAATCGCGGCGGTTGGCTTGCGCGATCTGGAAGGCCTCGGCGGGCGTCAGCCGGATTTCAGGCAGCACGACACTTTCGGTTCGGCTGCGGGCTTGGATCAGTTGCAGTGCCAACACGTCGTCGGCCAAATCGGCCAACAGGTCCTGGCTACCCAGGATCACGTCGTTGCGGATGGTATCCGCCAAGTCCCGCGGAGCGATTTCGGCCCCCGCATCCGGTTGGGAGAACCGCTCCAGCGTCGCTTGCAAGCGGTCCAGCAAAACCGCGTAGCGAGCGAATCGCGTCGACAACTTCTCGTAATCGCTCTCAAGCGTCGTCACGACGTCGAGGATCTCCGCTCCGTCGAACAGGTTGGTGGTAACCCCCTCAAATTCGAGCAGGTTGCAAATCTTGCCCCGATTCTGTTCGTAGGTCTCGCGAAGCGAATCCGCTTGGCGACGCCGCTCGCCCTGAGCGGCACGCAGCGTCTGGATGTCGTTGGCAACCCGCGGAAGGTCGAGGTCGACCACCTGGCTACGAAATGCCAACAGCGGGCCGAGTGCCACCTCCAGACGCTTGACCGTCTCGGCCAACTCGGGCGACCATTCGATTTCCAGTTTTGGCAACCCGGTATTGGCGTCGACCGATCGCGTGGCGTTGCCCAGCAACTCCAGGTTGATCTGACCGGCCGTCGTCCGCAGGTCGAGCAACTGCTCGCGGCGACCCCGCAGCGTCTGATCGATCAGCTCGAACCGTTCCAGCATTGGGTCGGCGATCTCGACACACAGGTAAGGCGGCAATCCGAGGGTCCGCAGGAACCGATCGATGTCGTTCTGGTATGCCGAACGACGGTTGATCAGTTGGGTTTGCGCGTTCAATAGCGCCGAACGGGCTTGCGCGATTTGCAGCCGTTGTCGGGGAATCCCCTCGGCGTCGTCGGGGATCGTCGTCAGCAACTCGATCAATGTGTCTTCGAGGATCAACAGATTTTCCTTCAGCCGCGCGACGTTCTCCTCCAAGTTGCGGATCTGCAATTGCGATTGGAGCAAGCCGAGGAATCCGCCCGCTTGGGGAACGCCCCCGCCGCCGGCGACGCCGAACCCGGCCCCGCCGCCACCGCCGCCGGCCAGACCGGCAAAACCGCCGCCCAAGCCGGTGAAGCCGCCCAAACCGACGCCGAACACCCCGCCGCTCCGTTGCACGGTGCTCTCGGTCGCCCGCCCGATCGTCACGTTCAAGTAGAAACTCCGTCGGTAACGTTCGAACGCCCGGACGTTCGCCAGCAAACGGCGTTCCGACAGCGTCAACCGTTCCAGCACCCGATCCCGGCCGGCGCCGCGGAGCAGCGGTTGCAACAACACGAAATCGAACACCGTGTTCGCCGTCTGCTGGTTCGGGCCGCTGAAGTCCCAGACGACGCCGTTGGCGAAACCGACCAACAGGTCCGCACCGGTCGCGAAGGTCCGCTGCATCGCCCAGGGACGGCGACCGACGCTGTAAGGGGCCAATTCCAAGCTTGAACGACTGTTGCCGCCCCCGCCCCGTCGGTTCGGGCCGTCCGCCGTGAAGAACGTTTGCATCCCGCCGAAGAACTGGGTGTCGAACCGGAACCGTTCGCTGCTGACGTCGAGCGCCGACAGGTAAAGCTGTTCGATCTGACGCTGGTATTCGGGCGAATGGAGCAGCGCCAATTGCACAGCCATGTCCGAATCGAGCCGCAACACGCCGTTCTCATCCAGCGGCAGCGTCGCCCACCAATCCGGATTTTCCATCGCGTTGGTCGTCCCGGCGGCTTTCCAGAGCGGGTAGGCCCGGCGGCCGTCGACGACCCGCATGTAGCGGTGTGAAGCCGGATCGTCGACCGGCATCGGCTGAAAATCGAGGTCGAACGGGTTGTACATTCGGCTGCGCCCGTCCGGGTTGACCCGGATCAATTGCCCCGGGTCCTGGCAGGCATGCAGGACCTTCTCGTCGATCAGTTGATGCGCTTCCATATCCGCCTGGCGGCGGTAATAGGCGCGGTGGCAGCCCGTCGAAGTCGTTAAGCAGGCCAGCAGCAGCACCAGCCCCAGACGAAACGCCGGGGCAGTCGCCCGCTTCGGTAGCGAGCCAATCTCCAACCCTGCCCGCACCGCACCGCGATGGCTTCTCCGCCCCTGCCGAATCTTGGATCGCATCTTTGCCTACTTCCCAGGTACCGTCGGATCCGGAATCTTCGACCCACGCGGCAACGCACAACCGTTGCCGACGGATCGACCCGCACTTCTGGATCGGTAGGAACGACCCCTGCACTTGATACAACCGGAATTCCCGGGCCGGATTCCGTTGACGGCTGTAGCCGTCGTGCCGATCAGGGCGACTTTGCCGATTGGGCGATCTGAGACGGGTGTTTGGCTGACAGAGACCTGAGTCGAGATACGGACGCCAGATAACGCTGTTAAAACTTGACGGTCGGGACAGGCCGAAATAGCATCTGAACAGGTTCGCTCATCTCCACCCTGGCTTTGGCCTCGGTATCGTTCGCGACATTCGCCCATTGCCAGGCAAGCTCATGTCCTACGCCCTGCTAGCATTCCTGATCATCCTGGTGCTGGCGTTCGGCTTTTTCATGTGGAAAAGCCGTGATTCGATGCAGTGGTACGCGATCACTTCGATGGCGTTGTCGTTGCTGTTGGGAATCACGCTGCTGCTCCCCACCGCCGCAACGCTCAAGAGCCGCTCCGCCTGGCACAAGGTGAAAGAGGACTTGGAAGCCCAGTTGGTGCGATTGGAAAACGAGCAGGAATCGCTCAAGAACGGCGATTCGATCGGCGGTGGCGGCGTCTTGGAACTCCAGGAGAGCCTCCACCGTTATTCCCTCGAGGCGGGGCGGCGTTGGCAGGGGTTGCAGATGCAGGCCGGCGCCACGCCGACCTCCGTGCGGTTGGTGCGAACGGCCCCGGTGAGCGAATTGCCGCCCGGGATGGAAGCCGCCCCCGAACCCGCCGCTCCCGCTGCGGCCGAACCCGCCCCCACCCTGCCGCTGATCCCCGAGTCGTTGGTCGTCTACGGGTTTGCCGAGACGATCACCGCCGGGCTGGAAGTCCCGATCCCGACCTTTTTCTTGGGCGAGTTCATCGTTCGCTCCAGCACGCCGACCGAAGTCGTGCTCGAACCGACCGGCAGGCTGGAAAACCCTCAAGCCCAAGCGATCACCAGCGGTGAGGCCCGGAGCTGGTCGCTCTACGAATTGTTGCCGTTGGACAGCCATGACGCCTTCGTCGCGGAAGGGAGCGAACCGACGGACGACGAGTTTTTCGGACGAGTCGACGAAGACCTGGTTCGGCAATTGCTCGGACAATCGGTTTCCGAGGCGACCCTCACTAAATACCTGCGTGATGGCGCCCGGGCCTCCCAGGACGATCCGCCCCCGAGCCGTTGGACGAAGGTCGAATTCACACAAAATCACTCGATCACGGTCGACAGCCCCGGGCAACGGGGGGCGCTCGATGGCGGATTCTTCGACGGCAGTGGCCAAGCCGTTGATAGCCGACTGCAACGTGGAGAAGAAGGGAACGTAACCTTCCGCGTCGGCGACCAGTTGGTTTTGAAGGAAGAAGCCGCCAACGAATTGATCGAAGCTGGGGTCGTCAAATTGGTCGACAACTACTTCCTGCGTCCGCTGAACGATTATCGGGTGGTCCTGCGTCGGATTCGCCTCCGGCTCGATTCGCTGGCGATCCGCCGCCAACAACTCGAACGGGAGCAAAAGGTGTTGGACGATGCGATCGCGGCAACGGTGCAGATGCTGGCTTCCAACCAAGACTCGAAGTTGAAATTGGAGAAGGACTTGGCTCAGATCCAGGTCGAACGGGCTGCGATCACGAGCTACGGCGATGCGGTCCGTCAGCGATTGTCCGAAACCAAGACGACCTTGGCGTCCTTGTACCGACAAAATCTCGGCATGCGGGCGGAGTTGGCCGAAATCCATGCCGGGATCGAAGCCTCGTTCGGTCCGTGATGGCCTCGTCCGCGGTACCCTCTCTCCCTCGGTCCCACCGCATCGGCATGATCTGCGGTTGCGTCTGACGAACGGCTGACTCCACGGCACACGGCACGCTCGGGTCGTCACTGCGAAACGAAATGGCGTTCCCGAGTTGGCTGAAACCTCGCAGCCCGCAGCCCTACCGCCTACCTAAATTGACTTCCTAACGAACTTCATTCTTCCCAGCGAAGTTCCCAGGCTTCCGTTTGAACGCCCGCGATGTTCAAGCGGGCAACCACCCGGTTGCATCGCTCAGCGGATCAAACGAATCCGTCCCCAATTCGGCGTGATCGGTAACGGTTCGCTCCAGGTATGAGGCCAAAAAACCAGCAGCGCCTTGCCGACCAGCAGATCGCGGGGGACGTAATTCTTGTCAGCAAAGCGATATGCGTCCGGGTCGATCGGATTGGCCGGCACGTAGCCGATCCAGCAGCGGGCGTCCTGGCTTTCCGGGCTGTTGTCTCCCATCGGGAAAAATTGGTCCTGCTCCAAATCGAAGGCGACCGTGTTGCGAGCTTCCCAGCCGACGAAATCGTCCCACAAGGCGGGGGTGGCAAGGTAGGTCTGGATTTCGGCGATGTTGTCCCGATTCATCATCGGCGTACGGCCGTTTTCGGCGTAATCAAGCAGGCCGTTCGTCGAACTCTTGGACGAGATGTAGTACTTGTCGCGGTCGACCTTCAGATGTCGCACCGTCGCCTGGCCACCGCGGACGGCGATCGCCACCGGCGCGGCGTCGAGCGGATGAACCGCGGGCCGGTATTGAGGCCGATCCGCCTCCGGCGTCCGGTAGTCACGGTGATCGAAAGTCGTCGGACCGTCGAAGGTCACGACGCGATCGTTCACCCACAACAGCAACTGATCGTCCGCGTTGCTGAATCGCACCCGCGCCCGCTTGCCGGCGCGAACGGCGGTCGCCGCCTTGACGGAAGTCGGACGCTCGGCGTCCTCCCCCAACGGCAGAACATGGTCGTCGTCCCAAACCCGCAATTCCGCCTCGCCCGACCGCAGGTCGAAGACGCATTGGTACTGCACACCGGCCTCCACAATTTCCAACAGCAGCGACTCGGCGTCGGCGGACGTCTCCACGTCAGCTTCGAAAATCAGGTCACCGACCCAGTGCATCCCCATCGTCGCGGAGTCGTTCTGACCGAACCTGGGCATCTGCTTGCCCTGCTTCAGTTGGCCGCTGACGTAATTGGGATGAAAAACCCCGGTGGGACGCCTGAACAGCCCGCGGAACCGACCGAACAAACCACGCGACGACTCTCTCGCCATCTCTTGCGGCGAGACCCGATAAACGTATTGTGAAGGTAGGTGCAGGTAGGAGTTGTAAGGATAGAAATCGGTAATCGCTTCACTGGTGTACGGGTCGACCACGCCCACGCCGAGCCCACGGCCGCTCCGCTCTCGGAGCGATCGGTCGACCGAGCGGTGATAGTACCGCAGCCATTTCCACTCGTCGTCGGCCGCGACTTCCGCGACCAAACCGTTTGCGGAAGGGGTCAGTACCCACGAATCGCTCGGCGGTACGGTCGCCCCCTCGCTCCAACTTTGCCATGGCGATGGATACCCCGCTTCGAGCAAGCCGAGCGGTTGATAGTTCGAATCATGGACCACGTGCGACATCGCCAACAATTTGCTCGGCGATTTGCGGAGGATCCGAAAATTTCGATCGTCGATGCTCGCTGCGGACTCATCCCCACCCGCGGGAGAACTCAGCGGCCGGGCATACACATCCCCGTGGTGGATCATCAAGGTTTCGCCCGGCAGGCCGACGATCCGCTTGATGTAGTTCTGCTTCGGGTTTCCGGGATACTTAAAGACGGCCACGTCCCAGCGGTCGGGGTCAGACAAGGCGTACGCGAACTTGCTGACCAAGATCCGATCGCCGCTGAAGGTCGCGTGCCCGCGGTTTGACTTCAAGTCGAGCGCTTCGACGTGATTGCAATTCGGGCAGATCCCCCCGACGACCGTTTCTCGCGCGCGCGTCTCGATGCTCGCCCCAACCTGGTACTGAATTCCACATTCCTGACAAAACAGGTCCTTGTGCTCCCCCATCAGGGCGGGAGCCATCGAGCCGGTCGGGATCACAAAGGCTTCGGCAAGAAAACCGCGGAACAGCAGCGCGAGGATCAACGCCACGACGATCGATTCGACCGTCTCGCGATGCCCGCTCAACCGGATCTCGATCGCCCGTTTCGCCGCGGGACTCAGCCGCTGCTCCTCCGCCGATTCCTCATCCGCGACCGGCACCGGGGTTTCGGCCGCCGGAGTGACGGCCCCCTTGGTTTCGACCACCTGGGGTTCGGTCGTGGCGGTCGATCGGGCGTTGCGTTTGGGCGTCCGGGACATGCGGTGCTTGGCAAAGCGGGGGTGAGCGAAGAGCAGACATGGCGTCCGCCACTGCGTATTGACCGACCAGCAGCTTAACGGTTCCTTCCCAATGCCGAAACTTCATTCGACCCAGTCGCCCGAAAAAGGGCGGTTTGGGAAGGATTTGCGGCAACCGTCGTGGCCGCTCGACCAAAGCAAAACGGAGCCGTGCTCAACGGGTGTCAGCCGGCACGATTCCCCATTCGGTTCACTCGGCAGCGAGCAGTCGATGAATCACCGGGTCGGACAGCGAATCGGCGATCGCATGGACACCGGGGAATTCGTGCGTCCGGGTGTGGGGGCTCGGCACGGCGATCACGACCGCCCCCGCCGCGACGCCCGCCGCCGACCCGTTGCCACTGTCCTCCAGCACCAGCATTCGCGACGCTTCGATCTCCAGCTTTGCCGCCGCTGCCAAATACATCTCGGGATGCGGCTTGCCTTCACGAACGTCGTCGCCAGTCAGCAGGAAACTCAGCGAGTCGAACCAGGGTTGGGCCCGCAAAATCCGGTTGGCGAAACGGCCTCGGCTGCTGGTCGCGACGCCAAACGGGATACCGCCCGCGATCAGAGCGTCGATCAGCTCCGGCATGCCCGGCATCGCCGGGGGACCGGCTCCCAACAGATCGCTGTAAATTTCGTCCGATTCGGCCAACAAGTCGTGCGGGTCGTCGTCCAATTCGTGGAAATCGACCATCTCCTGAAGCGCCGCGACCCCGATCCGCCCCATCATCCGCTGCTGCAATCGGCTGCAAAAACTCCGGCCGCGCGGGGCGAGCAGTCGCTGCCCCACCTCCCAGTAGATGTTTTCGGTATCGAACAGCAGGCCGTCCATGTCCAAAGCCACGCCCAGCACGGGGCGGACGGTCGGGAAGTCGAGATTCGGCACAGCGGGGGTCAACAAAAAGGTGTGGGGTGAACCTGAGCCAGGCTCGGAGCTCCTGACAAGCCGGTGAGACCGGCAAATCAGGGAGCCTTCCGAAACGAAACTGGCCATCGGCGAGGCGACGGGAGGACAGCCAGAGCCTCGCCCGGCAGGCGTGAATGCGGCGGCTGCCGCAAAACTCCGGCTGGATACCGCGTCATTTTACCGCGGCGGCCAAGCAGTTGGCAGGCCGGCAATGCCGCGGAGGTGGGGTCATGACGAATGTAACCGAGCCGTACGGGGTCTGGTGACGGATTTCACGTTTAGACTCTCGACTTCGGACTGCGGGATGAAAAAATGGAGAAGTAACCGTCTCCCCAGCCTGGCAGCGGGTCTGCTATGATGCCCGCCCAATGACCCCGAGAAACGTCGAGCGATCGACCGGCAGGCCGAACCGGCTGCGGATGGGTTTGCCATCGCGTCGATTCGGACCGCCGATATCGGGCTTATCCCGAGGTACTTTCCCGGCAGAGTGGTCGGGGGCGGAGAGGTCAGCGGGCCGCTACCGTCCGGCGACGGTTACGGGAACTGAGGCCCTAACGGCTTCCCCACCGACTACCTAGCGGCCGTGGTGTGGGAATCCGATGGGTTCACACGACGAAACTGTCGCACAACTTGGGCCGGCAGCTTGGATATTCGATACACAGGAGTCAGCGATGCAAACCAGCATCTCGGTTCGTCATGGTGAATTGCAGCCCGGCGATCAGCCGCTCATTGAAGACAAAGTAGCGAAGCTGCGTCGTCTGTTCGATCGGGTCAACGCGATCGAGGTGATCATCGACCTGAAGGATTTGGATCATCCTTGGGTTGAAATCAAGGTTTCTGCTGAGCACGCCAACGATTGCGTCGCGTCCGCCGATTCGACCACGGTCTTGTCGGCGCTCGATCTGGCGTTGCCGAAAATCGAGCAGCAGTTGCGTAAGTTGAAGGAAAAGCTGACCGGCCACCGGGCGGTTAGCCACAAGCATATCGATTCGCCCCTGGAATCCGATTGAGGTCGCGGCATGGGGGCATCGCCGAAAGAGCGTCACCCCGCGGTGGTCGGTCCGGCACCCGCGAGCCGGCTGGGTGTTGTCCCGTTGCCGGCGGGGTTGGCGTGCAGCCGGCCCAATTGCCTCGTCCGCAGGCGCGGCTCACAAATCCAAGGTCGAACGATGGGCGATCTTTGCCTCCCGGCCAAATTCGGGTGGCCAAGTGCCGCCCATTACGGACGCCGACTCCCGGCGCCGAATACACGAAATAAAGGACCTGATTGATGAAGTTTTCCGATTTTATTTGTGCGAAGGCGATCCGAGCTCAGTTGAGCTCGGACAGCAAACAGGATGTGATCAACGAATTGGTCGAGTCGTTGCTCGAAGCCGGCGAGATCAATGCCGACGAGAAAGACGACATCATCGCGGCGATCATGAAGCGAGAAGAGTTGGGCAGCACGGGCATCGGCCGCGGGGTGGCGGTGCCTCACACCAAGCATGCGGGCGTTGATAAACTGGTCGGCACGGTCGGGGTCAGTGTTGACGGGGTTGATTTCAACAGCCTCGACGGCGAGAAGGTGCAACTGTTCTTCTTGCTGATCAGCCCCCCCGATCGCCCCGGAGACCATCTCCGGGCGTTGGAGAACATCTCGAAGCAGCTTCGTGGTGAGACCTTTTGTCGGTTCCTGAAGCAGAGTCGGACGGCGGAAGACATTCACCAGTTGCTGGAAGAAGCTGACAACAACCAGTTTGGCGGCTAGTCGGTGGCATTGAATCCGTTCCCGTTCCCACGTCCTACGGCGATCCCGCCGCCATGAGTTCTACCGTCATCACCCGAACCGTTGTCGTCCGCAACCCACAGGGATTGCACGCGCGGCCCGCGGACATGTTGGTCCGCGAGGCGAGCCGCCATGAGGCGACGATCCAGCTCGAGAAGGACGGCTGTCGTGTCGACTGCAAGAGCATCCTGTCGCTGCTGACGCTGGGTGCGGAGTGCGGCAAGCACATGGAATTGTCGGCCGAGGGGCCGGACGCGGAACAGGCGGTCGCGGTCATTGCCGAATTATTCGAAAACGGTTTTTACGAGTTGGAGTGACCCGCATGGCCACGCGACCGCAGACCTGCTCCGCAGAACGGCCCGCCGAGGCGGGCTCGACAGCAGCAGATCGGGTTCGCGAAGACGCCCGATCGGGACGACATCCGGCCCATTCACCCGAACAGAAATGATGGATAGCCACCCCCCGCTCCCGAACGTCCGCACGGTTTGCCACGGGAATCCCGTGCCTCGCAGGCCGTCCGGATCGATCCGGCGCGGGTCCGGTCCTCGATGCTCGAACTTCATGGAATCCCGGTTTCCCCCGGCGTAGCGATCGGTCCAGCCTTGGTGCTGAATCGGGAAGGCTATCGAATCCCGCACTGCCAAGTCGCCTCCGCGGATATCGAGGAGGAGACCCTGCGGTTGCGTCGAGCCGTCGACGCGTTGTCCCGCGGCTTGGAAGCGAGTCGGATGGAAACGGCCGCGATCGCCGGCGATTCGACCGGCGATATCTTTGCGGCCCAACTCCAGATGCTGCACGACCCGCGGTTGCATGCCGAATTGCAGCGGCGGATTCGTCAGGAAAATCAATCGGCCGCCTACGCCGTCAGCCAAGTCCTGCACCGCTACGCGTCGGACCTGCGGCGGCTCGACAATTCGCTCCTGGCCCAACGCGCTGACGACGTGGTCGACATCGAGCAGCAATTGCTCGAGCATCTCGGGGCCGTGACGCGTCGGCCGCTGACCGAGCTGACCGAACCGGTGATCGTGTTGACCCACAACCTGACACCGTCCGAAACCGCCAATTTGGATCGCCGCTACGTCCGCGGCTTTTGTACCGAAATCGGCGGCCCCGGCGGGCACATGGCGATCGTCGCCAAGGGGCTCGAACTGCCCGCCGTCGTCGGCATCGGCGATTTTTTGCAAAGCGTCGGCGGGGCGGCGATGGTGATCGTCGACGGGGATCGCGGCATCGTGATCCTCGACCCGGACAAGGAGACGCTGCGGCGGTACGAGGAAGGACGCGAGCGGCGCCAGAACCTGGCCATCCGATTGGCCCAACTGCGTGACCTGCCGGCCGTGACGATCGACGGCGTCGCCATATCGCTGAGTGCCAACATCGAGTTCCCGCACGAGGTCGCCGCTTGCCTGGAACGGGGCGCCATGGGCATCGGGCTGTACCGGACCGAATTCCTGTACCTGGCCAGCAATGTCGAGCCGAGCGAACAGGACCATTACGAGGCCTACCGCGAGGTCGTCGAGGCGATGGGGGGCCGCCCGGTCGTCATCCGGACGCTCGACCTGGGGGCCGACAAGATGGGCAGCCGGCCGTTGACCGAACCGGAACCGAACCCGTTTCTGGGTCTCCGCAGCATCCGCCTGTCGCTCAAACACCCAGAACTCTTCCGCCCCCAACTGCGGGCGCTGCTGCGGGCCGCCATGCACGGCGACATCCGGGTGATGTTCCCCCTGATCACGACCCTCAGCGAATTGCGGCAAGCCAAGTTCCTGGTCAACACGATCGCCGAAGACCTAGCCGAAGAGGGGATCCCGCACCGCCACGACATCCCGATCGGGATCATGGTCGAAGTCCCAGCCACGGTGCTGATGCTCGATCGGTTCGTCAAGGAGGTCGACTTTCTCAGCATCGGAACCAATGACCTGGTGCAGTACACCCTAGCGGTCGACCGCAGCAACGAGTGCGTTGCCGACCTGTACCAGTCGAGCGACCCGGCCGTGTTGCGGCTGATCCGACGCTGCGTCGAGGTGGCGGGCGAAGCCGGCGTGCCGCTGGGGATTTGTGGCGAGATGAGCAGCAATCCCGCCCGCTCGCTGTTGCTGCTCGGACTCGGAGTCCGCAGCCTCAGCGTCCCGCCGAATGCGCTACCCAAACTGAAAAAGGCCATCCGCAGCGTAACGCTGGAGCAGTGCGAGGAGATCGCGGCCCGCGCGTTGACCATGGAAGCCGCCCGCGACATCGACCTCTACCTACTCGAACGCCTCGGCAAACTCGCCCCCGAATTGATCGTTTCCTGACCTCGCCCGCGCCCACCGTGAACGCCGACATCCCCCGCACCGCCGAACCCCAGCCGACCGCCGACCCGGTGGCGTCGCGACCGATCCGCGATCGGTTCCGGGTCCGGTTCGCGAAAGTCGGCTTGCTCCGCTGGATCGGCCACCGCGATTTGCAGCGGTTGTGGGAACGGTTGCTCCGCCGGGTCGGGTTGCCGCTGGCGATGACCGATGGGTTTCATCCCAAACCGCGAATCGGGTTCCCCTCGGCGCTCGCGCTGGGAGTCGAAGGCCTCGATGAGGTCGTCGAGATCGAAGTGACCCGCGAGCTCTCCGCCGCAGAACTTCACGCCGCGCTGGTCGCCGACAATCAACCGGGGCTTGAGATCGGCGACGTCCGTTTGGTGGCCCGAGCTTCCGCCGACGGGACACCGGACCCGACGTTTGCGAACCTGGCCAAGGCGAGGCTCCATTCGAGCGAGTACGACCTCGAAATCCCCGCGGCCTACTTGAACAACGTCCGCTCGGCAGCCCAGATCGATGCGGCGATCGACGAGGCAAAATCCCACGGGGCGATCCGATTCGTCCGCAAGCAACGCGAGGCCACGGCGGGCATCCCGGCCCCGCTGGCCCTACTGGACCGGCGCGACAACAGGCTGGCTCTGAGAATCGTCGAAGACGCCGGCACGTCGCTCAAGCCGACCGAGGTGCTCGACGGCATCGGGCTGAGCGACCTCATCGAACACGGCGGAATCCTCCGCCGCACCCGAGTCATTTTGGTCGACGAAGTAGTCGACCCCACTCCCGCCCCGACGGGCGAACTCACCGCCAACCCGGCGGCGATCCACCGAAACAATCCTTCCGACACCCTACAGCAGGAACGAAGCTGATGAAAAAAGAGATGCTGATCAACGTGGCTCAGCCCGAAGAGAGCCGCATCGCGATCATGGAAGACGGTCGGCTTGACGAACTGTTTATCGAACGAAAGAGCGTCGAAGCCTACGCCGGCAACATCTATCGCGGCCGGATCGTCAACCTCGAACCGAGCATCCAAGCCGCGTTCGTCGATTTCGGCGTCGGCCGCAACGGGTTCCTCCACATCAGCGATGTGGAACCGCAGTACTTCCGCCAAGGCGGATACGACCCGGTCGAAATCATGCGGGAATCGGACGAAATGGCCCAGCGGTCGGCCGAACGGGCCCGCGAAACCGGCCGCGGCTCCAAGACCGCGTTCAAGGGCGGCCGACCTCGCAACAAACCGCCGATCCAGGAAGTCTTGCGCCGTGGCGATGAGGTGCTGGTCCAGGTCATCAAGGAGGGCATCGGCACCAAAGGCCCGACCCTCAGCACCTACATCTCGATCCCGGGCCGCTACCTGGTGCTGATGCCCGCGCTCGCCCGGGTCGGCGTCAGCCGCAAGATCGAAGACGAAGACGATCGCAAACGACTCCGACGCTGCCTGCTGGCGATCAACCCGCCCAAGGGACTCGGCTTCATCGTCCGCACCGCGGGGGCCCAACGCAAGGAAGAGGAACTCGAACGCGACATGGAATACCTGTTGCGGTTGTGGAAGTCGATCGTGAAACGGATCGAAACGACCACCGAACCGGGGCCGATCTATGAGGAGAGCGACATGATCATCAAGACCATTCGCGACGTCCTCTCCAGCGACATCGACGTGATCTACATCGACGAAAAGCAGGCCTACGAAAAGACCCGCGACTTCATCAAGATGGTGATGCCGCAATTCGTCGATCACCTCAAGTTCTACGACGCCCGCCAACCGCTGTTCCACAAGTACAAGCTGGAAGAGGAAATCGCGAAGATCAACCGCCGCAAAGTCGACCTTCCCGGCGGCGGCTCGATCGTCATCGACGCCACGGAAGCCCTCGTCGCGATCGACGTCAACAGCGGCAATTTTCGTGGCGGCAGCGACTCCGCCGACGAAAATGCCTTCCGGCTCAACATGGTCGCCGCCAAAGAGATCGCCCGCCAACTGCGACTCCGCGATCTGGGCGGCGTCATCGTCAATGACTTCATCGACATGCGGCGAGAAGCACACCGCCGCAAAGTCGAACGGGCCCTCCGTGACGCGATGGCCAAGGACCGCGCCCGGACCAAGATCCTCCGGACCAGCCCCTTCGGCCTGGTCGAAATGACCCGCCAACGGATCCGCACCAGCCTCAAGCGGAGCATTTACACCGATTGCCCCTGCTGCCAAGGCCGCGGACTCGTCAAGACCGCCGAAAGCATGTCGATCGAAGTCGTCCGGATGCTGGCGCTGGCCTGCCGCAACCCACACATCGTCCGAGTCACCATCCGCGTCAACGACGAAGTCGCGGCGTTCCTCAACAACAAGAAACGCCGCAGCGTGATGGAATTGGAGGACAGCGGCGAGATGACCGTCCAGATCCTCGGCAGCGAAAGCCTGTACCCCGAAGCACTCGAAATCGATTGCCGCGACAAACAGGGAGAACGGGTCGAAATCGATAGCTGAAGGATGCCCCGCAACGAGCAGCACGGACCGCCGCCATGGATGACTTGCCACAGCGTATCGAGGATGCCCTGCGGGAACCAAAGTTTCGCCGCGTGCGAGCCCGAGGCTGTGCCCCCGGGCTGGCCTACGGGCGACACCGGGGGCCGGCCCCCGCAGATGCCCGGGCCGCCGCCGTGGCGATCACCTTCCTCCAGCACCCCGATCGATCGTGGTCGCTGCCGCTGACACTCCGGCCGCTCAGTTTGCGACACCACGCCGGCCAGATCTGTTTCCCCGGTGGCCGCATCGAGCCCGGGGAAACGCCGGTGCAAGCTGCCCTACGCGAATTTCAAGAAGAACTCGGCTACCTGCCCGGCCAACCACGCCAATTGGGGGAGTTCGAACCGCTCTACATCTACGCCAGCAACCACCTCGTCTTTCCGATCATCTTCGCCGGCCAAGCCCCCGAGTCCCCTTGGCGACCTGACCCGAGCGAAGTCGACGCCGTGATCGAAATGCCGCTGGATAGCCTGCGGAGCCCCGACCCACCAGGAACCCAGAAGCGTGATCGCCAGATCTTGAAAGACGATCGCGTCGTCGGCCGCTACCAATTCGAAGCCGCGGCCTACCGGTTCGATCAGCAGGGAATTTGGGGAGCGACCGCGATGATGCTGAATCAGCTCGCCACCATCCTCGCCCCCCGTCGCTGATCCCGCTGTCCCCAGCGAACTGTCCCCAAGCGGGCCGTACCGAGTCGACCACCCGCCTCCGAAAGCCCGACGATCACAACGGCTCAGTGCTGGTGCTCCCCGGTCAGGCGGGCGCGAAACCGTTGCCCCGGTGTCATCGCCCCAGTCCCATCGCTGCCGACGGGTGAATCGGACGTCCCGGCGGCTCGCGAGCTGCCATGATCATGTCCATGATCGTGCCCATGATCATGTCCGTGATCGTCGTGGCCGTGACCAGCATGCCCATGACCAGCATGCCCATGACCAGCATGGTCGTGAGAATGCCCGGGAAGATTTTCGATCCCGACCGCCAACATGATCCCCAACACAAGCGCCGCCGTCAGCTTGCCGCGGTCATGATCATGAAAATGGACTTCCGGAAGTAGGTCCGCTAGCGCGATGCAGATGAAAAAACCGGCCGACAAGGCCAACCCATAACCCAACAACTGCTCTCCCGCCCCTAACCACATCACGCCGTAAAAAAACAACAGGGCACCGATCGGGCAACAGAGCGAGAAGGTGAAATTGACCACCGTTCGCTGCGTCGGTGACCAACCGCCCGAAGCCATCACCGAACCGATCGCGAACGCGTCGAGCGGTTTGTGAAGGGCCACAGCCAGGAACGTACCGAGCCCGGCAAGCCCCATCCAAGCCCCATGGCTGGCGTCCGCCACCACGCTCGCTCCCAACGCCACCCCGTCCATGATCGTGTGCAACCCCAGCCCGAATAGCATGCCGAGCCAATTCAAACTGCGCTGCCCCGTCGCGTTTTGACCGTCGACCGCAGGTCCGTGGCCCTGATCAGGGGAATGAGTAGCGCCGTGAGAATGACCGTGCCCGTGATCATGACCGTGGTCACACGTCGCACCGCTCTGGTCATCGGTAACTCCGTCCACAGGCAGGGCATGCACCAGCGAACTGTCGCCGTGCGAATGGACATGAAAAACTCGCAACAACAGAAACATGACCAGCACCCCGACCAGCAACGCGACGCCGACGCGATCGGTCGAACCGAGCGAACTCAGCGAGTGTGGCAACAAATGCAGGGTGGCGATGCCGAGCATCAATCCGGCCACGAAGCTCATCAGCAATTGGGTCCGCAGGTGGCTCATGCGCACCCAACTGGGTAACCACCCGCCGGTAACCGACGCCAACACGATCAGCAAGCAATAGACGACCAACAGCCAGGGGGTCGACATGCGGGAATCTCCACGATGGACAACGAACAGGCCGGCTGGACGTGCGGCCGAGGGCGAGCGGCACGGGGTGCCGAAAAATCAGGTTTGCCTGGCCCACAGGGCCCCGAATCCTAAAGTAATGAGAATGAAATGCAAATACGTCGCCATCGCGGATGAAGAAAATGCGACGCCCGCACGCCGCCGGCCGGACCGGAAATCGCCCCGAAACGGCCTGCCAACCGTGTCCGAAGAGCAGAATGTCGACCGCGTCCGGTTTTCGCACCTGATTCTGACTCGCCGACCGACGAAAATGGTTATTCTGGGGTGTCGACGGCACCCAGTCCGGCGACTTTCGCGTCGGCTTGCAGGCCGATGACCATCCGAAACCCACCCCCATTTGATATGCGTACGACCGGTTCCAAGGACTCCCAACCGCAGCCCCACACGGCCCCGTCGGTGGTCAACAACACCCGACCCAAGGCCCAGAAACCCTCGCCGGCGCCTCCGACCGAATCGCTGAGCGAGATGGAACTCGCCCGGAAAGATATCCGCGCCGCCGGATTTCGCGCCACCCCGGCCCGCATCGCGACGCTGCTCGAATTACGAAGCTCCTCGTCGCCGATGACGCACGCGGATGTGGCCGATCGGTTGGCCGGGGGCGGCTTCGACAAGGCGACCGCCTTTCGCAACCTAAACGACCTGGCCCAAGGCGGTCTGCTGCGACGTACCGAATTGGGCGATCACGTTTGGCGTTTCGAAGCGATCGGCCCGGATGAACATGACAAGCAAGCCCACCCCCATTTCGTCTGCATCGATTGTGGGCAAGTCACCTGTTTGTCCGACATCGACCTGAATACGGACAGCGGCTTGCAGAGCCAATCGGTCGGCGAGATCACCGAAATCTTGCTCCGCGGCCACTGCATCCAATGCCGTTGACGGCGGCGACCGCATGGCCGGTCTGTCGAATTGACTGGACGGCCCGCACTCGGTCACCCAGAATGATAGGCTCCCGCCTGCACCTCCCTCCCCCCGGCTAGCCGATGCCCAAGCACCGCACACCGACCCAACTTCGCTGCTTCGCAACCACTTGGACCCGTGGCATCTGCCTCGTCGTCTGGCTGATCGCTTGGCCTGCCGGACAGAGCCTCGCCGAAGACAAAACGGCCGCTACCGCCGAACCGGTCGCCGCAACGCAAGCAGTCGAATCGCCGGCAGCCGACCCGGCGACCGACGCCGAGGCGGAACCCGACCAGCCGCTGTCGGGCCACAGCTACCATGGCGAAGCTTTCAACCGAGGCCCGCGACAAGCCGCCGAGTTGCTCCCCGGCATGGGAAACATCGACTTCCCCAGTTCCGCCCGGGAAGAACAGACCCAGCAATTCATCAACCAGGGAGTCGCCGCCCTGCACGGCTTCTGGTACCTCGAGGCCGAGCGTTCCTTTCGCCAAGCCGCGACGCTGCAGCCCGACCTCGGGATCGCCTACTGGGGCATGGCGATGGCGAATACGAACAACTCGACCCGCGCCCGCGAATTCATCGAAAACGCGAAACAGCGCCGCGGCGAAGCGACGCGTCGCGAGCAGATGTACATCGATGCCTTGGCGAATTTCCTTAGCAAGCCGGAAAAGTCAGAGAACGCCGAACAGAAAAAGAAGCGGCAGCAGCAATACATCGATGCCCTCGAGGGAATTCTGAACGAGTTCCCGGACGACATCGAAGCCCGCGCCCTGCTCGCGCTGCAGCTCTGGCAAGCCCGACTCACCGTCCCCATCGCCAGCAATCACGCCGTCAACGCGTTGATGAGCGAAGTCTTTGCCGTCAACCCGCTGCACCCCGCCCACCACTACCGAATTCACCTCTGGGACGGCCCCCGCCCCGCCAACGCGCTGGCTTCCGCCGCCCTCTGCGGCCAATCCTTGCCGGGGATCGCCCACATGTGGCACATGCCCGGACACATCTACTCCAAACTGCATCGCTACGAAGACGCGATCTGGCAACAAGAGGCTTCCGCCCGCACCGATCACGCCCACATGACCCGCGCGCGGCTGATGCCCGACCAAATCCATAATTTCTCGCACAACAACGAATGGTTGGTGCGAAACCTGATCTTCTTGGGGCGGGTCGAGGAAGCCTTGCGACAGAGCGAAGACCTGCTGGCGATGCCCCGACACCCCGACTACAACTCGCTGACCAAGCGTGGCAGCTACCGTCTGGGACGCACCCGATTGCTGCAAACGCTGACCGAGTTCGAATTGTGGGAACGCCTGGTGGAAGCCGGCCAAGGGCCGCTGCTCGAACCGACCACCGACGACGAACTGCTCGACGAACATCGCCAATGGATGATCGTCGCCCGGACCTTGAGCGGCAACGCCGACGCAGCCCGCAACGACCTCCGATCTTTCCATCGCAACCGCTTGAAACTCGAAACCGAGGTGCTCGATCTGGAGGAAGCCCTCGACGGCGTCGAGGAAGACAAACGCAAAGCAGATAAACGGACCGGCACCCTGCAGAAGACCCGCTCGAAGCTCGATTCACTGAAACAGCGGATCGCGCTGTGTGAAACCGCCGCCGCCGTAGCGGCCAAGGACAAATCCGCCTTCGACGCAGCGATCGGGAAGGCTGGTAAGGTCGAAGACGTTTTGGCCGCATCCTGGCGAGGTCAAGCGGGGGATCGCGACGGGGCGATCGAGGCCCTCAAGAAACTCGCTGATCAACGGACCAATCAGGTCCGACCGTTGGCCATCCTGATCGACCAACTCTGGCAGGCTGACAAACAAGACGAAGCGGTCGAGCGGTTCGCCACGTTACGCAAATTGGCCGGTTCGGCCGACCTTGAAACGCCGCTGCTCGCCCGCTTGCGCCCGGTCGCCGACAAGGCCGGCGTGGAAGGCGATTGGCGAATCCCGCACGAACCCGCCGACGACATCGGCGAACGACCCGAACTCGACACCCTCGGCCCCCGTTTCTGGAGCTCTTACCTCGCCCCCCGCTGGAAGGCCCACACCGCTGACGACGAACCGATCGACGACGATCACTACCAAGGCAAACCGAAGGTCTTGATCTTCTACCTCGGTTTCGGCTGCCTGCACTGCGTCGAACAACTGAAGGCGTTCCAGCCCAAGGTCGCCGAGTTCGCGGCTCAAGGGATCGAGGTCGTGGGAATCAGCACCGAGTCGGTCGCGGAACTCCGCAAGGGGATCGAAACCTATGGCGAAGCAGCCCCCCTGCCGCTGCTGGCCGATCCCGATCATGAAGCGTTTAAGGCGTTTCGCTGCTGGGACGATTTCGAAAACCTGCCGCTGCACGGCACTTTCCTGATCGACGCCGACGGCCGCGTCCGCTGGCAAGACATCAGCTACGAACCGTTCTCCCAGGTCGATTTCTTGCTCGACGAATCCCGCCGCCTGCTCGCGATCCCCGCCCAGCGCTGAGTCCCGCTCCCGCCTGCTGGCGCTGAGCCGCGGCCGGGCTCGCTCAGGCGTCGGTCGTTGCGTCTTCGGTCGCCCGCCGCCCGAACCAGCGGATGAACAGCACCAAGCAACCCAATTGGATCGGGATCAGGATCAGCGGCGAAACGCCCCAGCCGACCGGAAGCGTCCCGAACAGGACGGCGAGCACGGCCAACAGGATCGCGTAGGGCATCTGGGTCAGCACGTGAGCGATGTGGTCACATCCGCTCGCTTGAGACGAAAGGATCGTCGTGTCGGAAATCGGTGAACAGTGATCGCCGAAAATCGCCCCGGCCAAAACGCCCCCCAACGACGCGAGCAGCAGCGGGTTATCTGCCGTGACGCCGCCCTGCTCGGAGAGCAGGCTGTGCGTCAGCGACAACACGAGCGGGATCAACATCCCCATCGTCCCGAAACTCGTGCCGGTACAAAACGAGACGACGCCTGCCAACAAAAAGGTGATCGTTGGCAGCATCCGCAGCGTCCACTCCTGACCGGTAGCAGACGACGGGTCACTCCCCGCGATCAGTTGGCTGAGGTATTCGCCTGTGTAGAGCCGATGATCGCGGTAGGCGAACGGCGTCTGCGAGTCGGACGCGACGACCGGATAGACCTCGACCGGCTGGTCGCTCGTCATCCGCGATAACGCCGACGCCAACCACAGGATCGCGATCGCCGGCATCACCAACCCGGCACCACGTCGGATCGTGTGGGACATCTCGGCGAACGTCATCAAGCCCTGCACGCGGTACATCAGCATCGCGACCAATAGCCCGCACAGCGACCCGTACTGCAAGGCGACCGAAGAATCGGCCGCACCGACGATTTCTCGCATGCTCGGTGGGTCCGCGTCGGTCGCGTCGATCCCCAGCGCGGCCAAGCCGGTCTGGCGTATCAACAAGATCACCACCCCGAGTGTCAAGAAAATCGGCACGAGCGCGTTGGCCCAATGTGACATCCGATCGGGCAACGGGATCTCGTCCACCCCATGGCTGGCGGCCATGACCGCCGCGGGCGAGCGTTCCCCTTCTGAAGTGCCGTCGGCATCCGAGTCCGCCGGTGTCTCACCCGACTCCGAAACCCGCTTTCGCTCGGCCGCCAACATCGGCCCGAAATCTCGCCCCATCCAGGCGATCAACGGCACCATGACCAACGCCCCGATGACGTAAAACCGATACGGGATGCTGGCGACAAACAGATCGACCGGCGCCAACCCCTCCGCCGGATCGATCCCGTCCAAACCTTGACGGATGAAATCGATCTCGATCGCGACCCAGGTCGACAACAGCGACAAGCCGGCGACCGGGGCGGCGGTCGAGTCGACGATGTAGGCGAGCTTTTCACGTGAGATCCGCAACCGATCGCAGACCGGCCGCAGCGTGTTGCCGATCAACAAGGTGTTCGCGTAGTCATCGAAAAAGATCAGCATCCCCATCAGCCACGTCGTCAACTGGCCGCCTCGACGCGACCGGGCCAACGGCGAAATCAATTCGACAAACCCCTGCATCCCGCCGCTGCGGATGACCAACCCGACCAGGCCGCCCATCAACAGCGTGAAACTGAAGACACGCAGCTTGCCGGGGTCCACGACCGTCGGCCACAAGTGGACTTCGAACAGGTCATGGATCGCCCGCAACAGGTCGCCCTGATTGGTGATCAACGCCCCACAAAACAGCCCGGCCAACAGCGACAACACCGCCCGGCGGGTCAGAATCGCCAACGCGATCGCGACCACAGGCGGCAACAGACTCATCCATCCGAAAGGGTGTTCCATACGACGCGACGGGGTGTCAAAGGGTGCTGCCGGGGGATCGCCGAATTTCCGCAAAACGTTCGACCTGGGCGGTCAACGCGATCTCTGTCGGCAGTCGCTCCATCGAACTGGCGCCGTAAAACCCGCCGAGACCGGGGAGTGCATCGAGCATGAAGCGGGCATCCTCGGGCATCGCGATCGGACCGCCATGGCACAGCACGATCACGTCGGGCCGGACGCCGCGCGCCGCGTCGATCATTTCGCCGACCCGCGGCACACAATCCTCCAGCGTCAATGCCGTGCGGGCCCCGATCGTGCCGCTGGTGGTCAACCCCATGTGGGCGACGATGATGTCGGCGCCGACCCGCGTCATCTCACGAGCCTGCCCCGCGTCGAAAACGTAGGGCGACGTCAACAGGTCCATCCGATGGGCGGCGCCGATGCAATCGATCTCGTGCCCAAACCCCATCCCCGTCTCTTCCAAATTGGCGCGAAACGTCCCGTCGATCAGCCCCACCGTAGGAAAATTCTGGATGCCGGCAAACCCCAACCGCTTCAGGTCCTCGAGGAATACGTCCCGAATCAAAAACGGGTCGGTCGCGCAGACACCCGCCAACACCGGTGTTTCCTTCACCGCAGTCAACACCTCCCGAGCCATCTGCAACACCACCTCGTTCGCATTGCCATACGGCATCAGCCCCGCAAGCGAACCACGGCCCGCCATCCGATAGCGACCCGAATTGTAGATCACGATCAGATCGATCCCGCCCGCCTCCTCGCATTTCGCGCTGATCCCCGTTCCGGCACCACCGCCGATGATCGGCAACCCGGCGGCGATCTTCTGCCGCAGGCGCGTCAAGATTTCGGCCCGTTCGATTCTCAAAACGTGTTCCTCACTGCGATCGATCGCCCCTGCTGCCGTCGACGTTACGGTAGCGTCATCCGGCGGAAAAAAATGTCCGATGCGAAAGGCATTGTCGCGAAACACCGTCTGCGAAACGAGCCCACCACACGACACATCGATCATTCCTAATCCCGGAGCGGCTAAGAAATTTAAAGTAGCAGGCACACTCCGAGTGCCGTCCGCCCGCCTCCAAAAAGCGTAGCTTTGGTAGCGTCACGGCACACGGAGTGTGCCTACTACTTTGCCTCCCAATATCCCGCAGGGATTACACGGGTCGCGCAGCGCACCCGGGGATTGCACGACAAAAACGAAGGTTTCGACCCCGCAGGGGTCGCAGAAACCGACCGCCGGCTGGTCGCTGTCATCCCACCGTGATATTCGCTGACCGCTCTGACAGCCAACAACCATCGACTTGCGCAGAATCTTAGCAGAACCCACCGAAAAATTGAGCAACTCCCCGATGACCTCCAGAAGCGGGCAGCGGCAACTCATTTCAGGGCTTCCCTGTTAACGGAGCCGAACTTGCCGCAGCCTTGCCCGGGCGGAATTCTCGCTCACAAAGCCCTCGGTGCCGAGGGAATCGCAGCGGATTTTCTCAAGTTGGTTCGGATTATGCACTGCCGAATACCTGGCCGGCGTTGTTCGCCCATTTTTCGCCGGCGACAGATGGCTCGGTCGGCTGCGGATCGCGTCTCCGCGATGAACAGCACCTTGCCGTCTACGCGGATTCGGTACGGCCGGCGGGGCTGAGTCCAGCGGTTCATTCATGCATTTTTTTTGGTGAAACTCATGGTGATGCGGCACAGTCTGATTTCTCCGAGTCCTCGGCGGCGCGGCCGCCGCGGGTTCACGCTCGTCGAGTTGCTGGTGGTGATCGCGATCATCGGCGTGATGGTCGGGTTGTTGCTGCCGGCGGTTCAGGCTGCCCGCGAGGCGGCGCGTCGGATGTCCTGCTCGAACAACCTCAAGCAGCTCGGGTTGGCCCTGCACAACTACCATGACACGTTCAACTCCTTGCCCTTCCGCGAAGGCGGGACGAGCGGTTCGACCGACGGCGGTTCGGTGGGATCGATCAACCAGAGCAACCAGAATCGCGGCAGCGGGATGACGATGCTGTTGCCGTTCATCGAACAGGGGCCGCTGTACGACCAGATCAATTCGGTCCAAACCTTCAACGGGATCACCTTCCCCCCGTTCGGTCCGACGCCGTCCGACGCGATGGTCTACCCGCCGTACGCCACCGACGTATCGACCTTCCTCTGTCCCTCCTCGCCCCAGGTGAAGCTGGTCGGTGGCGGCAATTACGGCCTCTGTCATTACGCCATGTCGAGCGGCGACAGCAGCCTGTTCATCACTTGGCGAGCACCAAGCAACGCCACTTCAGCCCGAACCCGAGTTCGTGGCACCTTCGGCTACCGTTTGAACAATCGGAAGTTCCGCGACATCCTGGATGGCTTGAGCAATTCGATCGCGATGTCGGAACTGACCACGTCGATCGGCGGCCGCGCCATCCTCGGCGGTACCGCCCGAAATCTCGGGATGGGGATCATCGATTCGCCGCTGACCTGCTTCCAATACGTCAGCAACCAGACGAAGGAGTTTCTCCCTTCGGTGCCGACCGTTTCGCTGGCCCGCGGACAACGGTGGGCGAGCGGTTCGGTGGCCTACATCGCGATCAACACGATCTTGCCGCCGAACTCACCGGCTTGCACGTTCGAGAGCGAGTTCCGTTCGGTAGGGCTTTACCCGGCCCAGAGCCGTCACCCCGGCGGGGTCCAAGTGCTGCTCAACGACGGGTCGGCAAGGTTCATTTCCGAAAGCATCGATACCGGCAACTTGGCGTTGCCTTCGCCCGACACCACCGGCACGGTGCTGAGCCCCTACGGCGTCTGGGGAGCACTCGGATCGATCGCCGGTAACGAGGTGATCGGTTCGATCGATTGAAGTCGCCGCCCCCGCGGCTGCCACTCACCAAAAGCCGATCCGCCGCGGATCGCCCGCGCCGCATCGGCGACCCGTCCGCGTCTGTCGGCGGCTCGGTTTCTTGCCACCAATCATTGGTCAACCAGTTTTTGGGCGGCCGCGTTCAGGGCGACCGCCCGGCGTGAAATTTTCCCGCGCACGGACCGTCGTGGCCCCAGCAGCCCAGCGGCCACGCCGCTTGCTGGTCATCCCTTCGAACGGCGTCGTGGCTCGCCCAGCCCGCTCGCGGCGCCCGCCCATCCGATTTTTCGACCTTTCATCCACCACTCAAGAGTCTCTGTTCCATGACCGTTACCGATCAAGCTCGTGCCCTCCTGGCCGGAGCTGCCTTGCTGTTTCTTCCACAATTCTTGGGGTGCTCGGGTGGTGAACCGGCAGGCCGACCGGCACGGGTTCCCGCTGGCGGCGTCGTGCTGGAAAACGGCCAGCCCGTTGCCGGCGCGACCGTCGTCTTCATCCCGATCGCCCACAAGCAGGGGGCGGCCGCGACGACCGACGACAGCGGCCGATTCTCGCTGATGACTTTCAATCCCGAGGACGGAGCCGTTCCCGGGAGCTATCAGGTGACGATTCGCAAGGTCGAGCTGTTGCCGGGCAAGGCGGTCAAATCGAGCGAAGGGGGGAGCGGCGAAGGGGGCGAGGATGACGAAGCCCCGCCACCGCCGATCGAGAAGCATTTGATCCCCGAAAAATATTCCCAAGTCGCGACGAGCGGGCTGCAAGTCGATGTGGTCGACGGGCAAGCGAATGAGTTCAGTTTCGAACTCTAGCCGCCGTTCCCCCATCGGCCTCGTTGGACGAATCTTCCGGACTATCCTGGTAGTCAGCTTCCCCGTGTTCCCCGACTCACGGCCCGGGACGCTTTTCGCCGGTTTCACAGTCTCCGAATCACCAGCCGGGTCGGTTTTCGACCTCTTCTTTGCAACCCGATGGATACCATGAGATCGTTTCTTCGAAGCTCGGCTCGCGAGCGGTTGACCGACCTGCGGCGGATGATGCCGACTGACGGTCGTCTCCGTTGGCTCCTGCTGGGGATCGCCTGCCTCGGATTGCTGGCGTCGCCTGCCACCGTGTCGGCCGAACCGCCGATCGGTCCGCTGGCGGCGGCCGCACGAGCCGATGCCGATGCCGTGGCCAGCGGCGACGCCGACGCGGTCCCGTCCCCCGCGACCTTCCTCGGGCGTCCCGTCGGCACCGATTTTCAATTGGCCGATTGGACCCAGGTGAGCGACTACTACCGCCGGTTGGCCGAGACGAGCTCACGGGTGATCCTCCGGTCGGCCGGCCAGACGACCGAGGGTCGCGACTTTCTCTACGCGATCATTTCGGACGAATACAACCTGGCGAGGCTGGACGAGATCCAAGCGAACTCGAAGATCATCGCCGACCCGCGCGGCGTTCCCGCCGGCCGTCGCCGCCAAGCGATCCGTGACGGCAAGGTGATCCTCTTCGTGACACCGACGATGCACGCTTCCGAAACGGCAGCGACCGAAATGGGGATGCAATTCGCCTGGTCATTGGCGACTTCCGATGAAGAGCCCTATCGGAACGCGCGTAAAAAATGTGTCGTCGTGATCACCCCGTCACTCAATCCGGACGGCGTCGACGTCGTCGTCGACTGGTATCGGCAACACGTCGGCACGCCGCTGGAAGGGACCGAACTGCCGCGGCTCTACCAGCTCTACACGGGGCACGACAACAACCGCGATTGGTTCATGTTGACCCAAGCCGAAACCCGGCACCTGACGCGATTGCTTTACCGCGAGTGGTTCCCTCAATTCCTGTGGGACGTTCACCAACAGGGGAACACGACCGAACGGTTTTTTGTGCCGCCCTACCGAGACCCGTTGAACCCGAATCTCGATCCCGGAATCGTCGCCGGCATCAACCTGATCGGGTCCCGCGCGGTTTTGGACATGACCCGCGAAGGGTTTACCGGGATCGCTTCGGGCGTCTCCTACGACAACTGGTGGAACGGCGGCAACCGCAGCGTCCCGGCACGCCACAACGTGATCGGGATTTTGACCGAGGCGGCATCGGTCAAGATCGCCTCGCCGATCTTCCAAACCCAAGCCTCGTTGAACGACCCGTTGGGGACCGGCAAGTACCAACCGAGCAATCAGTTCGTCCGGCCGTGGCCGGGCGGTTGGTGGCGGTTGCGCGACATCATCGACTACGAACTCGCCTTCGGCCGTTCGTTCCTGGGCAGCATCAGCCGCGAGCCGCAGCATTGGCTTCGTAACGCCATGGAAGCGGCCCAGCGGAATATCGACGCCGCCGATGTCAGCGGCCCCCGCGGGTGGCTGATCCCGACCGACGTGCACGACGTCGGGGCTACCCGTCGGTTGCTCGATGTGCTGATCGCCTCGGGTGTCGAAGTCCACCGGGCGACAGAAGCCTTCCGATCCGACGGCCGCGACTACCCAGCCGGCACGATCGTGATCCGTCGCGATCAACCCTACGGCGGTTACGTCAAGGATCTGTTCGAACTGCAAAACTTTCCGCCGGGCGTCAAACCTTACGACGTGACGGGCTGGACCCTGCCGCTGCTGCTGGGGGTTCGTCGGATCGAAGTCCGCGACCCTTGGGAGGTGACGACGGAGCGGGTGGAGGAACCGAGTCAGGCGCTGTCCGCCTTTCTCGGCGATCCGCGACTGGCGGACGCCGACGCCGCGCCCGAAACCCTCTCACTCGCCGACAGCGATTCGTGGACCAAACTGGTGAAGCGGCTCGGCGATGGCGAGTCGCTGCGGATGCTGACCAGACCCCCTCAGGCCGGGTTGGTGGTTCCCAAACCGGAGGCCCAAGAACCTATCGGGATCGACTTGTCAGGACTACCTCGAATCGGGCTGTACAGCCCCTGGTCTTCCAGCATGGACGAGGGCTGGATGCGGTGGGTGCTGGAGCACTTCGAAATCCCGTTCACGACGGTTCGGAACGAATCGATCCGAGCGGGTGATCTGAACTCGGTTTACGACGTCTTGGTCATCCCCAGCCTTACCGCACGCTCGATCGACCGGGGCCGCCCGGTCGAAACCTCGCCATGGGAATTGGCTGGGGGGCTCGATCCGGAAGGGGCGATCGAGATCCAGCGGTTCGTCCGTCGCGGCGGGCGGTTGATCGTGATGGACAATTCCGCCACCTGGGCCATCAACCTGCTCCGCTTGCCGCTCATCGACGTGACCCGTGGGGCCAAAGATTTGTCCTGTCCCGGCAGCGTGCTCCGCGGGGTCGTCAAGTCGGATCGGTTGACCGCCGGTCTGCCGGACGAATTGGCGTTGTTTTTCTCCAACTCTTCCGCCTACCGGGTGATGACCAACACCGAACGGGACGCGGCAGGTGCGGAGGAAATCCCAGTCAAGACGCTGCTGAGTTATGCCTCCAACCGGTTGTTGCTATCCGGCTTCCTGGAAGGGGAGCAAGCCCTAACCGGCCAGGGAGCCTGGATGCAACTCCCCTACGGCGACGGCCAGGTCCACCTATTCGGCTTCCGCCCCCACTACCGCGCCTGGTCCCAAGCGACCTTCCACCTCCTCTTCCGAGCGATGTTGATAAAGTAACCTCCGCCCGCGCTACGGATCCGAACGATCACACGGCAAGCTCATCGACTTCAACCTCGAGGGCATCGGCAAGGGTGCAACCGAATTTAGGCAACTTCGTGGAGGTCGAAGAAGCTGAGTGCTGCGTATCCCAGGGCAGGAGCGGTTGGGTGAACTCCTGTTTCCGACCCGGTTCGACGTTCATCAAACCCGCCGCGTGAGGCCGACAACGATCAGGTCGAGAGCTTCCTAGAACCGGATTGCCGCGGTTCGGCCGGCTTGGAGTGTGGTTGAACCGGGGGTTGCGAACGGGGTTTAAATCGGCAACGTTCAATTGAAGGCGACCTCCTGCCTCCGTGAAACGGTTTTGCAGAACCCGAACCATGGCAGGTTGGCCACCTTTCAATTCCCCGCATGTCCTGCCCAGCGGTTCTCCGTCCGGCGAGATGACGTTAACACCCTTGACGAACACGGGCAGATCCTGATTCAAGGTCGAGGTGACAACGATAGAATCGACTCGGCTCGTAAAGTGGCGACAGATTCGATCCGATTCATCCGCCGGCGACGCGGCGCGCTGCTCACCGCAGCGGTGACCGGACGGATTTCCGTCGTGACGACGACCGGATGATCCTCGATACACTCAGGCTAGCCAACTTTGGGTTGCCAGCAGTTCGACCTAATAATCGAACCTCGGCTTACGGCCATCGGCGGCGTCAAGGGTGCGGGAACAAGCGAAATGAAGAGTGAGGCCCTATGAGAATTGACCGACTGGAGCTGCGGAACTTCAAAAAGTTCTCGCGGGCAACGTTCGAGTTTCCGCGAACCGTCAACGCCCACGCCGATGCGGGATCGTTCCACGTCCTGATCGGCGAAAACGGCGTCGGCAAGACCACCATTCTGGATGCCCTCGCCGTGGCGCTCGGAGTCTGGTTGGAACGGGTGCCCGATTCGCTCTTGGCCAACAGCCGGCGGCGGCTAAAAAAGGACGACAAGCGGATGATCGGTGGCCTCCAGGGCGACCGCTCACAGTTCCGGCGTGTCCCTGAAGACATGTCGATTGACGCACGAGGTGTGGTACTGGATCAAACCGACGTCGCCTGGGGACAGACGCTCGCCGTCGGTAAGACGAAGGTCAGCAATGCCGCGTCGCAGGATGTTTTGGCATGGATTTGGTCGGCCTACGAGCGAGTCGGCCAGGGCGAGAGGGTCATCTTGCCGGTGATCTGCTACTACGGGGCCGGGCGGGCGTGGCTGGCCCACAATGAACGCAACAAGGCAAAAGCAAAGTCCAACGGACCATCGAATCGGTGGGAGGCGTTCTACGATTGCCTCAATGAGCGCATCCGCATCGCAGACTTGGCCCACTGGTTTTTGGGCGAGCACATCGCGATGGGCAACCGAAACGGGCGCCCCCGCCCCGGATTCGAAGTGGTTCGCCGCGCGGTGCTGGCCTGCGTTCCGGGGGCCGATGGCATCTGGTACGACAGCGATTCGCAAGAGATCTCGCTGTCGATTGACGGCAACGCCCAGCCATTCGGAAACCTTAGCGGCGGCCAACGCGTGCTGCTCGCTCTGGTCGCCGACCTGGCGATCAAGGTCGTTACGCAGAACAACTTTCTTGTCCCACCTGACGAACTCGGTCCTGAGGATAACGCGTTGCCGCGGGTGCTGGCCCAGACACCCGGCGTCGTGCTGATCGACGAACTGGACGTGCATTTGCATCCGACGTGGCAACGCAGCATCGTGGAGTCGCTGAGGAAAATATTCCCAAGGATTCAGTTCATCACGACCACACACTCGCCATTCATTGTGCAGTCACTCCGCGAAGATGAGCTGATCAATCTGCAAGGCCAGACCGTTCCGCAACTGGGCAACCTGAGCGTCGAGCAAATTGCCAACGGGCTCATGGGCGTCGATCGGCCGGATGTGGGGCAGCGGTACGAAGAGATGGTCACGGCCGCAAAAGACTACCTGGTCACGCTGGATGAGGCGAAGCGAGCTCCCGCGGACAAACTCGCTGAGTTCGAGGAGAAGCTGGCGAATCGAATCGCACCGTACGCCGACAACCCGGCTTTTCAGGCGTTTCTAGAACTCAAGCACGCCGCGAAGTTGGGAGGTCACGGCCACTCGGCAGAACCCTTTAATCAGGGAGGGGCATGAATGCGGCCCGTCGTCCGCGGAGATAGCCCACAAGCTGTTGATTTCGTCAACTACCGGGATGCGTTTGGAGAACTCGCTGCCCGGATCGGCATGTTCTGTTCGTATTGCGAACGCCGGATAGCCACACAGCTTGCGGTTGAGCACATTCAGCCGAAAAACGGCCCACATGGGCGTCCTGACCTGGAACGGCGGTGGGAGAATTTCCTTTTGGGTTGCGTTAATTGCAATTCGACGAAAGGAGCTAAAGATGTCGTCCTCGCGAATCTCCTGCTGCCCGATCGCGACAATACCGCTGCGGCCTACGAATACACGATGGATGGTAAGGTCAAGCTTGCCGCCGCATTGACGGCCACCCAGTCGACCTTGGCGACGAACACGTTGACGCTGGTTGGGCTGGACAAACGATTGAATCAGGTTCTGGATTCCAATGGACAGCTCGTGGCGGTCGACCGCGTTGCCCAGCGTATGGAAGTCTGGTTGATCGCACAGGACAGCAAGGACGACCTGCAGGCGAATCCCACCGACACGTTCCGTCGCCAAATCGCTCGCACGGCGACCGGACATGGTTTCTTCAGCATCTGGATGACCGTTTTCCAGAACGATCCGACAGTTCGGAAGTTGTTGACCAAGGAGTTCGCGGGCACTGCCACGGACTGTTTCGATCCGACGACGACGCAAATCATCACCCCTCGACCAGCAAACGGCTTGCCGGATGGCAGCAAGCTATGAAAACCCGCATCGATTCCGCCATCGAAATCGTGCCGTTTGATAGCTTTTTGGCCGCAGGCTACGAGGACGTCTCGTCCGCAGAATCTGTGGGCGAAAATGCAATAGCTTCGGCCGCACGTGCCGCTCGGTCGGGCCTCACTAACAAGGATACCTACCCGGACGTGCTGTTAAGTTAAGCACTTCAATAGCCCTCATCGCGCATAACTTGCCCGCGTCAATCGGAACCGCTGTTGGCCGACTCCCCAGATCATAACGAAACAGTTCTGTCGACATGCTTAGCAGGCACACTCCCTGTGCCGTCCGCCCGCCTCCCAAAAGCGTTGCTTTCGGAGTGCCACGGCACACGGAGTGTGCCTGCTACTTTGCCTCTCGTAGAAATTCACAGTCCCTCTGGGCGACACGTCGTTCTTCTCCTATCCCGGAGGGATTAAAGCTATTAGCCCCGGGTCGCGCAGCGCACCCGGGGAATACGCGACAAAAACAACGCCATCGATCCCGCAGGGGCCGCAGCGACTCACTCGCGGTCCGACGCCGACTCAGGGGAGTCGAATGACTTCATTGCCACCACGAGTAAACAGTCCCCAAAACATCTGCGGATCGATTTGGTCCGAGATGAATCGCACCGATCCGTCACCCAACCCGACATGGAAACCGCCCGGACGATGTTTGGCCATCTGGGCCAGCGGGTTCGCCGGATCGATCGGAGCATCGGCCGGCTTCGTCCACGGTACCGCCGCCTCGGCATTCGCCTCGAACAACGCGATGGTGTTGCTCAGGCCGTCCGTGACCTGCGCGAAACGGACCGTCGCGGAGGGCTCGAACAGCAAGCCGTCACCGGTCGGTACTTGATAAATCGTCATACCGGGAGGTAGGGCGAGGCTCGGATCGGCATAGGTGCTGGGCATCCGTTCGAGCAGCTTCAGGTTGTGCTCGCTGTCCCAGGGCTCGTCCAGGTGGAACTCGTTGTAGAGCTCCGCTTCCTCGATGAACGGCAGGATCGCGACCCGCCAACTGAGCAGCGGTTGCCCTTGCGGGTCTCGCTTGATCGCGGCGGGCAGGTGGCGGTAGGCATCGTGATAGTTGTGGAAAGCCAACATGATCTGCTTGATGTTGTTGCTCGACGTCATCCGCCGAGCTGCTTCCCGCGATGCTTGCACCGCCGGCAACAGGAGCCCCACCATCACGCCGCTGGTGGCGTAAGTGCTGCCGACACCGTCGAGCTGGATCGCCAATTCTCGTCCCGACTGCGTGGGGGTTAACATCGCGGAGATCTCGTCGCCCAACCGCCGCAGATAATTCCGGGCCGCGTCGGGCACCGCCCCTTGCCCTTCCACTGACTGCAAGGCCTGGATCATCGCGATCTCCTTGCCGAACTGCATCCCCTCTTCCAAGACCGTCGACAACCGGCCGGCATCGGACTCGTCATTGGCGACCAAGGTCAGTTGCGAAACGCCGCTCGTCGAGAGGCTCGTCTCGATCAAGACAGCCTCGGTCAATTTCGGGATCTCGATCAACTGGCTCAAGGGCAGTGGCATGTTCTGGCTCTGCGCCACGATCGCAGGGCTAAGGATTTGACCGCGGACCGGCTCGATCACCATCGCGGCGAGGATCGGCGTCTGCCGCTGCCGCGACGCGACGAATTGTGCGAGCGGCCCCGGTTTGCTGCTCGGCGTCAGCATCGCCCCCAAAAACTCGCCGGTAGCGACGACGTAGGTGCGTGGATCGACGCGGTGTAAATAGGCCCCCGGCAAATCGGCCAAGGGAATCGCCATGTGGCCGCCGACCTGCTCCGCCGGTCCGGCAAACCGCTCCCGATTCAACCTTTTGGCATCCAGATCTTGCTTGAGTCGAATCCAGACGCCGTACTCGAGCCCCGTCGGGCCGGGCGTGCCAACCACCCCGGTCAACGACTCGATGCCGCTCAAGCCGACTCCGATGTTCTCGATCATCCAGGCGTCGGCAATCTCGATCGGCATCATCTTCATCTCGGGAGCCGAAAGGATCTCTTGCGGAAAGATCACCATGGCGGCCAAGGCGTCGGCCGGGATCCTTTCCACGGATATTGCCGGAGTGGCTGCTCCATCTTGAGCCGAGGCGTGGCCGAGGTGGGTGAAGGCCGCGAGCGCGACCGCCGCGTAAACCAGAAAAGCCATGGGTTGCCGGTTCATCGAGAAGTCTCCGAGTATTGAAAAGTTAAATGGCGATACGGTGGATGAGTGCCGGCTCAACCGGCGAATGGAAGCGGCCCGTTCCGGCTGGTCGCGTTTCCGTCGGCCCCCTTCGGCGGGTCGATAAAATCGGCATTGGCTTGAAACGGAGTCGCAGTCCGATGAGCGTTTTTGGTTCGCCACCAAACACCGTAACAGGAACCGACGCTAGGAATCAGATTAACACAACGACCAGGGCGCTGATACAGAACGCGACACTCACCCAACCCCGCCGGTTGTTGGCCCTACTGCGGCCAGCGCGGCGAGCCGCCGACGCGGGTTCGATCTTTTTCTCAAGAGCCCATCACACGCCCGCATCTCCCCAGCGAATCGAACGCCGCATCGAGCAATGCACCCGCGACGCCTTTGGGATAGAGCAAGCTCGCAAACGGTCGAGCCGTCGGCTGTTGACGCACTTAGCGGCACGGCGCAAGCCGTCCGGTCCGTCGGCGATGGCAAGACCGGACGGCTCGCGCCCTTCCGCTAACCTGGCGATGAACTCGCCCAGACGCCAGCGTCTGTTTTGCCAAACGACACCGGCCCAATAACTAGCCCAGCCCAGCAGGCTGGTTCGATGGGCAATGGGTACCGCGAGGACCAAAGGCCCGGCAATTTGCGACGAAAAAACGGTTAGCAACACAATGCCCACCGTATCCCCGACCGCTTCCCCAGCGTCGTGTGCGACTCACATCAGGCAGGTCCATTGCGGTTGCCGGCGCCGCAGCCGATCACAAGCTTCCGAGACGTCCGAGATCATCTCGAAGTCAGCGAAGTCAAAACCGGGACTGACGGTGCAAGTCACCAACCCGTACTCGCCCACGCACCTGGCCGCTTGCCAATCGCCCGCTTTCACCACCCGCACCCCCGCCTCGGATGACGCGGAGCCCAACGGCCAACACGAGACCCTCTCGAACTCTGCATCCGCGACAAACAGTTCGATCCCCGCCCCGTCAACCAACTGCCACGCTTCATCCGACGCCACGCGGTGCCAGCGACTGAACATGCTGTCCGCCAACAGGAAATGAATCAGCGTCATGGCCGAACGCGGAGGCCTGCCGTCCCCCGGATCGACCATCGAATCCGAACGGTACAGTTCGCGATAAAAGCCGCCCTCGGGATGAGGCTGCAATCCCAACGTCTCGATCAATTCGCTCGCCCGTCGATGCATCGTCTCGTCCCTCGCTGACATCCGCCTGCCCCCACCCAACTTGGTGCCTCCCTCACGCCACCCACTGCGGCGCATTCAAAGCCTGCTCCCTTCGCTCGACCTGCGTCAGCAGCGCCCCGGCCTGGCGCCGAACGCCCCCAGCCGCATCGCGAGCGAAACCGCTATCCTATTGCTTCCGAGCGCCGCCCCCAAGATCATCGAGACCGCCGCCGATGGAATTCATGGTCGTCTGCGTCGTGGCGTTGGTCGTGGCGGCACTGACGCTGTTCTCAGGCTTCGGCTTGGGCACGCTGCTGATGCCGGCCTTCGCCCTGTTCTTCCCGTTGCCTGTCGCGGTCGCGGCCACGGCGGTGGTGCATCTGGCCAACAACCTCTTCAAAGTCTTGTTGGTGGGGCGAAACGCCGACTGGAAGGTGGTGCTCCGGTTCGCGGTGCCCGCGGCCGTCGCGGCGATCGGGGGAGCGCTATTGCTGGAATTCATGTCCGACGCGGCACCGGTGGCCACCTACAGCTTGGGCGACCGCACGCACGAAATCACACCCGTCAAGCTGGTGATCGCCGTACTGATCGTCGGCTTCGCCATACTGGAACTGATGCCGAAATTCGAGAAGACGGCGTTCGACCCCAAGTACATCCCACTCGGGGGCCTGCTTTCCGGTTTTTTCGGCGGGCTGTCAGGTCACCAAGGGGCGTTGCGCACCGCGTTCCTGATCCGCTCGGGATTGCCGAAGGAAGCCTTCATCGGAACGATGGTCGTCTCGGCGGTGGTGGTTGATATCGCCCGGCTGACCGTTTACGGAGCGACTTTCCTGGGCGGTTCGTTCGCCGCCGTTTCGCAGAATGGGTACAGTGTCGGGGCGCTGATCGCCGCCGGGACCGCAGCCGCCTTCGTCGGCTCCTTCATCGGGGCACGGTTGGTAAAGAAAGTGACCATGCGAGCCATTCAAGTCCTGGTCGGAGCGATGTTGTTGCTGCTGGGGATCGCGTTGGGTACGGGGCTGGTCTGATCCGGAACACCTAGCGATCGGCGTGACAGCTCGACAAATTCTGAGCCGAAACTCAACGGTTCCTGCTAAATGGCTCGGCCGACTTGGCCCGCGCCAACGTGCCCGCCCCCAACGTTTTCTATCATCTGGACAGGACAAGCCATGAAGGCGCGCGAGAGCGGCATGCCGGATGAGTCGATGTGGTCAGGCTTCTTCTCGCCCGATCAGACGCTGGCAAAACTGGGATTGACCGGATCGTGCCGCGACGCCGTGGACCTCGGCTGCGGCTACGGCACGTTCACCATCCCCGCAGCACGGCTCGTGCGGGGCACCGTCCATGCGCTCGACATCGAGGCCGACATGGTGGCGGCGACCGCCCGCAAGGCCCTCGACGCGGGGCTGAGCAACGTCCGCAGCGAACGGCGAGACTTTCTTGCCGGCGGCACGGGCCTACCCGACGCCGGCGTCGATTACGTGATGCTGTTCAACCTCCTCCACTGCGACCAACCGGAGCGGTTGCTCGGAGAAACGTATCGTGTGCTGTCGCCGGGCGGGCGGCTGGGCATCATGCACTGGAATTACGACCCCACCACGCCGCGTGGGCCGTCGATCGACATTCGCCCGCGTCCCGAGCAGTGCCGAGCCTGGGCCGAGCAGGCCGGATTTCAACTGGTGATCCCGCAGCAGATCGACCTGCCCCCCTATCACTACGGATGGGTGCTGGAGAAGCGATGAACCGGCCCTCGCGAGATCGAACAAGGCCGACCCGCTGGAGACGCCGTGGTCGCGATGTCTCGATGTCTCGATGAAAAAACCTGCCGGTGGTCCCGCGTGGGGTCACCGCGCCTCGTTCCAACCCGCGCGGTGTCGCCGGCCGCCTGCGCGGACGGCGGCTCGGTCAACTGTCGGAATCGGAAGGGGTCATCCCCAGCACGATATCCCAGCGGGCGGTCAACTCGCCGATTTTCGATTCCGGCAGCGGCTTGAAATCGGTCAGCACCGTTTTCTTGACGTCGTCGTCCCCGAGCCGGCGCAACAACCCGTCCCGTTCGTTCAGCGGTTCGCCGTTGACCAGCAACTGCGTCGTCAACAATCGCTTGCTCCCTTGTGAGACCGCGAAGTGGATGTGGGGAGCTCGGCCCGGGTAGGGCACCGGCTTGACCGTGCGGAAGAAATAGCGTCCCTCGCCGTCGGTCAGAAAGCGGCCGTAGCCCTGGAAATTTTGGTCACGTTTATCGAGGTTGACAGAGCCGGAGTGGATGTAGGCGCCATGGTGATCGACTTGCCAGATCTCGACCAACGCGTTTCGAACCGGCGAACCGGCTTGGCTTAACACCCGACCGCTCAGGTAGGTGACTTCGCCGACCGCCGGGGTGATCGAATCGTTGATCACCAGCAGGTCATTGTCGGTATCGAGCGGCAGCCGATCGGGGTAGAACGGCCCCTCGGTCATCGCCGCCGTCCGCATCAACTCTTCGGCGAACAAGCCCTTCGCGAAGAGGCTTCTTGGGAACAGGTTCGGGCCGACGAGGCAGGCGGCGGCGGACAGTCCGCCGCGACGCAAAAAAGCACGCCGTGGCGTCAGGGATCGGAGCTTGGTCATCGGTCAACTCGCGAGGTTTGTGTGTACGGCTTGTGTGTCCCGATCACCCGTTCGCCGAGAGTGACCATTCGTTATCCAACGCCCGATTCGGCGGATCGGTTGCAGCGGACGATTCTCCGCCAGCGAAGTGCCCACCGAAGGGGGGCGGAAAAAGCCCTTGGCAAACGAGCGGCGGAAAAGGATCGTGCGGGAAATCAGTGTCCGGAACTTTTTGCGAGGAACTCGCCCTCCGGGTGCTTTGCACAAAAGGTACCGGAAACCTTCATACCGCGCATTGCCAAGTGCTCGGACGTCTCCATCGAAGCCACTCCGGCAGACCTCCCTGAGTGTAACCGATCGGCCGCCCGAAAGCTCGCCTGCCGTTCCCACCAACAAAGCCCGCTGGCGGTCCCACGAGGAGTCACCGCAGCCCTCACCAGGGAGACCACTTCCCCAACCGCCAGTTCAACCAGAACGCCCCCCGCGGCGTCCCCCAAATTGACGCGAGTTTGTAGCCGTCAAGGCCGACGACAACATCGGAAGCTAAGCACTTCAAAAGGTTTCATCCCGCACAACTTGAACGCGTAAATCGAAACCCCGTTGGCCGGCTTCGTGGATTATACCGAAACGATACTGTTGATCTTCTTAGCGGCACGGCGCAAGCCGTCCGGTACGTCGGCAATGGCAATACCGGATGGCCTCCGCCCTTCCGCTAACCTGGCGATAAACGCGGCCAGACGCTGTTGTTTGCTATGCCTAAGGACACCTGTCGGCATGCTTAAAGCACTTCAACAGGTCACACGTAGCATAACTTGACTTCGTCATCCATCGTCATGCGCCAACCGGACAAACAGGTCGCGAAGAGGGGCCGGGTATAGGATGTTGGCGTCGTATACGGCGGTGACGGGGTGATCCATCAGTAGCCCATTTCGAGTTCCTGGGCGTCAGCCGATAGTTGGTCGAGCACTTTTTCCCTGGTCTCGTCATCCTTCCTTTTAAACGCCATCAGGTCGTCGAAACGGATGCGGCGGTACTTGCCAACCGTCCGGGATGGAATTTTGCCTTCAAGGAGCAACTTGACCACGTAGGGTCGTGAGACATTCAGCAGGTCAGCCGCTTGCTGCGTGGTCAGTTCTGCATGGTTGGGGATGAGCGTCACGGCATTACCCCGCGACATTTCCGTCAGCAGATGCACGAATAGCCGCAACGCTGAGGCGGGCACGGTCATGATCTCCGCTGGCTCACCGTCACCAAGCACCTGCAGGCGGATGCTCGTCTGGGCACCCAGCTTGCGCGAGGCCAGAAGGCGGCTCGATTCGCGAGCAAGGACCACATCGGCCTCGCTCGGAGCAACCATCTCAAAATTCTCGGGAATCAATGACGACATGGTAGGTCTCCTTGCAGCTTTTACAAAGTCATGCTACCCCAGCGTCGAAACAGAAGCAACACTCGAAACAGTCGAAACGCGATCTAGTTTGCAACACTACCCACAAAAAAACTCGTTGGCGGCCCATTTGGCGTATGCCGGGTAAGTGCAATCGCCCAGATGCACCATGGTGCGACTGGGCGTTTACGTCACGGAAAGGGAGGCCGTCGTGGCGACCGTGCCGGGCTGGACGGCGAGCCTGCGGCGCCACGCGTAGAACGCGGCAGTGGAGCAGTCATGCCTTAGCCAGTTCTTTGCGATCGTCAGTCCGGATTGAGGCTGCAAGCGCAGCAGCATGCACCAGCGATTTTGCGGGGCGGGGTCAACGTTACGGGCCATGGGGACCTCTAGGCTCGTGGCAAGAAACCCACCAGCCCACCCCCCGCGCCGAGATGGAACCCTCGTGCGCTTACGATCGGCCGCCCGAAAGCTCACGTGCCATTCCCACCAACAAAGCCCGCCGGCGGGCCCACGTGGAGTCACCGCTGCCCTCATCAGGCAGACCCGTTCGCTACACTGCAAGCCCAACCAGAACGCCCCCGCGGCGCCCGCGACGTCGCTCAAAGAGACGCGAGGATCGTAGCCGTCAAGGCCGACGACAACATTGGAAGCTAACGGTACAGTTCAGGTCCTGGATGGCTCAAGCTGGAGCGTTCGTCTGGGCGAAACGATAGCGAGAGAGGGTACTCATGAGCGACAAACCGATCTGGATGGTTCGAGCAGGCAAGAACGCGGCCTTCGTCGATGACTTCATCGAAGCCGGGTTCGTCGGAATTGGTTTCTCCCAGGCCGGTGAGGTATCGTCGCCGATCCATCGCGACCAGCTTGCCGGTCAGATTGCCGCCGCGACACCGGGGCTGAGCCAGGGCCAAGTTGACAACGTCACTTCGCAGGTCAAACGTTTTTACGAAGATCTGTCGGTTGGCGATGCGGTGATGACGTACGACCCCAATCAACGGCTCTACTTCCTGGGCGAGATTTTAAGCGATGTCCGGAATCGCGATCATGAGCTGTCTCGGGCTCGCGCGGTGCGCTGGACGAAACAGGTAAACCGGGATGCGCTCGATGCGTCAACGAAAAATGTGCTCGGTGCGATCTTGACACTTTTCCTTGTCCGGGACGACGCGGCCCGCAATATATGGCAGCGTGCCACGCCTGTAGGGCAGCATCAAGCTACCGTCGGCGCCGAGGTCAAACCGGTTGCGGACGAGGCGAATGAATCGCTTGAAGGCATTGAGGCGCGTGCTAACGAATTAATCGACGATGCCATCGCGAGACTTAGCTGGGATCAATTGCAAGAACTGTTCGCAGAGCTTTTGGAGGCGATGGGCTACCGTGCCGAAGTTTCGGACAAAGGTCCCGATCGTGGCGTCGATATCTTTGCCTCACCGGATGGGCTCGGATTACAAGAGCCAAGGATCTTCGTCGAAGTGAAGCATCGTGTCGGAACGAGGATCAGTTCCGATCAAATCCGCTCCTTCATCGGCGGGCGGCAAAACGGCGATCGCTGCCTCTATGTGAGCACCGGCGGTTTCACCAAGGAGGCGAAGTATGAAGCCGAGCGATCAAACATTCCAATCACCCTCATCGCGCTGCCGAAGTTACGAGAGTTGGTGCTGGAGCACTATGCATCATTGTCGCCAACCGGTCTTGCCCTTTTACCGATGAAACGGATTTATTGGCCGATTACCTGATCCAGAAAAACTTGCCGCTCGTCTTTTGGGTGCCGAGTACTGTGGGTCCGATGGATAAGCGGCGCAAAAGCCGTCAGGCTCGCAAGGAGGCTGTGGTGCAGCCGTGAACAGCAAGCGGGTAGGCACGCCAGTGTTCTACGGCGGTAAACTGTGGCACTGCGATGTTTCGCAATTTGCCTGTCGGGCAGTTCGTTCACGGGGGACGAATCGACTTGCACCTTCGCCCGGATCAGCATGACCGACTCGCCGTTTCTTTCAATTTCGCCTGACGATTGGATCGCTTCGAACGCCGAGGCGTTCGCGATCTTCGATCGGTTTCCCGTCAGCAACGGGCATTCGTTGGTCATCACGCGCCGGCTCGTCCCGACCTGGTTCGACGCGACGTCGTCGGAACAATCGGCCGTGATGACGCTCGTCAACGAGGTCAAGGAACTGCTGGACGCGAATCTGCGGCCAAAGCCAGATGGCTACAACGTCGGTTTCAATGCCGGCGATTCCGCGGGCCAAACGGTCAACCACCTGCACGTACACGTGATTCCTCGCTACACCGGCGACGTCGAGGATCCACGTGGCGGCGTTCGCTTCGTGATCCCCGAGAAGGCGAATTATCTCAAGCCATCGGCCCCGTCTCCGACGAGCAGCGAACCGGCCTCGCACTTGCAGCTCAGCACCGGACATCCTGCCTCGCCGCTTTGGGAACAGTTGTCTTGGCGGATCGCCGGCGCATGCCGCGTCGACGTGTTGGCGTCCTTCGTCCAGTCGTCCGGCCTGAATGTGATCGAGGATCGCCTGTTTGACGCACTGCGTAACGCGGCCCAGATCCGCATCCTGGTCAGCGATTATCTCTACATCTCCGACGCAAAGGCACTCCGCCGTTTGCTCAATTGGTGCGACTTGTCGCTGGAGGCGTTTGGTGACCACCGACTGCACGCGCGACTGATCCTCACGGCAACACTCCCCTCTGGGCCTGCGTCATTTCACCCCAAGGCATGGCACATCGTCGAAGGCGACAGCGTCTTCGTTTCTGTCGGCAGCAGCAACCTATCCCGGGCGGCGCTCCAGAGCGGCGTGGAATGGAATCTCCTTTCTACCGGCACCCACGAACAACCATCGCACGCCCAGGTGGCAACGGAGTTCGAGTCACTCTGGCAGGCCGGCGCACCGTTGACGCCAACGTTGGTGGCCGACTACACGGCCGCGGCAACCAGGTATCGCCTAGCGAACTTCGTGCCCGAGTCGGTGGATGCGGACGAGGTTCCCTCGCCGAGGGCATGGCAAGTCAACGCTCTGGAGGCGCTGCAACGCCTGCGAACCGGGGGACACAAACGCGCACTGGTCGCCGTCGCAACCGGCATGGGAAAGACTTGGCTCGCGGCTTTCGACGCCTGTCAATTCGGGAGCGAAATCGGTCGACGCCCGCGTGTGTTGGTCGTTGCTCACCGGGCACACATTCTTGCCCAAGCCGAAGCGTGCGTGGCTTTGATGCTCGATCACCATTTCCCAGCGGGTACAACCGCGTGGTACATCGGTGATCGTAGCGAGATAGCCGGAGATCTCGTCGTCGCCTCGATCCAAAAACTCACCCGCCCCGAGGGATTGGCGAGCCTTGCGGAACAGCACTTCGACTATGTGATCATCGACGAAGTTCATCACGCGCACGCCCCCAGCTATCGCCGCGTTCTCGCCAAGTTGCGGTGTGATTTCGCGATCGGCTTGACGGCTACGCCCGAGCGGTCCGACGGCGTCGATGTCGCCACGATTTTCGATGACAACCTCGCCTATCAGGCCACCATCGGCGACGGAATCACTGAGGAAGCACTCGTTCCGTTTCATTACATCGGCATCCGGGATACCGTCGACTTCCGGCAAGTCCCTTGGCGCGGCGGCCGCTTCGATGTTGCGGAACTGGAACAACGCGTCCTCCGCAGCGAGCGTATGGACCGCTTGTGGGCGGCGCTGCAAGACCATCCCGCAGATCGGACGCTCGTCTTTTGCTGTTCGCGCCGACATGCGTTGTTTGCCCGCGACTGGTTGAACTCCAAGGGAGTCTCATCGGCAGCCGTTTTTTCGGGCGAGGGGAGCGACAGCTATGGCGAATCGCTGCAGCGGCTTCGGACCGGAGAACTTCGATCGTTGTGCGTCGTCGACATGTTCAATGAGGGGCTCGATATTCCTGCGGTTGACCGCATCGTCATGCTGCGTCCCACGGAATCGAAGATCATCTTCTTGCAACAGCTCGGCCGTGGCCTGCGGGCTGCCGAGGGGAAAACACGGTTGCTCGTCATCGATTTTGTCGGCAACCACCGCATCTTCGCGCAGCGGATCGTGCATCTGCTATCGCTTCGGGGGCCAATCGATCAATGGCGATCGCTGAAAGATTGGCTCAGCGGCAAGCAGGCCGACCTGCCGGCAGGGTGCTTGCTCGACGTCGAACTCGATGCGAAGGACATGCTCAAGCAGTTTCTTCCACAAGGACGGACGGCGGCGATCGACGGTTACCGCGCGCTTCGTGATGACCTCGGCCGCCGCCCGACGGCGCTCGAAGTCTTCACGCGCGGCTTTCTTCCACGCACGATTCGCGCCGCGGAAGGGAGTTGGTTCGCTTTTGCGCAGGCCGAAGGGGATCTGGATGACGTGGAGCGAGAAACGGTAGAGCAGTTTCGCGATTGGTTCACGACAGTCGAAACGACCAGCTTGAACAAGTCCTACAAAATGGTCGTGCTGCGTGTCTTGTTGGACTCCGGCGATCTCTTTTCAGGCGTCGATCTGACAGCGTTTGGCAAGGCTTGTCGACGATTCATGCAGAGTCACGAAGTTCTCCATCGTGACTTGGAAGGCGATGGACACGCGATCGATCATGCCGGCGCGGATGATCGCAAGTGGATCGACTGGTGGATCAGGTGGCCGATCAGCCGTTGGTTGGCGGCGCAGAAAGGAACCACCTGGTTCACGCGGCAAGGCGACACCTTTCGGTTGAACATCGCCTGTCCCGAGCATTTGAAGTCGACGCTCGAATCCTTAACAGGAGAGCTCGTCGACTGGCGCCTGGCGGCCTACGGAAAGAGTCGCAGGCTGGCTAAATCCGATATCGGTGAAATGGCTTTCGACGCCAAAGTCTCGCACTCCGGCGGACGTCCCATCCTGTTTCTTCCGGATCAGAAAAAGCTGCCTGGCCGTCCCATCGGCCCTACGGTGGTGCAGTTGCCCAACGGCGAGCAATGGGAGTTCAAGCTCGTCAAAGTCGCCTGCAATGTGGCCGCGCCGGTGGGCGAGAAACAGAATCAACTCGGCAGATTGCTCAGGCAATGGTTCGGACCCGACGCCGGCTTGCCAGGAACTGACTTCACAGTCCAATTCCAGAGCAAAAATGGACTGTGGCAGGTTTCGCCGACCAGCATTCCGACGGCAACGATTGGCAAACCTGCGGAACCAGCAGACGATTGGCTACTGAGCATCGAGAATCACGTGCCGAAGTCGGCAAGGTACACCACGCACGTGCCGGTCTACGACCTCACCGCGGCAGCAGGCGGTTGGAGCGATGACGGTGCTCCCGCAGAAATCGGATGGCTCGCTGTTCCTGGCCAGAAACTTGCGAAGGGAATGTTCGCCGTGCGGGTAAGCGGCGAATCGATGACGCCAAAAATTCCGTCGGGCTCGTGGTGTCTGTTTCGTCCCCGTCCCGCCGGATCACGGGAAGGACGTATCTTGCTGTTCCAGCTCAGCACCCATACCGATCCCGAGGATGGTGGACGGTACACCGTCAAACGCTATCACTCCACCAAGCAATCAACGGACGAAGGTTGGGAACACACCTCCATCGAGCTTCAGCCGCTGAACCGCGCCTTTCAGAGCATCCATATCTCGCCCGAAGATGCCGAGGATATCCTGGTTGTCGGAGAATTCGTGAGCGTCATCGAGCTGGACAACTCGACTTGAAACGCTGCTGCTAGTTTTTCTCTGTGCCCTCTGTGCCCTCTGTGAACTCTGTGGCTAATTCCCCCCGCGGTTTCGCCGGCTTGTTCGCTCTCGTTGGCGTTTCTGTGTCGGCTGGTCAGTGATAGACGCCTCGGTGATTGGGCGGGAACCGTAACGACTCGGTGGCTGGTCAGGGCGTTTTGCTGTTGGTTCCGTTGCCGGTGTCGGTGGGGTCTTCGATGGGGGCTAGCAAGACCTCCAGGGCGA
>RECD01000270.1 GCA_007694185.1 Planctomycetaceae bacterium
GTTTCGACCCAGGTCGGCGTTTCGACTGGGTTTCCGGTGATATCAAAGCCGCTCAGGAAGGCGGTTCTTTTGGATATCCGACCGAGCCGCTCCTCCTCGTTCCATGCTCACGGAACGAGGAGGGGAACATCCACCCGTCGGCGCGTTTGCGTCGACGAACCGGTGCCTAGCGTTGGGTTACGGATACGCCTTCCGAGACGTTTCGCTGGGCCGGTTCGAGGTCGAAGCGATCGAGATTCATCACCTTGGTCCAGGCCGCAGCGAAGTCATGCACGAATTTCGACTGGGCATCATCTGACGCGTACGTCTCCGCGATCGCCCGCAGTTGCGAGTTCGAGCCGAAGACGAGGTCGACCCGGCTGCCGGTCCATTTCAACTCTCCCGTTTCGCGGTCGCGTCCCTCGAAGAAGTGCTCGCAAACGGGGGATTTTTGCCATTGCGTGCTCATGTCCAAGAGATTCACGAAGAAGTCATTGGTCAACGTCCCCGGTCGCTCGGTGAAGACGCCGAGTTGCGGGAATCCTGAGTTCAAATTCAGAACCCGCAAGCCGCCGACGAGAACCGTCATCTCCGGTGCCGTGAGCGTCAGCAGGTGGGCCCGATCGATCAACAATTCTTCCGCGGGGCGGTCATGTTTGTGACCGAAGAAGTTACGGAACCCGTCGGTGGTCGGCTCCAGCACGGCAAACGCTTCCACGTCGGTCTGTTCTGCAGAAGCGTCCGTGCGTCCGGGTGAAAACGGGATTTGGACATCGAATCCGGCCTTCCTGGCTGCTTCTTCGACAGCCGCATTACCACCCAGCACGATCAGGTCCGCGAGTGAGACCCGTGTGTCGTCCGTCCGTCCGGCGTTGAAATCCGTCTGGATCTTCTCGAGTGTCTTCAGGACTTTGGCGAGTTCGGCCGGTTGGTTGACTTCCCAGTCCTTCTGAGGCGCTAGGCGGATACGAGCGCCGTTGGCACCGCCACGGTTGTCGGTACCACGGAAAGTGGACGCCGACGCCCAGGCGGTTTGGGCCAACTGCGAGACGGTTAGCTTCGATTCGAGGAGTTTGGTCTTGAGGTTCGCGATATCGCGATCACCGACCAGCCCATGATCGACTTCGGGCACGGGGTCTTGCCAGATCTGCGGTTCGGCAACTGCCGGGCCGAGATACCGCGAAAGCGGGCCCATGTCGCGGTGAGTCAGCTTGTACCAGGCCTTCGCGAACGCGTCTGCGAACTCGTCGGGGTTCTCGTGAAACCGTTTCGAAATCGGGCCGTAAGCCGGATCCATTTTCAACGCCAGATCGGTCGTGAACATGATCGGGGCGTGGCGTTTGGAAGGATCGTGTGCATCCGGAACGGCATCCTTCGCGGCGCCATCTTTCGGCACCCATTGCCACGCACCAGCGGGGCTTTTGACCAGTTCCCACTCATAGTCAAAGAGGTTGTCGAAGTAGCCGTTGGACCACATCGTGGGGGTCGAGGTCCAAGCGCCTTCCAGTCCGCTGGTGATCGTGTCACCGGCCTTGCCCTTGCCGAACGAATTTTTCCAGCCGAGGTCTTGCTCTTCGATCCCGGCGGCAGCCGGTTCGGGACCGACGAATTTGCTCGGATCGGCAGCACCGTGGGCTTTCCCGAAGGTGTGGCCGCCTGCGATCAGGGCGACGGTTTCTTCATCATTCATCGCCATGCGGGCGAAGGTTTCCCGGATATCCTTTGCCGCGGCGAGCGGGTCCGGTTTGCCATTCGGGCCTTCCGGGTTGACGTAGATCAGCCCCATTTGGACGGCCGCGAGCGGGTTCTCGAGTTCACGATCGTCCGTGTATCGATTATCACCCAACCACTCGCTTTCGGGGCCCCAATAGATATCGATTTCGGGTTCCCAGACGTCAACACGGCCGCCCGCGAATCCGGCTGTTTTGAAGCCCATCGACTCCAGAGCGACGTTGCCCGTCAGGACCATCAGGTCGGCCCAAGAAATTTTTTGGCCATACTTTTGCTTGATCGGCCAAAGCAATCGCCTCGCCTTATCGAGGTTCGCGTTGTCGGGCCAACTGCTGAGTGGGGCTAAACGCTGTGAACCAGACCCCGCTCCGCCGCGACCGTCCGAGATGCGATACGTCCCGGCGCTGTGCCAGGCCATGCGGATGAAGAGCGGCCCGTAGTGGCCGTAGTCGGCTGGCCACCAGTCTTGGGACGTCGTCATCAGTTCTTCGATGTCCTTCTTCACCGCGTCGAGGTCGAGTTTTTGAAACTCGTTCGCGTAAATGAAATCCGCACCGAGCGGGTTGCTCATGGGCGAATTCTGGTGAAGGATTTGCAGATTCAGCAGGTCGGGCCACCAATCACGATTCGAATAGCCGCCGATCGCGGTGTGGCGTTCCGATGCGGGACGGTGGGGCCCACCGATCACGGGGCATTTCATGTTGGCCTCCGCTTTTTCGGTCCCGAGCGATTTATCATCGGCCTGCGGCGAACCGTCCCTAACGAGGGGCGATTTGTCCTGTGCGTGAGTCAGGCAAGCGATGAACAGCGTCGCGACGCTCATCATCGCACCAGGAGAGTATTTTGCGATCTTCATGGGGGTTTTTCTCTGATGGAGGCGGGCGGGCGATTCTTGGCCTCTGGCGCAGCGAATCGGCGCTAACCCGCCGCGGGGGCATCGTCAACGGGCGATGTGCGGCGGCAAGCGTTTCTGGCTCGCAGCAGGCCAACGGAACGCCGCTTCGGGATTGCCGGTCGCTGCCGAAGGCCTCATGTCAGTGGGCGGATCGGCCTCATGTCAGTGGGCGGATCGGCCCGGGGGTAGAGGCTGGCAGCGGGGCAAGCCGGAGTGACGGTCCCCCTATTGTACCTATCTGCCAAGTGAGGGCGGATCCTTTTCCCGAACGCCCGGTAGCGGAGGCGGCTTGGACGCCGTTGCCTGGCGTGCGTGCCGCCGTCAAGCGGCAGTTGGCAATTAGCCGAGGCTGTTGTTGGTGGCAAGGGTAATCTCGCCGGATCGTCGTGCCGAGTTGCCTCGGCATCCTTTTTCCTTGGCCCAATCAGCCCGGCGGCGGCGGCAAGAGCAGCGGTGCGGACTTGGCAACCAACGTCTGCTGGTAGTGCTTGAGCAAACCATGAACCGACTGAAATTCGGGACGCGACGCCAGTTGCTGGAACTGAGGATCGGACGCGACCCGTTGGTACCGATCGAGAACCGGTTGCAGCACACCCGGATCGGGATGTCCGGTTGTCGTTCGCAAGCTTTCCGGCAAGGCCAAGAATGCCTGCCAGGAGGGATCGAGTAGGGCGAAGAATTGCGGCGTCAGTTGGAGTAATTGGTTTCTGAGCAGATCGGCTTCGGTCGCAGAATCCGGTTGGGCGAGCAGCGGTCGATGTTGGATCGCATTGATTTCGGGCTGAGGCTGCCCAACGAAACTGACGACCATTTGAGTCAATCTTGCCGCGGATGGCGGGACCACGGGAGGTTGCCCTGGCATGCCGCTTTGGTAGAAGGCGTTTGTGGCCAGGGAATCCACTTGAATGACCGAACCGTCGATCGCCAGTCCGGCGAACAGGCCCCGACTGCGGGCATAGGAGAAAATTTCCGCCTGCAGCCTTCCGTCGGTAGCGACTGCCCCCTGTCGACCGAGCGGCCCGGCCGCGACCGAGGCGTCGGCGCCCAGGGTCAGCTTTCCCGATAACAGCCCTTCAATGCTTCGTGGCGTTCGAAAAACCAGCAGAATGTCGGAGGACTGGACGCCGACCTGCCAGCCGATGTTACCGCCGGACAGTGTGATGAACACGGGAGCGCGCCAGGACCCGTCGGGTTCTCGGACAAACAGCAAACCGCGTCCGTGACGTGCGCCGACAATGAAGCCGCCCCGAATCACGTTCGGAATGATCGCCACTCCATGCGCGTTTTCGAGCATGGCCTGCGGGACACCATTCATTGGCGATGCCATCACCTGAGACAGCACTTGGGTCGCCGACAGGACCGTCGCCTCCTCCGCGGACTGTGCGGATGCCGTGCGGCCGCCGGAGAGGCCGATGGTCAGTACCAAGCCGACGAACACACGCGACAATCGAGCCAAGCAGGGCGAGATCATGATCAGGGAATCCTTTTCCGAAAATGAAAAATCGCCGAGCGACATCCAGGAACACGAACAGACGTGCCCACCGGAATCGATCACCGCTCGGGCCCGTGTCGAAGCCAGCCGAACCTGCCCACCAAATGGGCAACCCAGCAGACAGGCCATGACGGGCCACAGACAAGAGAAGGTCAGAGGGCGATTTACAAGTCGACCACACCCATGCCGTTGGCACGCCGTCTTGCGGAGGGTATCCGAATGCCCGGTAGGAAACAAGCTCGATCGCCTCACCCGAAAACAGAAAAACAGAAGCACAAAACGGAGAGCGGGGCCCGCTTTCGGCGGTTATGCTCGAGTCGGTGCGGATCTGTTAAATTGCCGATCGACCGGGCCGACCCGGCGTGAAACCGGATTCACGGCCACCGCCGCACGGCGTCCCGACCGCGCTGGGCTTGCCATCCTTGCCGCACGTTCAAGCAGTCTTCCCCACGCTCGGCGATCCGACGTCGAAAGGGCTCTCATGCTGATCGCCGCCACGAATGTTCTGACCTTTCCCGACTATGCCGTCATCCTCGTCTACCTGTTGATCACGCTCGGGATCGGACTGGCGATCGGTTGGCGGCTAAAAACGGGAGCCGACTTCTTTTTGGGCGGCCGACGTCTGCCCTGGTGGGCGGTCGGGATGTCGCTGGTTGCGACCGACATCGGCGGCACCGACATCATCGGCGTCGGTGGTGCCGCTTATTCATACGGTCTGGCGGTCGCCAACTTCGAATGGATCGGCTGTGTCCCGGCCATGATCGTTGGCGCGTTCGTGTTCATCCCATTTTTCTACCGCTCCGGCGTGTACACGGTCCCGGAATTTTTGGAACGACGCTACAACGCCGGAGTCCGCTCCGTGACCGCCGCTTGCTGGCTGATCTTCATGGCCTGCAACCTGGGGATCATGCTGCTGGCCTCCGCCAAAATGATGTCAGCGGTCTTCGGCTGGAACGCGGAAGCGTGCATCATCGGAACGGCCCTGTTGGTTGGCGGCTACACGTTCGTGGGCGGCATGGCGGCGGTCGTTTATACGGACACGCTGCAATGCGCGGTGATGATCTTCGGTTGCTTGCTGATCCTCGTCCTCGGAATCGTCCGAGTCGGTGGGATCGGGGAGTTGCGGGAGCGATTGCGCGAGGTGGAGAACCGCGAAGCGAGCATCGTGGCAGGCGTCTCGGCAGACGCTTCCCTCCCGCTGCCGCAGCAGGCGACTCGCGGTTCCGACCCGGCGCCGATCGATCCCCCGTCACGAACCTCCTTGATCCTGCCGGTCGACACGCAAACCCCTTTCCCGTGGCCGGGGATCCTGTTCGGGCTGACGCTGATCCTTAGCCCGGCCTACTGGATTGGCAACCAAGCGATCGTGCAACGCTCGTTGAGTGCCCGCAGCGAGTTCGAAGCGAAGGCGTCGTACGTCTGGGGGGCGTTGCTCAAGAATCTGATTCCGCTGATCGTTGCCATTCCCGGATTGATCGCCTTGGCCTTGATCCCCGACCTCCGCGACGGCGACGCGGCGATCCCCCGACTGGTGGGCGAGCTCCTGCCGGCAGGTTTGCGGGGCCTATTTGTCGCCGCGTTTTTAGCCGCCCTGATGTCGAGCATCGACTCCTATCTCAACTCCGCAGCCACGATCGTCTCGCATGACCTGTACAAGCGGTTCATTCGCCCCGACGTTTCTGACGAAAGTCTGCTGCGAATCGGCCGCGGTACGACCGTCGCGTTGGGCGTCTGGGCACTCGTCTTCGCCTTGCTGTTGACGCGAATGAGTGAGCAATCGGGGATCTATGCGATTTTTCAAACCCTGATGGCTTTCTTTCAAGGGCCGACTTTCGCCGTCCTGTTGCTGGGGATTTTGTGGTACCGCGCCACGGGCAAAGCCGCTCTGATCGCTCTGCTGTGCGGGATCTCGACAGCGATTTCCTTGTACGCGTTGAATCAACCCGCAGTTTTTCGGACGCTCGGATGGGAGCCGTTGTTTCGGATCCAAGACCCGTTCCTGTATTTCTCGATCTGGTCATTTCTGGTCACCGCCACGGTGCTGGTCACGATCAGTCTGCTGAGTCCACCCGACCCGCCCGAGAAACTTCGCTACGTCTTCCGTTTCGACTCGCGGGGCCGAAACGCCTCGTCCCGCGCGGCTTCGGGAGAATCCTCATGACACCGCTCCATGCCTTCGGCGATGCCCTGCGTGAAGGGTTGCTGGCGATCCCGTTGTCGGCGGTTCGTGGGCTGTTTGTCGCCCTACTCGTCGGCTTGCTGATTTGGGTCTTATGGCTGCCCGCAAAGGCGACTCAGCCCCCCGGCGGCGCTAAGCGATTCGATGAAAACCTGAAGTGGGGTGCCGCGATCGCGATCCTCATTCAGATCATGATTTATTCGTTGCTGTAGCCGATTCCCGCCATCGGCCCTGCCGGCGAGGGCGGATGAGGCGGGACAAAGAGGGCGACGGACCAAGCCATGACGCTTCGTCCGCGACACCGGACAAACCAGCCGGGTTGACATGGCCATCGGGCCGAGACGCTTGCCGCGACATGTGGCTTGTCCTGGGCGGTAGAATCGACGGAACTGGAAATCGAAGCCGGCCCACGATTCAAGTGGCGGTTGCCGGGCGAAACCAAGTTCGAACTCGATACGCTGGAGAAACGTCGTATGTCAGAGGCTAAATCCGCTCTTGAAACACTCATGGGCGAACTGAAACGGCAACGGGACGAATTGCGATTGCAAATGCACTTGGCCGGGATGGAAGCTCGTGCTGAGTACGATCGCTTGTCGCAGAAATGCGACCAATTGAGTGACCATTACGAGCCGGTGACGAAAGCGGTCTCCGAAACTTCCCACAACTCCGTCGACGCACTTCGACTGCTAGCTGACGAACTCAAGCTCGGCTTTCAACGCGTGAGCAAAGCGTTGACCGAGGATAAATGAATCACGTCCTCGACCGGTTGATCGCCCTGACGCTCGCCTGTCGGCCGAACAGGACATGGGGGGCCTTCGGGATCTCCACTCCGACCATATCCTTTCGCAATCGGTGAAATTCCTAGTCCATCTGTCGGTGGGCAACGTCCAAGTAGCGAGTGCGTTTTCCCGTTCGGATGCGGCCGCGTACGGGGAGCGTGAACGACTGCCCAATCGGCGTTCCAAAAGTCCTCAATAGCCGAGTGCGATCCCGTCCTTGCGGGACTCCGTGCCGCCCTGCAATACGCCCGTTTCCGGATCGATCAGGATCCCTTGATAGCCGCCGAAGCTGCCTCCGCGAGCCTGGCGGATGCGGTGCCCCTTGGCTTCTAGTGCCGCCACGGTTTCAGCCGAGATTCCCGGTTCGACCAACACCGTCCCCCCGCCGTCAGCCGCCACTCCGGTCGGCGTGGCGCTGCCGATGTGCTGGATTCGCGCGGCGTCGCCGGCCGCTTGGACGTTCATGCCAAAGTCGATCAGGTTTGCCAGAATCTGCACGTGCCCCTGCGGTTGCATGTCTCCCCCCATCACCCCGAAACAAAACCAGGGGCGGCCTTCACGCGTCACCATCGCGGGAATGATGGTATGAAAAGGACGCTTTTTCGGCTCCAGCCGATTCAGGTGCCCGTCGTCCAGGGCGAACAATGCCCCGCGATTCTGCATCACGAATCCGACATCTCCGGGGACCTCTTTCGATCCGAATCCGTAATAGATGCTCTGGATCAAGGAACAGCAGTTCCGGTCGCTGTCGACGACGGTCAAGTAGACCGTGTCGCCGTGAGACAAGCGGGGGTCTCCGGCCGGCACGTCGTCGGCCGCCCGGTCGAGCCGAATTCGGGCCGCTTGTCGTTGAGCGTACTCCTTTGAAATCAGCTCCGCGATCGGCAAGCGGTTGAAGTCCGGGTCGGAGTAGAACTTTGCCCGATCGGCGAAGGCCAACTTCTTGGCTTCGATCAGCAGGTGCAAGTAGTCCGGATGGTTGGGGCCGAGCGACTTCAGGTCATGCCGTTCGAGCAGGTTCAACATCTGTAGCGCGGCGATTCCCTGGCCGTTGGGCGGCAACTCCCAAACCTCGTGCCCGCGATAATCGGTCATCACCGGATCGGTCCAGTCCGATCGGTGTTCGGCGAAATCTGCAAGCGACAAGTAGCCGCCGTGTTGCCGGCTGTAGTCGACGATCCGTCGGGCGATCTCGCCGTGGTAAAATGCGTCCGCCCCGTCGCTGGCGATCGCTCGGTAGCTAGCCGCTAAGCGTGGGTTCGCAAAAATTTCGCCCGCCCGTGGTGCCTGCCCGTCCAAAAGATAGGTCGCCACAGAATCGGGGTATTGGCTCAGCGACTCCTCGCCAGCCTTCCAATAACCCGCGATGACTTCGCTGACCGGAAACCCCGCTTCCGCCGTTTCGATCGAGGCGGCGAGCAGTTCTGCCAACGGCTTGCTGCCGAATCGCCGGCTGAGTTCGCTCCAACCGTCGACGCAACCGGGAACGCTCCATGACAAAATGCCGATATCAGGAATCTGCTCCAGACCCTGATCGGCAAACACCTGACGGTTCAACGCGGCGGGGCTCCGTCCGCTGGCGTTCAGGCCGTGGATCTGCTGCGTCTTGTTGTCCCAGTAGATGCAAAACAGATCACCGCCGATGCCACAACTCATCGGCTCGACCACGCCCAACATCGCGTTGGCAGCGATCGCCGCATCGACAGCATTCCCGCCCGCACGGAGCACATCCAAACCGGCCTGCACGGCCGTCGGGTGGCTGGTCGCGACCATTCCTTCACGGGCGTAGGCGATGCTGCGTCCTTGGTGGGCCTCCCCGGCCGGCCGATCAAAACCGCCGGGTTGTGTCGTGCCGTCGTCTGCGAAAGCGAGGGTCATGGCAGAAACCATGGTGCAGAGTGCCATCCCGATCGGAGCTAGGCGGGGCATCGGATCGTCTCGGTGGAGGTCTGGAATTCGGAAAAAACAGGTCTTTCGGGCTCCCAGGCGGAATCCCGATATCGCTGAGGATAAGACGGACAATGTTCGCCTAGGCCGTCGAAGCCCGGTGCGACGAGGGAACAAGCCACAAGGCGTTCAGTCTCGTGGTCGGTACGTCGGACTTGGCAAAATCGACGCCGCTCAGGCCGTAGCCTAAACGTCCGATGCTACCGTCAGCTTACTGTGAAAGCTCCGCCAACCGAACGTTCTTGAACTCTGCCCACATCGGCTTACCGGCGTGCAATTGGAAGGCCAGTACACCCTCCGACAGGGCTCGCTCCGGATCGTTGTCGGTGAAGTCGAGGATCAGACGGCCGTTCAGATAATGCAGGATCCGATTGCCGCGCGCGATGATCGCCACATCGTTCCAATCGTCGAGCCGGAACAGTTCTTGGAAACCGGCTTCGTCGATCAGGTCGGACCGCAGCACCTTCTTGCCGTCGCTGTCCCAAGTCGCGACCTCGCCGACCAAACAGATCCGCCCGCGGCGACCGCCTTCGTCGTAAATGAAGGCCGAGACGTTGGGGAATTTGTTTTCATTCCGAACTTCGTGCTGATACCCGCGAACCACCCATGCGTTGCGGACGTTCCCGTCGGTGATGTGCTTGGAGCGATACTGGATGCCTGAATTATTCACCGCGTTGCAGCGAAACGAGAGCCGGAAATCGAAGTCTTTGGGGTTACCGCCCTGCCAGATCAAGAAGGTGTTTCCCATCGCGGGCTTGTCTTCGGTCGTCTCGCCTCGGATCACGCCGTCTCTGACGCTCCACAAACGCGGGTCACCGTCCCACCCTGACAAGTCTTTGCCGTTGAACAGCGACTTCATCCCGGCCGGCTCCGCGGGCACCGTGGAAGGGGCTTCCTCAGCGAGCACGGCAGGGCCGACTAGCAAGCCGACCAAAAGCAAAACGTTGAATGAGAAGCGAGGCATGGGCGGTCTCCGTGGGTTCGTTTGAGAGGCGATGTTGATGGGAATCTGCGCCGGGGGATCGTCAGCGTCAGGATAGTCCATGCCGCGGGTCGCGTCACCGTCCGCACTTGATCAGGCGAATCACCCGTCGACGGGCGGTCAGGCACCCATTCGGCCGTCAAGGTTCGGGCCCGGCGATCGGATTGCTGCACTCGTGGGCCCGCGTCACAGTCGGTTCAGCAACTCGACGACCTTCGTTTCGTAGATCGCCTGCCACTGCGGCGCCAGCAGGCAATCGCTGTCTTCTTGCGCGTTGCCGATATTCGCCATCTGCTCCGCCGTCGGGCAGTAGTAGATGTAGCCGTTCGTGTAGCCCGCGACGAAGGTCGGCTGATGCGGCGACAGCCGTTTCACGTTCAGGCCGATCTCGACCGTCAGCTCGCCGGGAAAGCTGGTCAGCACAAAGTCGCCGACACGAATCGCCATCAGTTCTACGTCGATCGTCCGTTTGCCGGCCGCGACCAAACTGGCGTGATGTTTCTTCAACAGTGCCAAGTTCGTTTGCAGACGGGTCAATTCTTCCATCACAAGAACGTTACGTGCGTACGCCTGCAATTGGCGGCGGTTCTCCGCATCGAGAACCGCCAATTCCTCGCGGCCGAGCGCTTGTTCGTGCAGGTACCGATGAGCCGGTCCCGACGGAAACTCGCGGGCCAATTCGTACCTGGCTTGCAATTGGAGAAACGTTTTGAAATCGAGCGTCGTCCCACGCAGCGATCCCAGCAACCGTTGCTGCTCCGCCTCCATCGTAAAGATTCGCTGCGAAGAATCGATTCTGGGCAATGTGAGCGTTTCGTTGATGACCGCTAGCCGTTGGGCATCGCGACACTCGATCGCTCGGACCGCTTTCAATACGCTCAGTCCGAGCAGGTTACCGAGCGGTTCGGCGCTCCGCGGCCGATCGACGACCTTGTAGTGGGCGGGGTTGATGTCCCCCCCACAGCCCTGAACAAATAGGGCGAGCGCCCCCGAACCGAGGTTCTCCTCGATGACCTGTGACGCGAATCCGGTGATGTCTGCCGTGTTGCCACCACCGGGGACACCTTGGATCGGATGGCAGGCGAAGTTGTAGACGACCGCCAACGGCGTGCCGTCTTGGCGATCGATCCTCAGCACGCCGATTTGGGGATCGATCTTACCGACTTCGGCAACCTCATCATCCGGCGGCAACGAGTAGGCGTGGCGGACGTCGATGGTTCGTCCGCTCTTCAACAGCAGTCGTCGGTTTTCCATGATCCGATCCTCGTGACCGATCCCGGACCCCACGAGGACCGGTTCCAAGTCCTGTGCCGCAGCGTGAACTGCTTCCACCGTCAGGTCGGCGATATCTGTGCGGACGATCCCATGACAGTGGCTGGCATTGACGAACACGTTCTCAGAGGGGATTCCGAGTTCCGCTTGCAAGCGATCGCGTACTGTCGCGAGGTAGTCGTTCCCGATCCGGCCGATCTCGCCGATCGCCACGGCATCGACGGTGATCATCACCAACGTTTCGGCATCCGACCGCAACACCAGCGCCTTCGCGTACAGCGGGTCATTCACCGGCCCGGCCTCGCGATCGGTAATGTCGACCTTCGCGACCCCGGCACGCAATTCCGCCGCCTCGCAATGGTGACCGCCCCAAACGAAGCAGCCTAGGAGAATCGGGATCAGAGCGAGCGAGCAACTCGATTTCGCCGGATCGATTGCGCGTGCCCGAATAGTCGGGAAGCATTGTGAGGAATCGAACATCAAGTCGGCTACCGGAGAGAGTGGGTGGGAAGGATGATCGCGGCCGGTCGGGGCGGAGGGGCGATCACTGTGACGCGAACGGTACCGCTCCATCTTAACCTGCGGTCCGGCACCTCGGCATTCGAGGCCTCGCTGTGCGGGGTGAACAGGCGACTTCGCAAGTTGTCCGCAACTCAAGCCGCGTTCGTCGCTCGACCGCAGCGGCAACGTGGCCATGGAAACTTCAACGGCTCGTGGCCGCCAGCGATCAGCGGCGGACGACGTCGGTGTCCGCCCCCAACGCCTAACGCATCAAGACGACACTGCTGACGACCAGGCCCCGCTCATCCTGCACGGTGATGAACCAGGCGGTCGCGCCGTCCGGCGGCCCTTCAACACGAATTTCTGTGCCATCGATCGTCGCCTCCCGATCATGCCAGATCCGCTGGTTGATCGCGTCATCATCCGTCGTGAAATGGAGCGTCGCGCTGCTCAAAGCGGAGGGGCCTTCCCAGCTCAACGTGACGATGCCAGCTCGCTTCATCGGCTCTCCGACACTGGGCAGGGGCGGATGCCCCAACAGGTGATGGCCGATGAACGCGTCGATCTCGTCCGGTGCCCAGCCGGCCTGATGGCCATGCGGCATGTTCACGGTGACACGAATCTGTTTGCCCCCAGGCGTCGCGGGACGCACGGCGTGATAGCTCTTCAGGTAACTGTCCAGCGGATAGGCGAAATCGTTCGTGCCGTTGATGAACAGGATCGGCAGCGTGACAGCCGGCAAATAACCGGACGGATCCCAGAGCCGGACCCACCGCTGACGCTGCCCGGCGGGCATGCTTGCCAGTCGGGCCCGCCAAACGCTGTTTTCGTGCAAGAAGCCGCAGCCATAGACCGGCACGGCTGCCGCAAACCGATTGTCGAGGCCGGCGACGATGCACGTCAGGTAACCTCCCCAACTGATGCCGGTGATCGCCGTTCGGTCCCGGTTCACTTCGGGAAAGCTTCGGATCAGCGAATGGGCCCGGATCACGTTTGCGACCGCATGGTAGCTCCACTGCTCGCCCACCGCTTTGTCGATCGCGCCGAACTTCTCGTCATCCCCCTGGTTCGGGCCGCCGTCCGACAGCCGTTGTCGATTCGCGGCCAGATGAGGGTTTTGGCCTTCGATCGGACGCTGCCCGGCCAGGTCCATCGCGATCGCCGCGTAACCCCGGCGGGCCCACAACTCCACCCACTCGCGAAACGCAGTTCCGCCACCGCCATGGACCAAGACCACCGCGGGCAGATCTCGGTCCGCGGTTCCTCGCTTGATATCTATTCGATTAAGAAGTATTTTATTAATGAACCAATTGTCGGCATTTCTCCTGGCGGAGCGAAGCGGCGTGATGAAATTGCATGAAGAACTGCTCAGGCCGGTGCCGTTCAGGTCTCCGCAGCAGGAAGCGATCCTCAACCTGTTGCGGATCGGAGATCAACTGGAAAACCGGTTGGAGCGATTGTTTCGCGAGCATGGACTGACCCTGTCCCGATTCAACCTGTTGCGAAACCTCGTGTTGGCCGAGCGTCCGTTGGCTTGTGGCGAAATGGGTGAGCGGATGTTGCAGGTCGTGCCCGCGATCACCTCGCTCGTCGACCACCTCGAGCAGCAGGGGTTGGTGCAACGCGAACGGTCCACGGATGACCGCCGGGTCGTTCGCGTCCACATCACCGACAAAGGCAAGCGATTGACGGAGGAAACCATGAAGCCTTTAGAGGAGTTGGAGCAGCGGTTGCTGAGCAAACTGAAGCCCGCCGAAGTGCAAACGTTGATCGGCTTGCTAGACAAGACGCGGGTCTCGATCGCCACCCATCACCCAGCATGACAATGTCATCCACCGAAGCCACCAATCGCCCCCACCGCTTGGCTGCGGAACCACTGCCGAGCGAGGCAGCCGTCCTCGGCAAGCCGAACACGCGGGCCGATGCCACTGGCGACCAGTCCCCCGGTGACGAACGAGAGCCCGGTATTCCCCACCGCCCCCAGCGGGCGATTTGTACTGCGACCGTCGCACTTTTTCTGCTCGTAGGCTGCGGTCCGGTCCAGGACGACCAGCCCCCGCCTCCTCCACCGACCGTCGTGGTCGCCCAACCGCACGTCAAGCAGGCCGTCGAGTGGGACGCTTACACCGGCCGGTTGGAGGCGATCGATTTTGTCGAGGTACGGGCCCGTGTCAGCGGCTACCTGCAGTCGGCCCACTTCGTCGAAGGCCAAGTGGTCGAAGTCGGCGATCTGTTGTTCGTGATCGACCCGCGTCCGTACGACGCCGAATTGTCAGCGGCCCAGGCGATGGTGCGGCAAGCCCAGTCCCAACTGCGGCAAACCCACTCTCAATTGCTGGAGGCGAAGGCGCAGCAGTTGCAAACCGACGCCAGGCTGCAACTGGCTAAGCTCCGTGTCGAACGTTCTCGGCAACTGCTGGAGCGTCAAGCCACGTCTCAGGAAGAGGTCGACGAGCGCGAAGCGGAGCTACTGCAAGCTCAAGCCGATCGGGAGGCGAGCGAAGCGCGAATCAGCTCGGCGGAAGCCGAAATCGTGACTGCCGAATCGGCGATCGAGCTGGCTGAAGCACGGGTCGAAGCGGCCGATTTGAATGTCCAGTACACCCGCATCGAGTCCCCCGTTTCCGGCCGCATCAGCCGCCAGTCCGTAACCGAAGGGAATTTGATCAACGGTGGTTCGGCGACTTCCACGCTGCTGACCACGATCACGTCGGTGTCACCCATCTACTGCACCTTCGACGCCAACGAGCAGGACGTGCTGAAGTACATCCGGCTGGCCCAGGCCGGCGGCCGAGAAAGTTCGCGGGTGGCCAAAAATCCCGTCTTTTTGGGGCTGATCGACGAGCAGGGTTTCCCGCACCAGGGGCACATGGACTTTGTCGACAATCGGTTCGACACCGACACCGCGACGATGCGTGCCCGCTGCATTTTTCGCAATGACGATCAGGTGTTGTTGCCGGGCATGTTCGCCAGGATTCGCATCCCCGGCAGTGCGCCGCGGCAAACGGTACTGATACCCGACGCGGCACTCGGCACCGACCAGTCGTCGCAATTCGTCTTCATCGTGGTCGACGACGTGATCGAGCGCCGCACCGTCCGCACCGGCCCGATCGTGGATGGCTTGCGGGTGATCGCCGAAGGGCTAACCGGCGACGAATGGGTGGTGATCGAAGGGTTGTTGCAGTCGCGGCCAGGTTTAACGGTCGTGGCCAAGCCCGGCGAGATCCGAGTTGTCGATGACGGCTTGCCGGACGACTACCAGCCGGTTCCTCGTGAAGATTGGATCACGCCGCCGTCCGGCAGGCATGCGGTGTACCAACGCCCCGGCACCACCCCGGAGCAGCCGGCGGTGCTTCCGGACCTTCGGCCTGCGGGCCACGAACCGGCGGACGACGCCGAGCACCCCGCGGCGGCGACCAGGCTAACGCTGCCTGACCCTGCCGAGCCGAGCCGGCCGATCATCGCTCGTCCGGAGGAACGTTCGTGAAGTTCCCGCATTTCTTCATCGAACGCCCGATCTTCGCGTCGGTACTCTCGTTCCTGATCGTCCTGGTGGGTGGGATCACGTACTTCACCCTCCCGGTGTCGCAATACCCGCCGGTCGCGCCTCCGACGGTGGTCGTCCAAGCCAGCTATCCCGGCGCGACGCCGCAAGTGATCGCCGACACCGTGGCGACGCCGATCGAGCAGGAGATGAACGGAGTCGACAACATGCTGTACATGGAGTCGTCGTCGAGTTCCGACGGCACCATGCAGTTGACGATCACGTTCAAGCTCGGGACCGACCTCGACATCGCTCAGGTGTTGGTCCAAAACCGGGTGGCGATCGCCGAATCCCGCTTGCCCGAGCAGGTTCGCCAGATCGGGGTGACGACGCGGAAGCAGATCCCTGACATGTTGATGGTTGTGCACCTCAACTCGCCGGACAGCAGCCGGGATCAGCTCTACATCGGCAACTTCGCTTTCCTACGAGTGCGTGACGCGTTGATGCGACTGGACGGTGTCGGTGACATCCGCGTCGCCGGCGGCGACGAGTACGCGATGCGGGTCTGGCTCGATATCGAGAAGATGTTGCACGTCAACCTGACGGCCGGCGACGTGGTGAACGCGATTCGCGAACAGAACGTTCAGGTCGCGGCCGGCGTGATCGGCCAGCCGCCGAACGACGAGACCGGTGCGTTCCAGTTGAACGTGACGACACAAGGCCGGTTGCTGACGCAGGAAGACTTTCGCGACATCATCGTCAAGCGGGGCGAGGACGGACGCATCACCCGGCTCAGCGACGTGGCACGCATCGAGTTGGGGGCCCAGGAGTACGCTCGCCGCAGCTACTTGGATGGCAAGAAAGCGGTTGCCATTCTGGTCTACCAACGTCCCGGGACCAACGCGGTCGATACCGCGCGGGAAGTCAAGCAGTTGATGGTGGACCTGAGCGAAGATTTTCCGGAAGGGATTGACTACGAAATCGCCTACAATCCGACGGACTTCGTCGAGGAGTCGATCGCGGAGGTGATCAACACCCTGTTTCTGACGACCGGGTTTGTGGTGTTGACCGTGTTCCTGTTCCTGCACGGCTGGCGACCGACGATCATTCCCGTGATCGCGATCCCGATTTCGCTCATCGGCACCTTCGGGGTGATGCAATTTCTCGGCGTGTCGCTGAACACGCTGTCGCTATTCGGTTTGGTGCTGGCGATCGGTATCGTCGTTGACGACGCGATCGTCGTGGTCGAGAACGTGGAGCGGCTGATCCGCAACGGGCTGTCACCCCGCGAGGCCGCCCACAAGGCGATGGACGAAGTCGGCTCGGCGTTGATCGCCACGACGTTGGTGCTGATCGCCGTGTTCGTGCCGACGGTGTTCGTGCCGAGCATCAGCGGTCAGTTCTATCAACAGTTCGCCTTGACGATCGCGATTTCGACCGCGATCTCGACGTTCGTCTCGTTGACGCTCAGCCCCGCGTTGTGCGCGCTGCTGTTGCAGCCACCCAATACGAAAAAACGTGGGTTGGCTAAGTTCGCTGCCAACTGCTCCGGGTGGTTCTTCACGCGGTTCAACCGATTATTCGATTTGACCAGCACCGCGTACGGGGGCCTGGTCGCACGCTTGGTCCGCAAGACCGGCGTTGCCCTGTTCGTCTACATGCTGCTGTTGATCGCGACCGCTGGCAGCTTCTCGTTGGTGCCCACCGGCTTCATCCCGGAGCAGGACCAGGGTTACCTGATCGTCAGCATCCGGTTGCCGGACGGCGCGTCGTTGGCTCGCACCGACGCCGTGACCCGGCAGGTCGCCGAGATCGGCAGGGGGGTCGACGGGGTCGCTCACGCGGTTGGCATCGCGGGGTTGAACGGTTCGACGTTCACGATCAGCCCCAACGCGGCGGTCAGCTTCCTGCCGTTGGAGGATAGCAAGCTGCGGGCGCCGCGCGGACGTGGCGTCGAAGTGATCACCGACGAACTTCGCCAGAAAGTCGCCTCGATTACCGAAGCCGAAATCTTCGTCATCCCGCCCCCGGCCGTCCGTGGCATCGGTCGTGGTGGCGGCTTCAAGATGTACGTGCAGGACCGCAGCGGTTCGGGGATCGACCGACTCAACGAGGTCACGCAGTCGATGGTCGTGCAAGCGAACCAGCAGTCGGGGATCGTTCAGATCTTCTCGAACTTTCGGATGAGCGTCCCGCAGATCTTCGCCGACATCGACCGCACGAAGGCGCAGATGCTCGAGATCCCGCTGGAGAACATCAACCAGGCGCTGCAGGTTTACCTCGGGTCTCAGTACGTCAACGACTTCAACTTTCTCGGCCGCACCTACCGTGTCACCGCCCAAGCCGAACCGGAATACCGCGACGACCCCAGCGACATCCTCAAGCTTCGCACCCGCAGCGCTCGCGGCGCGAATGTGCCACTGGGGGCGGTGGTCGACGTCAGGCACACCGCCGGACCTGACCGACTGGTGCGGTTCAACCTGTACCCCGCGGCGGACCTGAACGGCGGCACCGTGCCGGGCTTCAGCACCGGACAATCGCTGGCCACCATGGAACGCTTGGCACAGCAGTCGTTGCCCGCGGGGTTCGGTTACGAATGGACGGAGCTCGCTTATCAAGAGCGTCAGGCCGGCAACACGATCCTGTTCCTGTTTCCGCTGGCTGTGCTGTTCGCCTTCCTCGCGTTGGCGGCACAGTATGAAAGTTGGTTGTTGCCGTTGGCGATCATCCTGATCGTGCCGCTGTGCCTGCTCTTCGCCTTGGTCGGGGTTTGGTTCCGCGGCATGGACAACAACGTGCTCACCCAGATCGGCTTCATCGTGTTGATCGGTTTGGCCTGCAAGAACGCGATCCTGATTGTCGAGTTCGCCAAGGCGGAGGAAGAAGCCGGCAAGAACCGGTTTCATGCCGCGATCGACGCTTGCCGCTTGCGTCTACGACCGATCCTGATGACGGCGTTGTCCTTCATCCTCGGTGTCGTCCCGTTGCTGACAGCCACAGGCGCCGGCTTCGAAATGCGCCGCGTCTTGGGCACGACCGTCTTCAGCGGCATGATCGGAGTCACCGTCTGTGGCCTGTTCCTGACCCCTGTGTTTTACGTCGTTCTGCGTCGGTTTGCGAAATTGGCTGTCACGGGTGAGTCCCCCACCTCCTGATCCGAAAAATGGGACAAGCCCAATTCCCCGAAGCAACGAGGAGACTCTCGGTGACGAGAATCCAAATCGCCAATCCGAATCGCCGAAGCCCCAATCCGATCGTGTGGACGCCTTCGACAAGCAAGACGATGTCCGCCGGCGGTAAAATGGTTGCCGAGGTGGTCGAAAAGCTCGGGGTGAGCGAGGGCATTTGAGTCCGCTAGAGCAACCGGCATCGCCGCCTGGGCGCCCAGTCTGACTTCGGAACTCGCCACTCCCTAACTTTGGTTGCCACGTCGAAGCGGACCACGTCGTTGTCGCCGTGGAAGGTAAAGCCAAGTGTCCGGCTATCGTCGCCAAAAACCGGTCGAGCAACCACTTCGTCCGAAACCGACGGGCGTTCGACGCGTGGTTTCATGAGCCTGACGCAAGGCGGCCGCAAAACCAGCATGGTTCCCGCCACATGGCCCGTCGGGTAACTCGGGACATTCGCTTCCCACCCAGCTCTTTTTTCGCCAGAACTCGGCAATTCGGGTGGCAAGAATTTGTCACGCGAGCGTTTTGAACCGATAATAAAGAATGGTGATCCTGTGGTTTTGATCGCCACCGAAAGGAATCGCCACGCGGCCGTCGCCGTAAATCGGATGCGTCCGCGGAGCCATGTGCGAATACTTTGACAGGTTCCGTTTCGAAAACGTCGGCTTATCGAGTGTTCGCACTCGTCGTGCATTTGGCGGTCAATGTCTTGTTAAAGGTCGGAGGCCTGTCATGGACATCGATGATCTGCGGAATCCTGTCGAGGAATTGCTCCAGGAGGCGAACGTCGTTAGGCACAAATCGGTTGAGGCGCGGGAGGCTTGGTTGAAGCGACTCGACCTGATTGCGGCAAGCAACCCAACCCTTCGCTTTGCGGCCGATCCCATCCGGAAAGAGATTGTTGCGAAAACGAGGGGGCTGACCCCTGCGGTCGTCGCTCAGTGAGTCGCTTCCAAAGCTCGGTATTGCGTCGCTTGGGCTTGCTTTGACGAGCAGCGTGTTGGTCCCCAAGCGGGGCATTTTGACTTCTGAAGTCGCGTCCACTTCGTTGGCTGCCAAGTGACGGTGTGGAATGCCCTCGGGCACCTTTCAGGCTCGCTGTCATACTTTTGCGTTTCGCAGCCAAACCTTTGCGGCGAGCCGATCAAAAAAGCTGGGTCAGGTTGGGGGGGCCCGTGGTTGTCGGCGGAGGCCGGTTCCGCTCAGCACGTTTTTCGCTCGCAGGTGAGATCTTTTTTGCCGCACGACCCTGAAGTGCAGGCCGGTTTGAAAGGAAGCGAGAGCGGGGTTGCTAACGAGCTTGGCCTGCTGTGGCCACGTTCACGGTCGGGGGCTGGCTGCGCTGCTTCCGAGCAGCATTCGGTTTTGGCCGGGGCGGTTGGCGTTTTCGGTCCTTCAAACGCGTGGAAGGGCAACAACGCTCGGGCAGGCCTCGCTGCCGACAACCCTGCGGCGAGCAAGCTGTTCATGGCGGCAGCGAAGGATATTTTTGGCCGGAGCTATCTGGCGGGTGCCGGTGCGGCTATGTTCAGATTGGGGTGGTGGTCAAAGTCTATTTCTCCCGGCGCCCACCCCTGAGGCGTGTCGATCGCGGCCAACTTGTTTTTGAGCTGTTCCGTTCCGATGGCGTCTGGTTCCAGCCGGGCAACCCCCCGTTTCTAATCGGAGATCGAACATGAACAAGTTTTGTCGGTGGTTTTGTGCCGCGTTGTTCTTGGCTGTGGGCTCACCCGCAATCGCTCAGGACGCCAAGAAGCCGGCGGCAGCGAAAAAGCCAGCTGCGGCCAATCAACGGGCGGTGAACAGCCCGTTGTTGAAGGCGGTCGAAGGCTTGGAGTTGACGGCGGAACAAAAGGTCAAAGTGAAGGCGATCGGCAAGGAGTTTACCGAGGCGATGCAAGGGCTCCGCAAAAAAGGCTTGAATCAGTCGTTGACCAAGCAGCGGACGGAGGCGGTCAAGAAGGCGCGAGAAGCCGGTAAGAAGGGAGTTAACCTAGCCGACGAGGTTTTGGCGACGATGTCGATCACGGACGAGCAAAAGGCGGTGCTGAAGCAAGCCTCGGAGGCTCAGGCGAAGCTGCAGGAGGGGTTAGCGGCCGTCTTGACGAAGGAGCAGATCGCGGCACTGCCGCAGCAAATGAAGGCGACGTTGACGCGAGCAGCCAATCGGGCGAAGAAATCAGCTTGACGGATTCGCGCCGATCTGCTGGAGAGCGGCGATTCACCGGGTTGATATGGGACGCCTCTGTGGCCACCCGTTTTCCGACGGGTGGTCGCTTTCGCTTTTGAGCGGTGGTGGTTTGCGTCGGGCACGGTGCTCGAGCAATCCTCTCTAACGGCTCTTGCTGCGTCCATGCGTAAACGCGAAAGCTGCTCCAGGCTTCTGATTCGAGGCCCGGAACGAAATTTTGGTAACCTTAGGTGCCACGTTGCCGACGGCGGCCTATCCTTTTTAAGCATTTCAAGGATCGTCGTGCTATCCCAAACTGCTGAATACGCGCTGCGGGCGATCGTGGACCTGGCATACGTGTTCCCTAAAGGGAAAACGACGGAACAGATCGCGCTATCAACCAAGGTCCCGCCTGCCTACCTGTCGAAGGTGTTGCAGGCACTCAGTCGCGGCGGGCTGGTTCGGTCGCAACGGGGGGTCCGTGGCGGGATGAGCTTGCAAAAGCAACCGTCCGAGGTGACGATTCTTGACGTCATCAACGCTGTCGATCCGCTGAAGCGCGTGCTCGAGTGCCCCTTGGGGCTTGTCGCGCATCGGGATCGACTTTGTGCTCTGCACCGGCGGATCGACGAGGTGATCGCCATTGCCGAAGGGGAGTTCAGGGAGACGACGATGGCGCAAGTCGTTGCGGAACAACTTCAGCAAGGTATCCGGTCATGCGGATTTCCGTTGCCTGATCCCCCGTCGTCCCAGGGCGCCTGATCGACGGTTTGACAGACGCCACGGACCGGTCGACAGCTCCGCTGGGACGGGGGGTTCACTCGTTGCCGAACATCCGTCCGTCGACGAGGCACTGGCAAAGTTCCCGATAGACGTTCGGGAGCTCCTTCAGGTCACCATTTAGCCGTCTCAGGATTCGTCGGGCCAGTGGGCCATGAGTGAGCAAGAAGCGGATGCGTTCGGTTGCCTGTCGGGACAAGGCGGTCGGCTCCATTTCCCGTTCGATCCGGGTCAGCAACGACTCCCAGACCTCACCTGCTGTCGCACCGTTCGACGAAATGCCGGTCATGGCCAGCCACCGGCGATCACGGATGACCGCGAGCTCACCCTGCCGGATCACGTCGCCAAACGTCGCGACCAGCGGTTCGACCTCGAACGCTTGTTGGCGAGCGTATTCGAGCGGGGAAGTTCGGGTTAGCAGTTCGACCGCGCGGCAGACGAACTCGGCGATCGCCAGGTCGGCGGCGGGGCATTCCTGAACGTCGAGGACGCGGATTTCGATCGAGCCTCGATCGAACCGGGCGATCGCGCCGCGTGAGTTCAGGAAGGGGCCTCGCAGGCAGCCCGTGGGGTCCCTGTTCGCCATGTCTCGATCGATCGGGTCCAGGATTTCTCGCTGGTAGTCGGCTTGGGTGTAGACCCGTTCCGGGATGACTTGGCCGGTGAGCGAGGGGACGCGAGCGGAGTTGTTGCGATAGGTCTGGAGCCGATAGTCGAGCCACGGGGTGATGACGCTCTCCGCGACCGGGGAACTGGCAGCTAGCGCCGGCAGGATCGGCAGCAGCAGACGGATCGCCGCGTGCAAACGGCCGAATTCCGCGTCATCCGCGAACGGCAGATTGATGTGCATGCTTTGCAGATTGGCCCAGCCGTGTCGGCGGCAATCGAAAACCCGATCGTAAGCCGCATAGATTTCGTGACCCGCATGGGGCCACAATTCGGTGTCCTGCTCGGGCACCATCCAGGGATGCATGGCCGTGGGCATCAGGCAGACGCCGATGGCCTGGGCCTCGCGGTCCAGCCGTCGGATGCCCGCCTGAAAGAGATCGGCGAGTCCCGAGAGGGATGGGGCGGGGTCGGTCGTTTTGACTTCGATCACGTGTCGGGTGAGTTCATTCGAGCAGGTGAGCTCACCATCTTGGCGATCGCCGCTCGGATGGCCGTCGGAGTCGGTCAACAGTCGATCGGCGACCGAACGAACATCCAGCGTCGTCCGATCGACCAGCATGTACTCCAATTCGATGCCATAACCTTGGAAAAGCCGCAGCCGCTCGCCGTTCGGATTCATCGTGCGGCCTAAAAGTGCCTTGATTTTTGACGCTCGATTCGCCGCAGAAAAAAACCCATGATCCTCCGATACAACTCGTCCTTCAGCACTTGGTCTTCGACACCGGCCTCGAGATTCGGGTTGTCATTAACTTCCATCACGTAGAATTTGCCTTCGGATTCCTTGATATCGACCCCGTACAGGCCATCCCCGATCAGGTTGGCCGCTTTGACGGCCGCCTGAACGGCTTTGCGGGGTGCCCAGTCGATCGGCATGGTTTCTGATCGACCGAAACGCCGCGGTTGCTCGGCGGCGTGGTTGATGATCTGCCAGTGTCCCGCGGCCATGTAGTACTTGCAGGCGAAGATCGGCTGCCTGTCGAGCACCCCAATCCGCCAATCGAAGGTGGTCGGCAAGAACTCTTGCGCGACGACCAAGTCCGATTGGCGGAGGAAGGTTTCTAAGCTCGCCGCCAACTCGTCCGCATTCCCGACCTTGACCACCCCATGCGAAAAGGCGCTGTCCGGCTTCTTCAGGACGAGCGGAAACCCGAGTCGCTCGCCGAGCCGGCTGGCATTGCCCGCATGGGCGACCACGGTTTGGGGAATCAAGACATGATGTCGAGCCAGCAGTTCGGCCAGGTAGACTTTGTTGGTGCATCTCAGGATCGAACTCGGATCATCGACCACAACCAACCCCTCGACCTCAGCTTTGCGGGCAAACCGGTAGGTGTAGTTGCTGATGAAGGTCGTATCACGGATGAACAAGCCGTCGAACTGAGCGATCCGCCCGAAGTCATCTTTGGTGATCAGTTCGGCGGCCAGTCCCATCGATTCTGCCGCCCGGATGAATTTTTGGAGCGCTTTAGGGTTGGACGGTGGCGTGGGGTCGTCGGGTCGGTGCAGGATCGCCAGGTCATACCGAGGTTGAAACTTTTTCCGAGTCGCCCCGCGACGTGAAACGAAGTGTTCGATGGCCGCTTGGGCGACAAAACCCCAGTGACTTTTGGGGACTTCGTTGCCCGAGATCGAATCGACTTTGCGGAGTTGCCAACGGCCTTTCGCATCCCGAGAAAATTCGGCTCGCAGTAAGGGGCTTTGGAATTGGTTGAACAGGGCCAACGCGAGTCGTTTGTATTTGGCAGCGAGATTTTGGCCGAAATAAATGCTGAGCCGAAAGGTCGGTGACTTGATCGGTGCCAGACCCCGCTGAATCAGTTCGTCGAACTCGTCCGAGACCATCCGGACGACGGACTGTGTTTTGAAATCTCGAACGGTGGCGACACTCGGTAACGGTTTGTGCCCGCGGGCTTCGGCGAGCAGGGAAACGTAGTATCCGGCGGACTGGTAGCGGTAAGAACGACAGAGGTTGAAGACCTTGGCCCCACGGAGTTCGCAATATTTCGGGTCGGTCAGATAGGCTTCGTCGTCGACCACTTCGACGCCTTCGATTTTCGCGGGCCAATCCTCAGCGTTGTTGGTGACGATCAGAATCGAGGTGCGTCGATCCTGAGACGGTTGGTGGCGGCGTGGTTGGGAGCGCGCTGGGCCGTTCGCCTCCGGTGCCGAGAGTTGCGCCGAGTCTGACCGAGGATTCGAACCGACTAGCTCGGACGACCGATCGGTGGCTGCGGTGAGGATCCACTCGGGCTCTTTCCCCTCGCCGTTTTGGGCGTCGGTGATCTCCCCTGGGACGGGCGGTTTTCGGCGAGCTCGAAATCCGAGAACCTTGATTTCGGGCGCAGGCTTCGGGCCTGAGGTCGGTGAGGCGGGCACTGCCGATTCCGTGCGTGGCGGAATTTGGTTGTGGGCAAGCCGATTGCCGGGGCGGGCAGGCACCTTCTTAGAGTGCGCGGCTTTCCCGCGAGGACGTTTCGGCGTCAGTCTACCGGCCTGCTCGACCGCAGGTACGTCAACCGGGCCCGGAGGAGTGCTGGAACGCATCGATGGTCGACCGGCTACGGCCGACTCGCCTGGAATGACTCGCTTACACTGCTCAACCGTGAGCCGGCGGGCGAATCGCGGATGCGTGATTCTATCGACCCGTTGCCCGCCGCAAAGGCGGCATCTTGATGGCAAAATGCACTGCATCGCTCGGGCTGCCCCAATTCGTCGATCGGGTGCCGGGTACCGAAAGGGTTTGACGGCCCCGACGGCCTGCCCGATTTTCGGATCCCGGCGTTTGACCGGATCGGCGCCAACGAGTTCGTCATGGGTTTCGCTCGGCAGGTGCCCGGACTCGACGGCAAGCGGGTGCCAGCGGTCGATTTCATCTCGACAACGAATAGCGATCGGACGGCGAAAGGGAACAACTGGTGCCGCATGCTCAATGGCGGCTTCTGCCCGCGGGTCACCGGTGCGACCGATTTTCTCTGCCTTAGCGGGGAACAAGTCGGTGTCGGCAAGGACTTACGTCCGACTTCGAGGGGCAGCTCGATTTTGACCGTTGGTGTGACGCGGCGACCCTCCGTTCGGAGGAATCGCCCCAACGAGTCGAATTGATCGTTAACGGGTATCCCGTCGCTGAAAGCGAGATTCCCGGCGACGGTCGGGAGCGGTTGGTCGAATATCGGCACAGGATCGAGGAGAGTCGTTAGGCTTCTTTTCGAGGTGCCACGGGGCGGAAGTCGCCTGCTGCTGTTTGCCACAAGTTTGACCAGGGGTTAGAACGGATAGCGGGGATGGTTGCCGACCCTGACCCCGATTTCGTTGTTCGTCCGGTAGGTGTTTTGCCCGAGGTTCGAATTGAAAGTTTCCACGGTTTGTGGGTTCAGCTGCATGCTGTCAGTCCGGGGATGGCTCGGCAATTGCGGTTTGCGTGAATTCCTCTGTCTGGTTGGCATTTTGTGGGCGGGTTTCGGCCGGTCGGCGAGTGGTACCGAAGTCCCCTCAGTGGAAGAGCCTGATTTTGCAGGGGATGTCTATCCGCTGTTGCAGCGTTTCTGTTTCGAATGCCATGGTCGAGATCGCGACGAAGCGGGGCTGCGACTCGATTCTGCCGCGGAGCTGATGGCGGGCGGGGTGGTTCAGCCTGAGTCGGCCGAAGAGAGTGAACTGATTCGGCGGATCGGTTTGCCCGTTGGGCATGCCGACCGCATGCCACCGGTCGGCGAGGGGCTCGATCGCGAGCAAGTCGTCACCTTGACCCGCTGGGTCGATCGCGGGGCGAATTGGCCCGAGTCGTTTGAAGCCCCGCCCCACTGGGCGTACCAACCGCCCCGCCGCGTACCTATCCCTGACGCGGGCGATCCGTTTGCGTCGGCTGGTGCCTCGACTTCGGTTGGTGGTCACGAAGAAATGGGGCGGATTGGTGTGGAGTCGCCTTCGTCTGCCATCGACCGGTGGGTGCGGCAGCGGTTGCCGGAACAGGGGCTCCAGCCGGCATCCCCTGCTGCCCCTGAGAGTCTTGTTCGACGCTTGCATTTTGACCTCATCGGTCTGCCACCGAGTCCTGCGGCGGTCGCGAGGTTTGTGGCCGACCCATCGGAGGCGGCTTACCAGAGGTTGGTCGACGGCTTGCTAGCCAACCCGCAGTTTGGCGAACGCTGGGCGCGGCATTGGCTGGATCTGGCGAGGTATGCCGATTCTCACGGCTTTCAGCGAGACGATTTGCGAGACCTCTGGGCCTATCGCGATTGGGTGATCCGTGCGATCAACGAGGACATGCCATTCGATCGATTCACGATCGAGCAATTGGCGGGCGATCTGTTGCCGGGTGCCGGTCCGTCCGAGCGGATCGCGACGGGCTTTCACCGCTGCGCGCCGACCAACGTCGAAGCCGGTTCGATCCCGGAAGAGACGCGGGTCATGCAGCTGATCGACCGGGTCAACACGACGGCTACGGTTTGGTTGGGGACGACGCTGCAATGTGCCCAGTGCCATGATCACAAGTATGACCCGTTCGGGATCGAGGAATATTACCGATTGTTGGCGTTCTTCAACACGACCGAGATCGAGGCCGATCTGACGAGCCCTGACAAACCGTCCTCGATCGCGTTCCGTGGTCCGCGGCTGGTTTTGGATCCGCCTTTCGGGGATGGTCAGGCAACCACCCTAGTGATGGCCGAAGCCGAACGCCGGCCGACGCGGATTTTTGAGCGGGGCGACTATCGCAATCCCGGGGAACTGGTCGAGCCCGGTACGCCGCGAGTGTTGCACCCGCTGCGAACCGAGGTTACCGAGGCAGGTGGTCCGTCGCCGGATGCCGACCGGTTGGCCCTGGCGCGATGGTTGGTGGACCCGGCCAATCCGCTGGTCGCCCGAGTGATTGTCAATCGCTGGTGGGGTGAGCTTTTCGGCCGGCCGTTGGTCAACACCCCGGAGGACTTCGGTGCCCAGGGGGACCGGCCGACCCATCCTGAACTGCTGGACGATTTGGCGATCGGGTTTGTGGAAGGCGGTTGGTCGATGAAGCGGGTCTTGAGGCGGATCGTGACTTCGGCGACTTATCGCCAAAGTTCGCTCTCGGATGAGGAAGGGTTGCGAGCGGACCCCGACAATCGTTGGTTGTCACGCGGGCCGCGGTTTCGGCTGGACGCCGAAATGATTCGCGACAACGCGTTGGCGATTGCGGGGAGCTTGGATCACGAGATGTTCGGTCCGCCGATCCGGCCGCCTCAGCCCGCCGGGCTGTGGACCAAGGTCGGTGGGGAGCGTTACGACTACCAAGTCAGCGAGGCGGGGCATCCTTATCGTCGTGGGATCTACATCGTGATCAAGCGGGGCTCACCTTATCCGAGCTTGATCAATTTCGATGCCCCCAATCGATTGGACTGCACCGTTCGGCGGGGGCGAACGGCCACCCCGCTGCAGGCGTTGACCTTGTTGAATGACCCGGTTTTCGTCGGCTTGGCTCGTGCTATGGCGGCTCAGGCGGTGGCTCGATCCGACGGAGAGCCCACGAGGATCATCGAGGAATGGTTTCTCCGCTGCACGGCTCGACCTCCCACCGAATCGGAACGCGAGGTGTTGGTGGACCTGTTTGAGGCCCAGCGTCAGGCGGCGACGGGACGAGCTGAACCGGGCATCGAGTCGGATGAGACTTTCGGTCCACTGGATGCCAAACAAAGGGCGGATTACTCCGCCTGGTACAGCGTCGCCACCACTTTGTTGAACCTTCATGAAACGGTGGTCAAGCCATGAGCGAGGTCGATTCGCAGCAGGTCGATGGTCCGATGGGTGGTGGCGAACGCTTGCCACGGCGTGATTGGTGTCAAGGGCTGATCGGGTTGAGCGGCCTGGCGGCTTGGGAACTTCTGACGCGAGATCACCGGGTCGCGTGGGGGGCCGAGGCGGCCTCGATTGAGCCTGGGGAAGGCCACCTTCACCATCCGGCGACCGCGAAGCGAGTGATTTATTTGCACATGATCGGGGCCCCCTCTCAGCTCGATCTGTTCGACGAAAAGCCGGAGTTGGTCAAGCGACATGGCGAGCCGTGTCCTGAAGAAATCACCAAAGGGCGAGACTTCGCGTTCATCGGCAAGACGTCGAAGCTGGGTGGGTCACCCTGGAGATTTGCGCAGCACGGGGAGAGCGGCCAGGTGTTGTCGGAATTATTGCCACACCTCGCGGGCGTCGCCGATCGTCTGGCCGTGATTCGCTCGATGCATACGGAGGAGATTAACCACGCGCCGGCGCAAATGTTCCTTCACTCCGGTTTCGGACGCGGTGGGCGGCCGAGTTTGGGGTCGTGGGTCACCTACGGGTTGGGGTCAGAGAATGCCGACCTGCCGGCCTACGTCGTGTTGCTGAGCGGACCGCCGGGCGGGGCCGGGACGAGTTTGTGGACCAACGGCTTTTTGCCCGGGGTTCATCAAGGGGTCCCGTTCCGTTCGCAAGGCGATGCGGTGCTCTTTTTGACGAATCCTCAGGGCCATTCTGAGGGGGATCGGCGGCGTGTTTTGGACGCGCTCGGTCGCCTGAATCGGTTGCACGAGCGGGTGTCGCTCGACCCGGAAGTCGAGACCCGTATCTCTCAGTATGAGATGGCGTTTCGGATGCAGGCCTCGGTCCCCGAATTGATGAGCTTGGAAGGGGAGACGAAGCGGACGCAGGAGGATTACGGGGTCACGCCTGGTAAAGTTTCCTTCGCGAACAACTGCCTGCTCGCCCGCCGCTTGGTGGAGCGGGGCGTGCGTTTGGTCGAATTGTTCGATGCGGATTGGGATCATCACGGATCGATCGAGACGCGGTTACCATCCAAATGCCGAGACATCGATCGGCCGATCGCGGCGTTGCTGCGAGACTTAGAGCAGCGGGGGTTGCTGGAGGACACGCTCGTGGTCTGGGCGTCCGAGTTCGGTCGCACGCCACTGAGCCAAGCCGATCGGGCGGCGCCGGGGCGGGATCATCACAAAGACGCGTTCGCCGTGTGGTTGGCCGGCGGCGGTGTCCGAGGTGGGGTAAGCCACGGAAAGACCGATGATTTCGGGATGGACATCGTCGAGTCGCCGGTTCACGTCCATGACCTGAATGCCACGATCCTCCATCTTTTGGGGATCGATCACGAGCGGTTGACCTACCGTTCGCAAGGCCGTGAGTTCCGTTTGACCGACGTACACGGGCGTGTCGTGCGTGAGGTTCTGAGGTGAGTCGGTGGCTCCACGAGAGACCACCAGGAGCCGGTTTTGCGGATTCCCCGACTGCCGATTAGGCCGTTCGCTGCCTGTGGTTGGAGACCAACGGAGGTGGTTGACGCGACGAGCGGGTTTAGCTCCAGGATCGGGCTGGGCGGGAACGCAAGCCGTTCGCCTCGTCGTCATCGACGAACGCTTGTCGGATCGGATCGTAGGTCAACTTACGCTGCAGGATCCAAGCCATGGCGGCGGCATGGCAGGCAAGGTGCGAGTTTCGCATGACTTCCGCATTGGTTACGGGCGGTTGCCGTGACTTGACGCAATCGAAGAAGTTGCGGGCGTGGGCGGAAACGTCGAGTCCGCGGACTCGAGTCGCCGTGGCCTGCAATTCACGTCGCAGCGATTCCGAGGAAACTTCCGTGTCGCCGCTGTCACCGGTTTCGACCCAGCCCTCGTCGCCGATGAACCGGACCGGGCAGGTCCCCAAACGGGTGATCCAATTCGGCCCTCGGTCACCGAACGGGGTCGGCAAGAAATCGAGAATCAGTTCGACACCGTTCTCGTAGCGGCAGCGGATATCCTTGTCGCTCGGCTCGAAGCTGATCGGTCCGCTGTCGTCGGCCCGATTGGCCCATTGGCAAAGGTCGACGGTGTGCGCCCCCCAATCGAGCAGCCTCGCACCCGAATCGAAGTCGTAGTAGCCACGCCATTGCCCTGCCACGTATTTGCCGTTGTAGGGCCGCCAGGGGGCCGGCCCCAGCCACAGGTTCCAGTCAACCACCGCTTTGGGTGGAGTCGGCTCACCGGGCAACCATCCGTTGTCCAGCGTCGGGACGTAAACGGAAGCGTAAAGCTGCTGGAGTTTGCCGAGTTTTCCTTGCTGAGCCAGATCGACCGCTTGGATGAAATTCGGAACGCTCCGTCGCTGGGTGCCGGCTTGAAACACGCGACCGGTTTCCCGAATCGTGTCGGCCAATTGCTGACACAAATCGATCGTCAGCCCGCAAGGCTTTTCGCTGTACACGTCCTTGCCGGCTCGGGCGGCCAGCATCGACGCGGTCGCGTGCCAACGGTCACCGGTGGCGACCAACACGGTGTCGATGTCCTTGCGTTCGAGCAGTTCGCGGAAGTCGCGATAGAGCTTGCAGTCGGTGTTTCCGTAATGCTCGTCGACCAACCGTTTGCCAGCATCCCGCCGCGATGCCTGCACGTCTGCGATGGCGACACAGCGGACGTCGGTCAGATTCAGCATCGCCTTCAAATCGTAAGTCGCTCGAGGGCCGATGCCGATGACACCCAAGGTGACCCGTTCACTCGCGGCGGTCCCGCCGTCCCGTCCCAACGCACGGGCGGGGACGAAGGTCGGCGCGGCCAACGTCGCCGCGGACGCCAATAGGAAACGACGACGGCTGGTTTCATTCGGATTCGACATGACGGGGGCCGTAGGCAGGAGATTCAAGAAGAGTGGAAGGCGAGATTCGTTCTAGTCTCGTCAGCGGTCCGAATCAAGTCGAGCCGATCGAATCGGACGCGAGGGGCGGGGCGTCAGCGGCCGGCAGGTCGAACCGCGTCGCGATGCCGAGGCACTCAGCCGCCCCACAAAACCAGGCCTTGGGCGGCGAGAACACGGAGGATCATGGTGAGGGGAATGACGGTGGCAAACGCGATCGCGGGCAGTTCCGAATCCGTCTGCGCGTTGGCGAAGGCCAAAGCCGGCGGGTCGGTCATGCTCCCCGCCAGCGTCCCGACCATGGTCGCGTAATTCAGTTTCATCAACCGATAGGCGATGCCTCCGACGATCAGCAGGGGTACGATCGTGATGAACACCCCGGCAAGGACCCACCACAGGCCGTCGCCATTGATCAGCGAATCGACGAACCGGTCGCCGCCGCGGAGTCCGACGGCGGCCAGGAAGATGGCGATCCCCATTTCACGTACGACGTGACTGGCGGCCGGGGGCAGAAAGAAAGCCCAGGGGCCGACCCGGCCGATGGAACTGAGTAGGATCGCGACCAACAGCGGCCCCCCCGCCAAACCCAAGCGAATTTCACTCGAAACCCCCGGTAGGCCGATCGGCCAGGTCCCGAGCAACACGCCCAAGGCGATCCCCATGAAGAGGGTTACCAAGTCCGTCCGTTCCAGTTCTTTCGGCAGGTCGCCCAGTTGGTGAGCGACCGCCTCAACCGCTTCCCTTCGCCCGACGACCAGGATTCGGTCCCCCAATCCCAGTCGCAATCCGGCCATCATCGGCATTTCGATTTCGGTCCGGCGGACCCGGGTGAGTTGGACGCCGAAGCGTTCGGCAAAATGGAGGTCATCGATCGTTCGTCCGACCAACTCGTGGTGCGTGACAACGGCCCAGCGGTAGGTGATCTCGCCCGGGACCAACATCAGGTCCAGTTCCGAACGTTCTCCGACGACGATCCGCAGTCGCTCCAAGTGTTCCGGGGTGCCAACCGCCAGCAACACGTCGTCGGTATGGATCAGCGTGTGTTCCCCCGGAACCGTCACGTGGTCATCGTGCCAGATCCGGCTGACTACGATCCGTGAGCCGACGATCCCGGAAAGCTGCCTCAGTTCCATCCCGTTCAAATTGGGGTTGGTCACGCGGAGATTCCAATGCTCGACCCGAGGGCGCTGGCTTTGCAGTTGTTCGTGCAGCGATTTGGCTTCCTCGACCGGGTTGGCTCGCAGCAGCCAGCGGAGAATCAGCATGGAAAGGATGATGCCTACGACCCCGAACGGGTAGGCGATCGCATAGCCCAGCCCGGGCAACTTCACCGTCTCGCCAATCAGGTTGTGCGGGTCATCACCGATCGCCATGCCTGCTTGAGCCAAAGAACTGACGGCGACTTCGATGCTCGGTGGGTGATCTCGCAAGGCTTGGCCGGCTGCTGCCAAGCTGGGCGTGTTGGTCGTCGCGCCGCTGAAGATTCCGACCGCGATCGGCATGTCGATTCCCAAAACCCGATGCATGACCAAGGTCACCAACACGCCGAGCAACACCACGCAGGCGGCGAGCAGGTTCAGCGGCAACCCGTGGGCGCGGAGCGTGCTCAAGAAACCTGGGCCGACGGCCAGGCCGATGGCATAGACGAACAGGATCAACCCGAACTCGCGGCCGAACTCCAACGCCGTCGGATCGAGGGTCAAGCCGAAATGTCCGAATAGCAGGCCGCTAAACAACACGCCGGTCACACCCAGCCTCAAACCGAGGATGCGAACATGCCCCAGCATCAATCCGATCGCGACGACCACGGCCAGCACGAACAGGCAGGTGGCGATCGAGGAGGAATCGGTGAAGAGCTCGGCAATCCAGTGCATCGTTCATTCCGGTCGCTGTCGAATCGTCGGCCGGGCTCAGCTTAACCCCGCGACGGCGGCCGGGCACAGGCTGCAAGCGGACGCCCGCCGCCACCTGGTCTACTGCTTGGTGTCGCCGGTTGGCGATACGGCTTGTTAAACACCGAAGGCTCGTCATAGTGGCGATTCGGCTGCCGAAGCGATCGAGACCGGCGGGACAGGGTACGGAAAAGAAATCAAAAAAATTGCTGACTTTGACCGGCGTCGGGCGATCGGCCTGCGAGCAGGATATCCTTTGGAAACCGCCCTCGCCGTTGCCGGAATTCCCATGATTGAAATCCTTCCCGCCGATTTCGGCCGCCCGAACCATGCGGACGCGTTGATCCAACTGCTCGATGCCTACGCACGGGAACCGATGGGTGGCGGTCAAGGCTTGGCGGAGGGCGTCAAGGTGCGGCTGCCGACCGCGTTGGCCGAGCGTTCCGGAACGGTAGTGCTGTTGGCTTGGGAGGAGCGCGAACCGATCGGGTTGCTGATCGCGTTCGAGGGTTTTTCGACCTTCGCTTGCCGCCCGCTGTTCAATATTCATGACCTGTTCGTCTCGGCGGCTCATCGCGGCCGTGGTGTCGCTCGCCAACTGTTCGCCCGCCTCGAAGAGTTCGCGACCGATCGAGGGTGCTGCAAGCTGACCTTGGAGGTGTTGGACGAAAACCGGGAGGCACAGGCGACTTATCGCCGCCTCGGTTTTCGCCCCTACGAACTTTCTCCAGAAGCCGGTCGGGCGGTGTTGTGGCAGAAGTCACTCTCGATCCGGCCGTAACGCTTCGTTGGGATCGACGAGCCGACAATTCCGAGTGGATGGTTGGCTCACGAACAACGCCCTGCCCTGCTCCGCCCTTCCCTTCCCTTCCCTTCCCTTCCCTTCCCTTTCCTCCCCTGCTCCGCAATTCCCTGCGAGGCCGGGCTAGACGGTGGCATGGCGGTGGTTTTGTTACAATCCGGATGGTCGCTCCTCCGAATTCTCTCTCCTCCTTTGGACACTCGCCAAGGCCCCCACCATGCTCCGATCGTTGCGGTTCATTGTCTGTTTGTTCGCCGTTTTCTGTCAGGATGGTTTTTTGCATGCCGACCAGCCGGTTTCACCCGTGCGGATGGGCTGTGGCATCATGACGTTTGACACCGTACCGGGATGGGGATTGAGGCCGGATGGCCGTTCGGCACTGGGGCCGACGCATGGTGCGGTGGTGATCGATCAGGCGGGCAACATCTACACGAGCGCCAACGCCGGGGTGTTCGTGTTTTCGCCTGGGGGGGCGCTGATTCATTCCCATTTGGGGGGCGACTACACCAACCTTCACGATATGGAGATCCGCAAGGAGGGTGACCGTGAGTTCATTTACGGGGCAAGAAATCAGAACGCAGAGGGGATCAAGTTGGATGCCCATTCCGGTGAAGTGGTGTTGAGGTTGCCTTATCCGGAGGAATCAGGCTTGGGCCCGATCAAGTTCAATCCGACGGCGATCACCGTCGCTCCCAACGGCGATATTTTTCTCTCCAACGGCTACGCCACGAATCACATTTTCAAGTTTGACGCGAAGGGCAAGTACCAGATGCACTTCGGCGAGCAGGGAAACGGGCTGAAACAATTCAACACCGCGCACGGCATGACGCTCGATACCCGCTACGAACCGCCGAGGTTGTTGATCTGTGACCGCAACCACCAACCCAAAGGCCGCCTCCTGCATTACACGTTGGCGGGCGAGTTCATCGAGGAGTTGATCACCGGGTTGGGGATGCCGACATCCGCTTCGATTCAAGGTGACTACGTTTCGGTCCCGGATCTGCATGGGCGGTTGGTGATTCTCGACAAGAGCAACACGATCATGGCCGTGCTCGGCCACAACCCCGATCCTGCCAAGCGGGCGAATTTCAACGTCCCGCAAGAAGATTGGATCGAAGGTATATTCAGCGGTACACACGGTTCGTATTGGGACGTCGAAGGAAACCTCTACGTTCAAGACTGGAACGTTTCCGGTCGGTTGATGAAATTGCTCCGAGTCCGCTGAGCCGAGCGATTCGGAGCGTCGGCCCGCTCACTACGCATGTCCCTTGGGGGCCTGTTCGGAACGTAGCCTGCAACTTGGAGAACGACGGTATGTTGACGATCGACGGTCGGGCGAGGTCAAGTTGCGACGGGCTGACACGGCGCCGGTTGCTGGAGGCGGCCGGGGCGGGACTGTTCGGGCTGTCACTGCCCAAGCTGCTCGCGGCAGAGGAACAGTCGGGTGTCGACAAGCCGAAGGCGAAGTCGGTCATTTTCCTGCTGCTGTTCGGCGGCCCGAGCCAACTCGAAACGTTCGACATGAAGCCCGACGCCCCCGAGTTGATCCGAGGGCCCTTTCGGCCGATCCCTTGCCGTACGCCGGATCTGTTGATCAGCGAGCATTTGCCGCGGACCGCAGACGTCTCTGACAAATTTTCCGTCGTCCGCACGATGACGCATTCGTTCAACGACCACAGCGGTGGCGGCCATTACCTGCAAACCGGCAAGCGTTGGCATGTGCCGATCGGCGGAGGGTTCAGCCCCACGCCGCAAGACTGGCCTTCGATCGGGTCGATCGTGGAATATCAAGATCAGCAGCGTCATGGGCTGGGCCGTCCCCTCCCTGCCTACATGGTGTTGCCGAATTCACTGGGCAGTCTCCAGCAGGCCGGCCAGTATCCTCGGCCGGGAGAACATGCCGGATGGTTGGGGCAGCGTTACAACCCGTTGACCACACGGGTCCAAAAACGCTCGCTCGACGACAACCCGTATTGGCGGGACTGCGATGACGACGAATTGAGTTTCGAACCCTCCGGCATGGCGATCGGTGAGGGCCTGACGCTCGACCGAATTCGCGATCGGCGTTCGCTGCTGGAACGGTTCGATTCCTGGCGGCGCCATTCGGACGATGTTAAGGGCTCCGACACCTTGGATGCCTTTCGGCAGCGAGCTCATGCCTTGGTCACGTCCGGCCAAGCTCGCGAAGCGCTCGACATCCGCCGCGAACCAGAGGGCACACGCGACCGTTATGGCCGGCACCTATTCGGTCAGTCCTGTTTGATGGCCCGACGACTGGTCGAGGCCGGCGTGCGGTTCGTCACCGTCCACTACGATTGTGTCGACGGCTACAGTTGGGATTCGCATCGCAACAGCCACGACGTCAAGAAGCACCTGTTACCCACGTTCGATCAGGCTTACGCGGCGTTGATCAGCGACCTGGCGGAACGGGGCTTGCTGGAGGAGACGTTGGTCGTGGCCACAGGCGAGATGGGGCGGACCCCCAAGGCGAATGCCGAGTGGGGACGAGACCACTGGAGCACCCTGTTTTCGACCGTGTTGGCCGGCGGCGGCATTGTGGGTGGCCGGGTTTACGGCAAGTCAGACAAAGACGCCGCGTACGCGTTGGAAAACCCCGTCACGCCGGAGGACTTGGCGGCGACGCTCTATCAGTCGCTCGGGATCGACCCCGATACGAGGGTTCTGAATGCCGAAAATCGTCCGACCCCGATCGTCGAAGGTGGCAAGCCGGTGACCGCGCTGTGGAGTTGAACCGATACCAGCGGGTGTGAACCGGAGTCCGCAGACGGCGAAGTCGATGGCGGATTTCGGGTGATGGCGTTCCCGCGGATTCACCGATCTGTTGGATTAGGACCGTTCGTGTAGCTTGATTGCCCTACGAATCGGCAGGGCGATCGGCTGCGGACCGAGTCCCCTGCCCTGCCCTACCCGTCTCCTCTTCCCCCGGTCGCTTGCCGGCTTGCCGCTCGGCTTCGCTGGAGCTGACGAAATCGAATCACCTCTATCCGCAACCGCATGACCCCTTTCCGCAGGCTGCTGTGCGGGCGGCTTGCTTTTCGAGGCGGCCTTGGATCGCGATCGCTGTCGGTGTGATCGAAAGCCCCCCCAACGCCGTGCAGCGGAGTTCACGCGGCATTTGGGCGGCGACCCGTTTGGCGGTCAGAATCACTTCGTCCAACGGGATGACTTCGGTAAAACCGGATAGCGCCATGTTGGCACAGCAGACTGCATTCGCGGCCGCCATCACGTTCTTGCCTAAGCAGGGGGCTTCGACACGACTGGCGATCGGGTCGCAGATCAGACCGATCATGCTCTGCAACGCCATCGATGCGGCGGCGAGCGTTTGCCGCAGGTCGCCGCCGGCGAGCGTTACCAGTCCCGCAGCCGCCATCGCGGACGCCGATCCGCCCTCGGCTTGGCAGCCACCGACCTCGGCGGCGAATGAAAACTGGGAGGCGATGAAGACGCCGATCAGGCCGCTTGCCAAAAGCGCGCGCGCCATCTCGTCTTCGCCCAAACCCATCGCTTCGGCCATGGCGATCACGGAGCCGGGTAGCGCCGCGCACGCGCCGGCGGTCGGCATGGCGACGATCACCCCCATCGAACTCTTCACTTCCATCAAAGCGGTGACGGCAAGCACGATCGAATTGAGTGCCCCCGCGTCGAGCAACCCGCCGCCCTCCAATCGCTGGCGAAACGCCGGAGCTTGTGCCGGGAGGATTCGGTCTTCGTAGCGGGTACCGGCGATCCCGCTGGCGATCGAGGTCTTCAGGGTCCGAACCAAATCGTGTGTCAACGCCAGCACGGCGTCTTGGCTCAAGCCGCCGCGTTGACACTCGTATTCCAGAGCCAAATGCCACAGCGGGGTGTTGCGATCGGCGTCGTGTGCCAGCAGTTCGCCGCAGGTCTCGAACGGCACGCTCATGTCGGGGTAGGAACGGACGGGCAGGACCGGTCGCAGCGTTCTGGCCATCGTGACCGTGCCGGCATCGACCAACTCGTCGACGAACTCGACTGGCAGCGGTTCGCAGGACGTCACCCGAACGAAGCGACCGGTGTGTCCGGAATGCACGGACAGGCCGGCCACTCCGACTTCACCTCCGCTGATCGCCCGCAAACGCTCGCCCCATTCTTCGGTGCGGGGTGGCTCGATGCCGGCGGCGAGCCACAGCAGGGTCTCGTGATAATCGCCAAACATCGATAAGGCGGCCCCGTCGAGACCGATCAGTTCGATCATGCCGCCTCCGGTCGAGATCGCTCGGAGAGAATGCGTGTGGTCGTTGTTGCCCAACGTCAGGCGATACGTGTTGGGGTGGGGGTCGCCGACATCCACCGTTTCGATCCGGACCTTGCCGCCGGTCCCGATGAAGGATTCCAGCGAGCTCGGCAACCGCTCGTCGGTGGCGTCCCAGCCCATCAGTCCGCCGAACAGCCCCATGTCCGAACCTTGGGTGTCGTGGGTCGTCGGCAGCGAACCGCCTCGATCGAACTCGATCAAGACGTCAAGAACCTCGCCGTTCATCAGATCTCGGGCGAGCCGTCCGATCCGCAGCGCAGCCGCGCAGTGAGAACTCGACGCCCCGCGCATCACTGGCCCCAAAACGTCGTTGAAGATGCTGACCAGCACGAGCAAAACTCCGGTTGGCGAAATCGACAGGTCAGCCCAAGTGGCGACCTGACCGACGTTCAGGATACCGTTTGACCACCTGAGGATGCAGGGATCTGGAAAGTGAATCGGACGGGCGATCAGGAGCAAGCCGCCACCGAACCCTATACAATCTGACGGTGGCATCCCGCTGTGTCGCTCGCGCAACAGCCGGTTCGCTCGTTTTTGCCCGCCGCCTCCCATATTCGGAACTTGCGAGCCCTTGCCTATTACCTCTCACTTCCATTGTGATCCTTCGATGGCACCAGTCCGATTTCGATTGACGGTTTCGTCATGCGTAGCCCTGCTCGTCATGCAGTTTCTCCAGGGCTCGGGCAGCGTTGCCGATCAGCCGGATGAGTCGGCTTGGCGATCGATCCCGCTGAACAGTCGCGTCACGCGAGTGCAGCCGATGACGGGGATCGTGCTGTGGGCGACGAACCCAGGCGTCGAGACCGATTCGATTCAGCTCGAATACAGTTACTTGCGTTACGCCGATATCGTGACCGCACGGCAAACCTACGACTGGGCCACGGTCGATCGACTGCTCGCCAAAATCGCGGGCCGAGGCCACCAAGCGGTTCTGCGGTTCTACTTCGAGTATCCCGGCAAGCCCTCCGCAGAGCCCGCCTACTTGCGGGAGGTAGCCGATTACCTGCCGACCGAGGGGACCAGTGAAGGCAAACCGACGACCTTTGCCGATTGGTCTCACCCTGAATTGCACCAAGCGACGCTCGATTTTTACTCCGCGCTGGCGGCCCGCTACGATCACGATCCTCGGATCGCGTTCTTGCAGACCGGATTCGGGTTGTGGGCGGAATACCACATCTACGACGGCCCGATGAAGCTCGGAAAAACGTTCCCCAGCAAGGAGTTTCAAGCTCGCTTCGTGCGACATCTGAGCGAAACGTTTCGCCTGACGCCTTGGTCGGTATCGATCGATGCTGCCGACCGTTCACGGTCGCCGTTGGCGGAAGAGCCGTCGCTTCGCGAACTGACGTTCGGGCTGTTTGACGATTCGTTCATGTGCCAAACCCACAGCGGCTACAACCGCGATTGCTGGCTGAAGTTCGGCAGCGATCGTTGGCATCGGGCGCCGGCTGGGGGCGAGTTCAGCTACTACACCGATCACGACCAGCGGCTCGCGCTCGGGCCCAAGGGGCCGCATGGCATTGCGTTCGAGCAGCTCGCGAGCGACTTTCATCTCTCGTACGTCATCGGGGATGGCCAGCCTCGCTATCAGCCGACCGAGCGGATCGTGGAAGCCGGGTTGGCGCTGGGGTATCGATTCCGTGTCACCCGGTTTCGCGCTCAGCCCGGATTTTCGGAGGTGACGGTACTCAATGAGGGAATCGCCCCGCTTTATCACGACGCCTACGTGACGGTGGATGGGGTTCGGGGTCCATCCAGCCTGAAGGGGTTGCTTCCTGGTGAATCGCTGACGGTCAGGATCGCCGCCGGAGGCCTTCAACCCGAATTGACCATCGAATCGGATCGGTTGGTCCCCGGACAGGAGATCGGTTACAACGCGTCTTTGTAGACTTGGAATTCACATTGTGTGTGGGCAATGCGGGGCGACAATCCGCTGAGGCCTGTTGCTCGGGCCGAAAAATCGTTTGTGTTTTGGCAGTAATACTTCTCCCCCAGTCTTGAGGAAACATCATGTTCGGTCGATTGATTTCGTTCGGTTTGTTGGCGGCGGTCTTGGTGGCTGTGCCGGTTCGGGCTCAGCAGCCGCCGGAGTACGGGTTGCCGATCGATCTGGCCACGGCCAAGAAAGTGATGGCGGCGGCGGAAGCCGAAGCGAAGCGGCAATCGTGGCCGGTGGCGATCGCGATCGTCGACACGCACGGGGTGCTGGTCCTGTTTCAGCGGATGGACAACACCCAATATGGCAGCGTCCAAGTCGCGATCGAAAAGGCTTCCACCGCCGCCTTGTTTCGACGTGAGACGAAGGTCTTTCAGGACCTGCTGGGTGAAGGAGGTTCGAGCCTGCGGCTGTTGAAGCTCCCGGCCGCCTTGCCGTTGGAAGGGGGGATTCCGATCCTCGTTGACGGCAAGGTGATCGGCGCGATCGGCGTTTCCGGGGTCAAGTCGAACGAAGATGCCGAAGTCGGTTTTGCCGGCTTGAAGGCACTCGCCCCGCAGTAACCTGGGCCTGGATGACGATTTAACGCGAGCCGGCTTGATGATGAATGCCCCGGGCCGAATGGGCATCACGGGCTGGCGGACCGGACGATGCATTCGCACACCGAACTCGGCGCTGCGGCGCCTCGTTCCTATTCACGAAACGCCCAGGAACGCTCGAGTCCGTTCCGTTTGAAAGCCGGAACGGCAGCGGACGCCGTTTTCGGGCGGCTTCGCCTCAACCTCCCCGACGAGATCGCGGGGTTCGTGTAGGAAACCGTCGTTTGCCGAAGTTCAGTGGAGTCGGCCGCCATCGGGAACTTCGCGATCCGGTCGTACCAGGACGACGTTTCCGTGTTCATCGGGAACGCCGAGCGTCAGCACTTCGGAGCGATGCTTTCCGATTTGCCGCGGCGGAAGGTTGACGACCGCCAGCACCTGAGCCCCAACCCATTCCGGGCCGCGGCAAAGGGGAGCCAGTTTCGCCAGCGATTTTTTCTCCCCAATATCGGGGCCGAAGTCGATTCGCAGCACGTGCGTCGAGTATCGTCCTTCGGGAAAGGGTTCAGCCGCGATCACACGGCCGACACGGATATCAAGTCGCAAAAAGTCATCGACCGTTGCCATCAAACCATCGCTCGCGTTCGTCATTCGGAATCGGTTCGCGGAACAGGCACGAGATGCCCGCTGGTCCGCCGTGCGTCCGTTTCTACCCGAATATTCTCTTCGGTTTTGGCTGGGCGCGGGGCTACCCGTAACGGGGTGAATAACAGAAAGTCTGCGAGATCGCTGTCTGCAAATTTTCGGAACGTTTCTGGGATTGAGTAATGACTGTTCCTATCTGCGGACTCAGCAACCGTATCTGGTCGATCCGCCAATCGAGGAGGCCTTTCAAGGGTGGCGTCAAATCGTCGGTCCTGAACGCGATCTCGATTAGGAGAGCTTACTCGGGCAAGTGACCCGTGGTGCCGAAAGCCGTGCTCCGTGCCCAACTTGCTATTGCAGGTCCTTGCACCGGATCGGGTGCGGTCGAAAATCCGAGCAAGGGCTTTCTCACTTAGTTGTCGCAGCCCTATTCGTCACCAACGTACGAATGAGAGTTTAACTGAAGTTGCAAGCGTTCTTCGTGCCAGTCTTGATAAGTCTTGTTAGTGCCAGCAACTTTCCATGCGGTGCGGCCGTTGATGTTCCCGGCGTTCACGACGGCACCGCCCGCACTTGGGCTGGAGAAGGCGACATCGTCCGTGAACACGTAATAGTCAGTTTGATCACTCGGAACAAGCTTGCCGTCTTGGACCAGTTGGTCACGCTGAGATCGATACGAGGTCCACGACTGAATGCCTTTCATGCGGGCAGTTGATCCTTTCATGACAATGAATTCCCCGGCAATTTCCTGAGCTTTCGCATCGGTACCGGCGACGGTCAACGTAAACAGCGGCGATTCAGTTTTTGCTTGCCCAGTGCCGCTTCCGTCAATGACCGGTCTGGCCTGCAAGAACTGAAACCCAAGAACCGGAAATACCATCGTTAGTTGCGAGAGAAAGTACTCCATGTCAGCAATGTCTGACTCCGGCAGGGGAGGAGCAGGTGGTGCGGTGCCGTTGTGAACGGTCGCGCGTCCGGCGACGTGCGCTAAGCCGATCAAGCGGCTTTCAAGATACCTGCCGTGAGATTTCGTGATGTTCTGGTCTTTGCTAATGACGACCGCGCATCGAATCCAAAAATCCTTGGACTCGTCTTTGTCGTGCGCAGTCAGCCGCGTGATCACGTTATCCCCTTCCCCGATGTAGACTGCATCGCGAATCGGATTTTCCGGATCGGGTCCGAGTAGAACGTAAACGCCCGTTCGCTTGACTTCCTCGCGACTTGCGAGTTCAGCTAGCATCGAACGCGGTGCAACGACAATTTTCCCAGTCCAATTGATGATTTCTGCGGTTAGGATCTCGGACGGCGACCCGTTCACGAGATGAATTCGAATTGTCTTTCCGTTCATCGAGTGTCCCACTTATTGGCACTTGGGATGCAACCAAATCAACGGGCTCTGGAAAATCAAGCAGATCGGGTTCGCTCCATCTTTCGCACCCCGCCTTTGTCGTGAAGTCATTCGATTCAACCCAAGTCGTCGATTGGCATCGATGGAAAGCCGGGAGCCATCGTGTGATCTGCCGCGTTCACCGGGGGGTAACGGCACGCGGCCCGGAGACGACAGGAGAATAACGCGGGTGACGGGAAGGGAGCCTAACTTATTCACGCGCAATTTCAACCAGGCTATCAGGGTGTTGACCTCTGGTCGTCGGATCAATTTCGATGCCGACGTCGTGCGCCTCGGCGAGGCCGGACACCGACTCGGGTGGTTCGCCTCCGTCGTCGAGATGCCTACATAGCGGGTTTCGCCAGGGTCCGCCGCACCGGCCCGAACTGCTCCGCCAACGCGTTGATGCCATGGCTGCGGACGACTGCGAGCAGGTTGGCATCGAGCGGCTTACGTACGATGCCGCCGTTTCCAACGGCGGCTTGGCATAGGCCCGGCCAAGAGGTGTCGATCTGCGTCTGGCCGGGCGATTGCGGGGCTATTCGCGTGGGTGCTCAAGGGGGGGAGATGGTGCTGTTCGGTTCGCCTGCCAGTTCGATTTCTACCTGGTGCTCCTGGCGATCGTCTATCAGGGGAATCGTTTTGTCCGCTTGTTCGATGCCATCGACGGAAACCCGTTTCACCGACCGGCCCGGTGCCGGCTGCATGACGGTGATGTGATAGTAGGTTTCCCGGTAGCGGTAATGAATCTTGAACGTCGTCCAGTCGGCGGGTAGGCAAGGAGCGATTCGGAGCCGATCCGCTTCCAGGTGCAGGCCCAACAGCGATTCGGTAATCAGACGGTACATCCAACTGGCGGAGCCGGTGTACCAAGTCCAACCGCCGCGACCCGTATGGGGAGGAACGGCATAGACATCGGCCGCGACCACGTAGGGTTCGACTTTGTAAGTATTCACCTGGCTTTGGGTAGCGGCGTGGTTGATCGGGTTGATCATCGCGAACAGTTCCCAGGCACGCTGATGGTCGCCGAGTTCCGCGAATGCCATGACGGTCCAGATGGCCGCGTGGGTGTATTGCCCCCCGTTTTCTCGCACGCCGGGGACGTAGCCCTTGATGTACCCAGGCTCCTGGTCCGACTTGTCAAACGGCGGATCGAAGAGCTGAATGAGCGAGCTGTTGTGGCGGACGAGCCGCTGGTACACGGCCTCCATCGCGCCGCGTGACCGCTGGACATCCCCGGCCCCGGACAGCACGGACCAGCTTTGCGCGATGGAGTCGATCTGGCATTCGGAGTTGCTCGCCGATCCGACCGGCTCGCCATTATCAAAGTAGGCGCGACGATACCACTGGCCGTCCCAGCCGTTATGCTCAATCTTCTCGCGAAGTTGGGCCGCTTGGGCGTCACAGCGGTCTGCGAAGGCCGCATCGTCGCGCGTGCGAGCAAGTGCCGAGAATTGCTTGAGGTTTTCGTACAGGAAGAAGGCCAACCAGACGCTTTCTCCCTTGCCGTGCTGGCCGATGAGATTCATCCCGTCGTTCCAGTCGCCGCAGCCGATCAGCGGCAGCCCATGAACGCCGAACTTGGAACCATGGGTGATGGCGCGGACGCAGTGTTCGTAAAGGGTTCCGGATTCCGTTGACGTATCCGGCAGGTCGTAGTACGCCTCTTCGTCCGGTTGGAGTTGGCGTCCTTCGAGGTAGGGGACTAGCTCGTCCAGAACGCCAGTATCTCCGGTCGCCATGACGTAGCGGCAGGTGATCAGCGGCAGCCAAAGGAGATCATCAGAAAAATGGGTGCGGACGCCGCGACCGAGTGGCGGATGCCACCAGTGTTGCACGTCACCTTCCCGAAATTGACGGCTGGCGCAACGCAGGAGGTGTTCGCGGATCAGTTGGGGCTCGGCATGCACGAGGGCCGCCACGTCCTGAAGTTGGTCTCGAAAACCGAAAGCGCCGCCGGACTGGTAGTAGCCGCTGCGCGCCCAGTATCGACAGGCGAGCGTCTGATACAGCAGCCAGCCGTTGGCCAAAACGTTGACACTCGGATCGGGTGTTTCTACGTGGACCGCTCCGAGCGTCCGGTTCCAGGATTCCCAAACTTCTTCCAGGGCGTGTCGTGAGGTCTCGACACCGCGGAACCGTTGGACCAGGTCTCGTACCTCCGCGACGTCGCGTCCGGCTCCGAGCATGAAAGTGATTTCACGTTCACGCCCATCGGCCAGGTCGAATGTCGTCTGCATGGCACCGCAGGGATCAAGCCCGGCGCCGACCTTACCCGACAGACGTGTGCGTCCCATTGCTGCCGGATTACCTGCGTCTCCGTTGCGGCCCAGGAATTCCGTCCGGTCACCGGTGAGACTCCTGGAAGGGTCATTCACGTCCATGAAGGCGATGCGATCGGGGAATTCGATGCTGTAGGGGTTGCGGGCCAGCAGGGCTCCGCACTGCGCATCGACTTCGGTGACGATATGCATCAGTCCTTTGCTTCGAAGTTCTCCCAGCACCCATTCGCAGCAGGCGGTCGCAGAAATTTTTCGGGGGCGTCCCGAGACGTTCCGGACTTTGAGGACGGTGAATTTAACGGGAGCGTCGTTAGCGACATACACCCATAATTCCGATGTGATGCCGTTTTCGGTGTGTTCGAAGACGCTGTAGCCGAATCCGTGCCGACAAAGGTAGGGAGTACGGCCCCGCACCGGCAGCGGGGTGGGCGACCAAAATTCCCCGCTCTCTTCGTCGCGCAGGTAGAAGGCTTCCCCGCTGGCGTCGCTAACCGGGTCGTTGTACCAGGGGGTGAGGCGGAACTCGTGGGCATTCTCGCTCCAACTGTAGGCTCCGCCGCTTTCGGAGATGACCGTTCCGAATCCGGAGTTGGCGATCACGTTCACCCACGGCGCCGGCGTCGTCCGTCCCGGTTCGGTCCGGATCATGTACTCGCGTCCGTCGGCCGTGAAGCCGCCCACGCCGTTTTCGAAGACCAGGTCCCCGTGAGGCTGTGCCTCGCCCTGGCTTGCGGCGATGCGGCGAGTACGGGGAACCAGTTCCGGAACTCTCCGGTCCTGCGCGACTCGTCGGTCGAGTTGTTCGGCCAGCGTCCCTTGCGTATCGACGAGGATCACGCGGGCTACGGTTTGTAGGAGAATCTGGTCTTCGTCCGACGTCTGATCCGGCCGGCGGACAAAAATGCCGCCGGGATGATCGGCGGTTGAGACTTCCGTCCCGGCGGACACCAGACCGGCGATCAGGTCCTGCAGAACTTGCCGGTAGCCTTCCGCGCATTCATTCCAGATCACCAGGTCGACCCCCAACCCCTTGAGCCGCCAAAAGGCGTGCGCCTGGACGAGTTTGCGGACTAAATCGATGTTTTCGGCGTTGCCGATGCGGAGCAGGACGATCGGCAAGTCGCCGGAGATGCCGTGTCCCCATAGGCCGGACTGCCCGCGTCGGTTCTTCTTCAAGGTCCCCGCGTTTGCCCGCAGCGCGGCATTCGCGAATACGACGGGTCCGGCCAATCGTCCGAACAGTTGGGCGTCTGCTTCGCTGGCATTCAGTTGCCGCAGCACGACCTGCCCGTGAGTCCACGCCATATCAAACACCCGGTCAGCCAGGTGTCGATCGCGGTACTTGTCGATCATTTCCACGGCGGATTCACGGGTCCTGGCCATGCCGGTGACATAATCCAGGCTGACGGTTTCGTCCGGCAAGAGCGTGACCTCCACACGAATCGCCACCATCGGATCGAGCACCGAGCCGGAGCTGTTCGAAAGGTTCCCCGCGAGGCTCATCGCTTCGGGGGTGGCCGTCGTGCGGCAGCGGCCTATGAACTTAGAGCGGTCGGTTTCGTAAGATGTCTCGCCGGTTTTCGCCCCGACGACGGCCATCAGGTGCAGCATCCAGGGGGGCTGTTCGTCTCGGGACCGCGGCCGACGCGTGCATAAGATGGCCTGCCGCGCATCGAGGATCTCGGTCTGGACGAACAAATTCGAGAACGCGGGGTGTGTGGCATCCGCGGCGGGCGTTGCCAGAACGACTTCGGCGTAGCTCGTCAGCTCGATCGTACGAGTGACGGTGGAATGATTCGTGATCGTGCTGCGACGGATCTCGATGTCGTCTTCCGGTGAGACGGCGATCTCGGTATGGATCGCGATATCGTGGTCACGTCGCCGGTACTCGGCGCGCGCTTGAGAAAAGATCGCCTCGTACGACTGCGTCGGTCGGCGCGTCGGCTGATGCGTGGTCGACCAGACCTTGCCCAGTTTGGCGTCACGGACGTAACAGAACATTCCGGCGTTGTCACGCGTGGGATCCTCGCGCCAGCGGGTGACCGCGAGTCCCTTCCACGAACTCGAGCCACCTCCCGCATTGGTCACCATGACGTGGTAACGGCCGTTTGAGAGCAGGTGCACTTCGGGGGCAGGCGTGTGGGGCGTCTTGAAGATCCGTAGAAGGGCCACCGGTTCGCCGGCGTTCTGGCTTTCCCCGGTCACTTCGGACGAATGCGGGTAATACGGCGCTGCCTTAGGGATGCGTTCCTGCAACAACAGCTCGGTGGCCTGCAGTTGCGGGTCGGACTGAAACCGTTTTTGCATCGGTTTGTCCAACAGCAGGTAGGCCAGCGAAAGAAAGCTCATCCCCTGATGGTGTCCCATGTAGGATCGCACGACCGTGCTGCCCTGGCCACGCGTGATGCGTGTCCGCGTGTAGTCAACGGCTTCATAGAATCCATACTGCCCGGAGAACCCATGTTCGGTCATCCGCTGCAAATTGGCGCAAGCCTGTTCGGGAGCCACCATCAGCGCCATCGCCGTGGCATAGGGGGCGATCACGAGGTCATCCACCAGGCCACGTTTGAACCCCAATCCGGGAACACCGAAGGCGCGATACTGATAGTTAAGATCCGCATCGGTCAGGTTGTAGCCGGACTCCGAGATGCCCCAGGGGACGTCGCGTTGCCGCCCGTACTCGATGTGTCGGTCGACGACCGCGCCATACGTCTGATCGAGCAACGTGTGTTTGTAAGTCGGCATCACCAACAACGGCATCAGGTACTCGAACATCGAGCCACTCCACGACAGGAGTGCGGGCTGTCCGTGCGAGGTCGTCAGCAGTCGACCAAGCGCGAACCAGTGCTCTTGTTCCAACTGGCCCTGGGCGATCGCCACGAAACTGGCCAGGCGAGCCTCGGACGCCAGTAGGTCATAGAAGCTCGTGTCTCGTCGCCGTTCCGTGACGTTGTAGCCGATGGTCAGCAGTCGACGTGATGGGTCGTAAAGAAAGTCGTACTCGACCGTAGCCAGTTCACCACACTGCAGCGCGAGACGCTCGAGGGCGAGTAGTCGTTCCCGGACCCGCTGGCCGGCCTGGCTGATCAGCGTGCTCAGTTCCAGCATCCAGGATCGGGCCTGTTTCGATCCATGCTCGTCCGAGGAGAATTGGGCATCACGGTTGGTGGCGAGGGCGGGCAGATGGCGTTCCAGGTCGGCGATGTCTTGCAGCGTCGCGACTTCGTTCAGGGCGTCCAGGACGACTTGCAACTCGTCCTGCTGTTGATCCTCGCGAAGGCCACTGTGGCAAAGCCCACCGGGAGCCGGCGGATGCCCAAGCCAGGGGGCCACGAACAACAGATCGGAACGATGATCACGACACTGACGCTCCAACTCCCGCAGCCAGGTGATGACTTCCGGTTCCTCTTCCTGAGGCGGACCGATTGAGAACTCAGCCAAGGCCGCCAGCAGCTTCCCCAACCGATCTAGGGTGGCCAGGAGGTTGGTGGCGTCGGGACTTGTATCCGAGTCCGGGGGGAATGCATCCCAAAGCTTCCGAAATGTTGCCGAATCAAGGGCGGGCGACCGCGTCTTCCGTTCGGCCCTCGCGGTCTGCACGAATTTTTTCGTCGCATCCTCCAACATCTGCCGCAACAGGCTCAGCGAGTTCCAGAGTTGCGGCGCGATCAGCGGTTGTCGGGGGAGTTCCAGCAGCCCGGCTCGTAGCGTCAGCAGGTGGCCGATGAGATTCCCGCTGTCGACCGACGAGACGTAGCGAGGCAGCAGCGGTTCGAGAGTCCGCGTGTCGTACCAGTTCAGAAAATGCCCATGAAATCTTTCGAGTTGCTCGAGCGCGGAGAAGGTATTTCGAGTTCTTTCGATCAGTCGGGCCACGGAGATGTAGCCGAAATCGTATGCCGCCAGTGTCGACAGCAACGAGATGCCGACGTTCGTGGGCGACGTGCGGTGGGCAAGCGTGGCGACCGGTTCTTCCTGATAGTTGTCCGGCGGCAGCCAATGGTCTTCGGGTCCGATGAACCGTTCGAAAAACCGCCAGGTCTTTCGCGAGACCTGATGGAGAAAGAGGAGCTGATGCGGCGAAAGTTCCGCTTCCCTCGACCGGGCGGGCCAACTGATCCGCCACGCGATCAGCGGCGCCAGCAGCCATGCTAAGATGAGGGGCGTGGCGACCGGCAAGGCTTGCGGCTGGGTGATCACCAAGGCCATCGCGGTGAACACCGCCCAGACGGGGGCGATCCACATCGTCCGATACGCCCTCCCGAGCCCGCGATGGACTTCACGTTCGACATCGCTGGCGGTCTTCCATTCCAGCATCCGAGTGTGCGTCCACCGCATCCGGACGGCCGTCCGCGCGAAGGCGTCCAGGCTGACATAGGCCTCAAAGGGGAGTACGGCAATCGACAACGCAGCCTGAAGCAGGCTGTTCCCCAGCGACGCCGTGACTTCCCGTGAGTGTGCCCGCATCGGCACGTCGACGGCCTTGCGGAAGATGGAAAACAACGCGACGCAAACCGCGGGAATCAGTACGAGTCCCACCACGATCGCGGTCCACAACCAGGCGGGAGGCGACATCAGCCACCCCAATAGCAGCAGGAGCATCAGGACGCAGGGAATGGTGCTCCTGCGTAGATTGTCGAGAATCTTCCAGCGGGAAAGTAGGCTGAGCGGATTTCGCTCGAAGCGGCTGTTCGGTCCTGCAATGAACGGCAGCACCCAACCGGAGATCTGCCAGTCTCCCCGCATCCAGCGGTGTCGCCGGCTGACATCGCCCAGGTATCCGGCGGGATGACTCTCAAAGACATGGACGTCATTCACCAGCCCGCAGCGGGCGTAGCAACCTTCGAGCAGATCGTGGCTGAGAATCTGATTCTCCAAAAAACGGTTCTCCGTTACGGCGGAGAATGCATCCACATCATAGATCCCCTTGCCGATAAACGAGCCTTGTCGGAACAAGTCCTGATACACGTCCGAGGTCGCGCGGGTATAGGGATCGATGCCCGGTTCGCCGGAGTTCAGTCGGGCGAACCAGGATTGGCCCTCGAGTTCCAGGGTCGTCGCGACTCCGGGCTGAAGGATGCCGTATCCCTCCGTGACGATCCGGCGTTGTGCATCCACGTGGGGATGATTGAGCGGATGGGCGAGCGTGGCGACGAGTTGCCGAGCGGAATCGCGGGGCAACAGCGTATCCGTGTCCAGCGTGATGACGTATTTGACGGATGTGAGTACCGAGGTGTCTCCCACGATCAAAGAGAACGACTCATTCGCCTCTCCCCGGAGCAAGCGATTGAGGTCGCTCAATTTGCCTCGCTTGCGCTCTTGCCCCATCCAGGCTTGCTCTTGCGAGTTCCAGTGACGGGGGCGGTGGAACAGAAAGAAAGCGTCCGCTTTACCGTGGCTGTACTTTGCGTTCAGCGATTCGATTCCCGCCTGAGCCAGTCGCTGTAGCGATTCGTCCTCGGCGAGGTGCTCCTGGGACGCATCCCGGAAGTCGGTCAGCAGGCAGAATCGCAGTTGGTCATTCCTGTTGGCGAGGAACCGGACTTCGAGTCCCTCGAGTAACCGGCTGATGCTCTGCTCGTTGAGAAGCATCGTTGGGACCGCCACCAGGGTGTTGAACTCCGGGGGGATTCCGTGGGAGAAATCGAGTCGAGGCAGCCGATGCGGCGCTACCATCAACGTGACGAGCCAGTTGACGAGGCCAACGCTCAGGTGAGTGGCGCCGAGGAACAGGAGTCCTCCCAGTACCCAGGCCAGCCAGCCCGATGTAGCGACGAGGCTGAGTGCGCCCACGGTCACCCCCAGCGCGATGATCAAGATCGCGCCGAGATACACCGTCAGCGGCGCCTTCCGTAAACTGCCGCCAATGCGATTCATGAGGGAAGGCCGCATCCGGCAAGCAAGTTCCAGTGCCGGCAACCCTTGATCGACTAGGAAATAGCCGACGTGCGCCCTTCGGACGTCTGCGGTTGATGATTCCTTACTGTGCGTCGCCAGTTGCACCGCTTGACGGGCGACTGCCTGTTCCGTTAGCGGGCTGCGTTTTGCGATGCGTTCGATGACATGCCGGTACTGGTCGCGGGTGCCGAAATCCATCTTGCCATGGACGCCCGCGGGATCGCGGAGGAGCGTCTGCTCGACGATGCTCAGCGATTCGACAAACGTCCGCCAGTCGATGGCATCCAGTTCTCGTAGACTGCCGATGCTGTTCCCGAATGAGACCTGATCCGCGGCTTGCTGCTGGGCCTCCGCCTGTACCAATTGCTCGATTGTCCGTCCATCCTCCCAGAGTCGTTGTTCGATCCAAGTGAGCGGGATCGCCAATGCCGGGTTCTGGCCACTCAATCGACGCGTCATTTCCGCCACGAACGCGCTGGAAAGCGAGGGCTCTTGCCTCGCCATGTCCGCCACTCCCAGGATCAACAGATTGGGAGTTTGCTCCGCGCATGCGATGAACTGATCAGCCCACTTGCCGGCCTTATTCCGTTCGATCGTCCCCTTCGCGATCCGGGCCGCCACCCGTCGCAAATTCTCGATCAACGCTTGACGCAGCATGATCGGGATCGCCCACAGTTCCCCCAAGTTCAGTTGTGAGTTTAACTGATACGCGGCGATGTAGCTCCGAAGCGACTCGGCACCAACCCGACCATCGACATGAGAGATCAGTTCCAGTGCCAGATCGTAGACCCGCGGGTACCCCGCGGAGGGACCGTTTGCGAGTCGCGGTAGTCCCCGGCTGTATTGCTTCGGTAGGTGCCGGCGGGCCGTCCGAATCTGCCCTTCGATGACGTGGAAGTTGTCAAGCAGCCACTCCCCCGCGGGTGCGACAGGGCGGTGGTTTGCCACCACCTCCGTCACGATGCGGTTCGCATCCAGCAGCACCCTTTCGTTGTCGGCAAGACGGGTCAACAGACGGTCGGGGCCGGGACGTGGTTCGATCGCGTGCCATTCCGCGAGGGCTTCGGCGTGACGCTCCAATTGGTTCACGCTGAACACTTCCGAACGTAACGGTAAATCGTCTCCCAGCTCGCGGAATATTCCGTCGACGCCGACTCGGGACGCGAGACGTTCCCGTCCCTGGCGAATGGTCTTGCGTAAAAGTGTCAATCCGGTTCTCTCCTGGTCCATTTCAAATCTTCGCGCCGCAGCAGCCATGCACGCGACAACGATTTCACGCCAGGCACGTTCTCAGTCGGGACTTGCGCTCGAATCGCGATTGGGAAGGCAGGCAACGACTCGGCGAGCGTGCCCGTGCAAGGCTCAAATTCGTCCCATCAGCAACAGGATGATCAAAATCAGCACGATCAGCCCCAAGCCGCCACTCGGGCCATAGCCCCAGTTGCGGCTATGGTTCCAACGGGGAATGGCTCCCAACAAGAGCAGGATCAGAATCACAAGCACGATGGTGGACATAAATCGGTTCGTCAGTTTGGGTTTTGCATGGTGTCAGGTAAACGCATGGGCGAGTCAGGCTAGCGCCAGTTAGCAATGAGCGGCAAAAAAGTGTCCGGCACCTTTTGTGCAAAGCACCCGAAGGGCGAGTTCCTCGCAAAAGGTTCCGGACACTTTTTCACCGCACGATCCTTAGTCGTTTTTTCGCTTCACGTTGTCGTCCGGGGTTTCGGGAGACGATGCCTCCTCTTCACCGCTCACCAGTTCGCGGGCCTTCGACTCTACCGTTTTGGCGTCGTCTCTTGCCTTGTCCGGGTCGACCGTCAATTGGACCTCCACTTGGTTGCTGTCGTCGCCCGCGTCCCGGCTTGCCAGCACGAACCAGCCTCGGTAGAAGCCGAACCCGATGACGCATATCGCCAGCAAGATCAACAAATTGAATAGTGGCATCCTTCTCATGATTGTCTCTCAAATCTCTTCTAAAATTGAAACTAACAACTTGTGACGGTCGCGCGGGGGCCCAGTCGCCACCGGTTGTCAACGCTATCGTCGCCTGCCCTTTCGATCGCTCATGCGAAGCGATCTGGGAGCGGACAATGTCAGGCGGGTCAGTTCCTTCCGTACCTGTAGGGGATGTGGTGCCGCGACGCGTTGCTGTGGCGTGACGACCCAAAGGTTCGGAACTGCGGGGAATAGCCGCCCCGGTAGTAAGTGCCTTGCCTGAAGTAGGTCGCCGACGGGTAGACGTAGGTTCCCTGCTGTTTATAGCCATACGGCCCCTGCTCGTATCCGTTGTAGCCGCCGGTTCCTCGGTACCCACTGAATTCGCGGAATCGGTCGGTCCGCGTACCTCGGTTATCGGTTCGGTATCCGGTATCGAAGCTTTGACTGTAGGGGCTGTAGTGGCCTTGAGTGATCTCACCACGCGGTAGGGTTACCTGAGCCGCAGATTGATTCGAGGGCATCAATACCAGGCAAAATGTCGCGGCGGTGAAACCTGCGGAGGCTTTGGTGCAAAATGTATATTTCATGGTCTGTCCTTGTCTGGACAAGTTTTAATTGAACGTAAATAGGGTCCCGCCAGCGCGATCGGCAAAAGGGATGCTTGGGCATCCGTTCGGATGCACGATGCCCCCGCCGCCTCTCATTGGCTTGAGATTGAGATTTCATTTGTCTCGGCCGACGTATTGCCGAACCGGGTTAGCGATCCGTCATGAAACCGTTCGGCAAGCGGCGATACCCAGTGCCTATCGTCGCGATCTCAAGTCCACCACTTTTCTGGAGCAGGCGTATCGGTACCCCCAATCGGCAGCATCGCTCCGAGGAGCCCGACGACCCAACCGCATCGGTTGTCGCGGGCCAGAGAAAAATGCTCGACGGACGGCCTCGGACCACGGAGTACAGGTTTCCCCAATCAGGGCGTTGACGACTCCCATCAGAGCCGTCATCGCCAGACTGAGGTATTGCCAGCCAGGAACCAGAGTCCTAACGCATCGCCCGGCGCTCAATCCGCACACGACCCGCGACGTGACGCTGCCGATACTCATCGTCTGGTTCCTTGTTGAGGAAATTCCTGTCCCATTACTGTTGGGACACGGTGAACTGGATCTCTTCTGAGAAATCAGCACCGCTGCTGGCCGTTTTGCCGGTCACCTTGGCCGTGAAATCGCCCAAGGACGCGTCGGCGGTTGCCTTGAGTAACAGATCCACACCCATGCTGCCTGGCGTGATGGCGGGGTCTTTCGTGTCTACCGTGACCCCGTTTGGCAGGCCGGAGATCTCGATATTCACCTGTTCCTCGAAGTTTTCACCACGATTGATCCCGATTCGCACCGGGGCTTCTCCGCCCTGAGTCAGCGCGATGGGCTCGAACGGGACGCTCAAGGCGAACGTCTGATCCGCCTCGCCTGCGACCGGCTTGTCCGCTACCGGCTTGTCTGCGACCGATGTCTCAGCTCCGGACGGCGTCCTGGCTGTGGTCGGATCCGCAGCGGTGTTTCCGTCCTTGGTCGAATCTCCGCAACCCGACGCGGCGACCATCGTAAGCATGCCCATGCACATGCTCATGAAATACATCTTCATCATACTTCTCCATTTGATCGAATTGTGGAACCGTCTCCCCTCGCAACATGCGAGTCCGACAAGTCTCCACGTGATTGGTTGTTAGGTCTTCACACGGACCGCAGGCGTCCACCGTCGGTTGCACTTGACCGCCCGGCTTGGGGCTTGTGTCAGATGCGTCCTCGGCCCATGCGTCCCCCCATGAAGAAGGACAGGATTGCTAAGATCAAGAACACGACGAACAGGATTTTGGCGATTCCCACGAAGGAACCGGCGATTCCCCCAAATCCCAAGACGGCGGCGATCAACGCGATCACCAAGCAAGTGATGGCTAGATTTAACATGATTTACTCCAACATTCGGTCAGGGTGACTACCCGATCGGCGACGTGCCGTTCGCGGCTTTTCTCTAAAAACTCTTATATTTCGGACGGTCGACGCTGGGGCGGCCAGTCCGGCAATACCCTGGTAGCACTCCGAGCGACAGGTCCCGCAGTCAGGACACCGATCGCGAAACCGATCACCAGGGTTCCACACAACAACGCCGCGTTGGGCATCGTCAACGTTAGGAATAACAGTTTCGTTTCGACAGGCCGCGTGTTCTGCAGGATCACGATCACAACCAGCAACACGACGACGGAAATTCCTATGACTTTTAACTTGTATAAATTTCCCATTACTCTGGGTTTCTCCAGATCGCGTGCCGCGTTCCGGTCTTAAGCTGGCTGACGATGTTCGTGCCTTCGTTGCCGCCCGACTGGTTCGTGTGACAGGGGCCGCTCGCCGTGGGCAGCGGGGCCCCGCCCCGGGGCGGGGTGCGATGGTCGTCGGATCTCCGCGTGGTCTTGAGTCGCTTTTTCATGAGCCGTTCCGGGTGAGCATTGATCGATTCGGGAGGTACCCTGTCGGCCCGGTTGCGATCATCGCGCCGCGGTTCGGGTCCGACGGACTGGCCAAATTTTCGGGCGAGTGCGGGAGCAGGTTCGCATCGGTTTGGGACGAGACCGGCGTTTCCTGAGGCGATCGATTCTGAGCTGAATTCTGGCATGATTCCGATTTCTTGAGTCGACTTTGGTAAGCGTGATTTTCGGGTCTACCCGGCGTTGTCGGCTGGCTTGTCTGGAGCCCCGTCCCAGACTTCCGCTGACAGGCCACCGGCCATTTGAAAGACTTGAACCATCGTTCCGGTCGTGAAGACCTGCACGACGGCGCCGGTCGATGGCTCGATCTCCGCTGTCGCTTCGTGGACTGCGATCCCGGTGATTCGTTCGATCTCCTCTCGCAACGGCGCGAGGGAGTTTTGAAACAGTTCGCGGTGAAACTCCCGTACCTGGGTGGCACCCTTGGGAGTCCGAAACAGCGCCTTCTCGGCTGGGGTCAGTGCTCCGTTCAACGTGACGACCAAGGTGTCTTCGCTGAGGACCACCGTCACGGATTCGGGGGCATGTCCGGTGCGCTGCTGTTGAAAGTCGCGAACCGCACGGGCTACCTGCTCCGCCATCGTCAACCGAGAATCGTTCATTCAATTCATCTCCATCCTGTGTGCCGTAGCGGCCAGAGGGTTGGCGACATGGCACGAAAAAAGCCGACGTGGCGGAATTCCCGAAGGTTTTCCGTCACGCCGGCTTACTGTTTAACTCGCCTCCCGAACAGAATCGGGATGCGTTTTATCTAGTCATCCGAACGGGTGGGCACTGCAGCAGTTATTGAAACAGGTCTCACCACGACTGTTGTCATTAATCGTCGTGTTGGCTCCCAGAGTCAATGGGCTCCACCACATTTTCCGTAAATGATTTGTTTTAAATCGCCCAGGGCCGAGGCGGCAGTGACTTTCCCTGTCGATCAAGTACAACAAGACCATAGACAGTTCCGCGTGTACACGCCGTACACGGGGACTATGGGAGGGCGTCATGAAGTCGCGTGGAGAAGTCGAAGCCGCCATTTGCGAGGGGATCGCTCGTTTCGAACAGGAGTACATGGGGCGTGGTCCCAAGCACATTCATGCCCACGTGATCGGCGACCTGATCGTGGTTCGGCTGCAAGGGGTGCTGACCGCTGCGGAACAGCAACTCGTGAAGACACTCCCTCCCGAGAAAGGACGTGATTTGTTGAAACAGGTTCGAACGCAGTTGATCGAAACGGCCAGGCCGGTCCTCGAAGCCCTGGTTCTGAAAGCCAGCGGGGCGATCGTGGTCAGCTTGCATCACGACATCAGCGTGATCACAGGCGAGGAGATCATTCTCTTCACCCTATCGGAAACGTCGCAGTTCCGAGAAACGCGAAAGCGGTAGACCGGCGTGGCATGCCGTTCGGTGGCGGCGATCGTAACGGCATCCACAGGCGATCAACGCGGTTGCCGACGAACCGTCGGCATGCGGTCGTTGGCTGTGTACGCAGTCACCGTGCTGTTTGAAAAGTTATTGCGGTTTGTGGAAAAGGAGCGACCATTCCCTTTGTCGAGCTTCGTGGCGGTGAACGAAGATGCCCGGTCGAAATGGTTCAACAGGAATCCGTCTCCGCGGGGCAAGCGGCGAGTTGCGGCATTGCTTTTGGAACTCGGGCTTCAAATTACCGCCCAGCGGAAGAAAGCGGGGCAATGAACCGAGTCGAGGAGAGGTATTCACACAGATGTGGCTGACTCCGAGGCATGCGCGGGTCTGAATTTACAAAACGGTATGTACCGTTTTGGCTTCCGGAAAAACGCCGCACTGCCGACCACCGGCAGGTAACCACAACTCCTGTTTCGGCTATAAAAAAATTGCCACTTTCGTGGCCAGTCGGGGTGACAGGATTCGAACCTGCGACCTTTTGACCCCCAGTCAAACGCGCTATCCAGGCTGCGCCACACCCCGAGAATCTCTTGTCGGCGCGGTTCGGTAACCCGACCCGCCTTCACAAGACGAGCGAGTATGCCAGAAGTGGGCTCGCGCGGCAACCGGAAAGGGGTGACAAATTTGGGGCCGATCTTGACTCGGAGGCGGACAGGCCGATACAGGTTCACCGGCGGGTTGGGTATGTGGCCTTCGCCGGGTTCAGACTCGGGGTGCGGCCGGTTCGGTTCGGTGGTCGACGGCGGGGAGTGGCGGGGAGACCTGTCGGGTTCATGGGTACCAGTCGCGGAAAAACGCTGTTTCTATCGGTTGGTGAGCCGAGTGGTGACCAGCATGCCGGTCGGTTGATCCGGGAACTACGCCGGCATGACGGGAACCTGCGGTTTCGTGGCTTTGGCGGGCCGGTGATGAGCGAGGCCGGTTGCGAAATCGATCATGACCTGACCCGGCTCGCGGTCGTCGGCTTGGTCGAGGTGTTGCCGAAGCTGCGCGAGTTTTTTCGCTTGGCGGACGCGGCCGAGGAACTGTTTCGGCGCGGCGACGTGGATGGTGTCTTGTTGGTCGATTTTCCCGGATTCAACTGGCACATTGCCAAACGGGCGAAGAAATATGGGTTGCCGGTCCATTACTACCTGCCCCCGCAACTGTGGGCTTGGGGCGGTTGGCGGGTGCGCAAGCTCCGTCGCTCGGTCGATCACGTGATGTCCGTGTTGCGATTGGAGCAGCGTTGGTACGACGAACATCAGGTTCCCAACACTTACGTCGGGCATCCGTTCTTTGACGCGGTGGCCGAGCAGCCCTTGGACGACCGTTTGCTCGAGCGTTTGACGCCCGAACCGGGACGGGGCCAGCGATCGGTCGCCGTGTTGCCCGGTTCGCGGGATCACGAGGTGCATCAAAACTTCCCGCTGATGCTCGACGCGATGCGGCGGATCGCGGCCCGGCATCCCGATGTTCGGTTTTTGCTCGGGGCTCATCGCGACGCGCACGCGTTGTGGTGCCGTGATCGTCTGCACGAGCAGGACCGGGGGTTGCCGGTCGAGATCTTTGTTGGGCGAACGAGCGAGGTGATCGAGGCTTGTGAGTGTGCGATGATGGTCAGCGGGTCGGTCAGCTTGGAGTTGTTGGCTCGAGGAAAGCCGGCGGCGGTGATCTACCGTGTTGGGCGGATTTTGCACACCTACGCGAGGCTGATGGTCAACGTCAAAAGCATCACGCTCGTCAACCTGATGGCGGGGCGGGCGATCTTTCCCGAAATGGTTTCGGTCGGTCGGCCGGAGCCGGGGATTGAGTTTTTGGAGCGCAGCGTCTGTGCGATGCTGGAGGACCGCTTCTACTACGACTCCCTGGTCGAGCAGCTGGCCGAATTGCGGGCTAGTCAGGGGAGTCCGGGGGGGATCGCGCGAGCCGCCGCAGTCTTGCTCGATCAGTTCGGCTGGACAGGGTTGGACCGCCCGCAACTGGAAAGCGTCACCGACGGGCAGAGAAAAGCGGCCGCGTGAACCGACGTCGAATTTTCGCCGGCGCGTTCCCGTCGTCACTTCCGGCTACGTCGGTCGTCGCTTGGGCCCTTTGCCGGCCTCGGTTTCCGGCCTCGGTTTGGGGCTTGATCGCTTGCGGCCGGTCAGGGAATCGTCAGGTCACCGCCGGAGTTGATCCCGAACATCGGCGATGATTTCGCGAGGTACGAACTTGGCGAGGTGTTCGTCGTCTTGGCTCATCTGGGCGATCTGCTTTAGCAATGAGCTGCTGATGTGCACGTACTGCTCATCCGCCATCAGGAACACGGTCTCGATGCCGCCATCGAGTTGGCGATTGGCCATCATCATCGTGAACTCACCGGCGATGTCGGTGAGCGGTCGGACGCCTCGGACCATCACGTGGGCGCCGACTTGGCGGACGAAGTCGACGGCCAGCCCGTCGAAGGTTTCGACCTCCACGCCCGGCATGTCGCGGGTGACACGTCGGACCAGTGCGACCCGCTTTTCGGGTTCGAATAACGGGCGTTTGTCTTTGTTGATCCCGATCCCGACCACGATTTTCGGGAATAGGCCGCAGGCGCGGCGGATGATGTCGAGATGCCCGAGGGTGACCGGGTCGAACGAGCCTGTGTAAACAGCTTTGATGTCTGGGGTCATGACGCGCTGGGGATGAGGGGGACTGGGCCGCCGAATCAATTTGGCTGACGAGCGGTATCGATGGCGAGCAGGCGATCGATATCAGACGAGTTGTTGTAAGCGTGAATGCTAGCCCGCACGCCGATCCCACGACAGCTAACGGCGATTCCCCGTTCTGCAGCGAGGCTTCGAAATCGGGCGGCCGACAGATTTGCCGGGGCGAAGGTCACGATCCCGCTGCGATTTTGGCGTCGTGGGGCGGTCGCGGTCGTGGCCCCTGCGTTTCGCAATTTTTCATCGAGTTCTTCCGCCAGGTCGAGAACCCGGTCGGCGATCGCCGCTTCGCCGAGAGCTTCACGGAGCCGAAGGAAGATCGACAGGCTCTGACGAAGGGCTCGGCAGCCCAGCATGTTCGTCGACCCGATCTCGAAGCGAGACGCGTCCGGTTTCAGATCGAGCTCGGCTTGGCCGAAACGGTAAGCGCCGCGGACGCTGTTCCAGCCCACGGGGGCGACTGTCAGCCGTTCCAGATGTGGTTTTCGGATCACGGCGACCCCTGCCCCCTCGGGGCCGAGCAGCCATTTGTGGCCGTCGGCGGCGAGGAAATCGACCGGGACCCGCTGTAGGTCGAGCGGGAATACGCCTAAACCTTGGATCGCATCGAGAAAAAAAAGTGGTCCTGCGGCATGGACGGCCGCGACGGCTTCTGCCAGATCGAGCCGGTAGCCTGATGCGAAGCCGACCCAGCTAGCCGCCACGATCCGGGTGCGGTTGTCGATCGCCGCCAGGATGGCCGACAAGTCGACGCTGCCATCGGGGCGGTTGGGGACGATTCGCAGTGCGACGCCGCGACGGGCCTGGTTCTGCCAAGGAAAGACGTTGGACGGAAACTCGTCCGCCGGGATCACCACGTTGTCCCCTGCGACCCAGGGGAAACCTTCGGCGACTAGGTTGATCCCGTACGATGTGTTGGGAAGAATCGCCACTTCGCTCGCGTCGGTGTGCAGCAGCGTCGCGAAATCGCCGCGAAGTTGCTCGACCTCTGCGGCCCACTCCGGCCAAACCGTGTCGCCAGCTAAGCTAGCCTCGTCAGCAAAATCCCGAATCGCGGCTGCGGTCGGGGCGGGCAGCGGCGCGACCGCCGCATGGTCGAGGTAAGCCCAATCCCGAACGATCGGCATTTGGGACCGCCACCAAGCCCAAGGGTCGGCGAGCAGAAAATCGGGGCTGGCCGGCGAGGAGTCGGTGTGCGTCACCGCTTCGGCCTCGCGACGGCAGGAGTGCGTTGGACCAGATAACCGATACCGAAGGAATGACCCATACAACCAAAAAGTTGCCTGAAACTCCCAGTCCGTTTATTTTTCCTGGGCATACAGGTGGTTAACATGGCGGATCACGTAACTATACTGCGGCAGATAGGCGGGAGCGGCCCCGTTTTCATTGATCGCCGCGAACGATCATACCCCGAGGTTCATGAATGCCCAAGGCGCTTAGCCTGATCAGCCTAGTGATAGCGGCGGTTGTCGTCCTGTTCTTTCTGGCCGACGCTGTGATGGGCATTCTTGGCATGGATAAGTCCGCTCCGATGGGTGGGGCGAGCCTGGTGATGGACTTCGCGTTCATCCTCGCCGGGTCTTTGTTGATTTTCATGAGTTGGGCGACTTGGCGGGAGCTTCAGTAAAGGCCGCAGGTCGGCTGAGGTTCGGTTCGTCCGAGTGGGAGCTCACGCGGAGTGTCGCGAGCCAAGCGGTCCACTGGATGGCTTTTTCCGGCACGAGCGGCTGATCACGCCCGGAGTCACAGACGGCACCGCGAACACCGAAGAAATCGGGGCGAATGCCGCTGGCGACGACTTTTTGGGCGACCGCCAGGGTCAGAGAGCCGGCGAGCACCCAAGTCGCCCTTGCCGATTCGGCGAGTGCTGCCAATTCGGCCAAATCTTGGTAGGTGAGGCAGGATGTCAGGCTTGAGTTCGGGGATTTGTCGTGCGTATCGATCAGCCAGGTTCGTAGGCCCACGTCAGCAGCTCGCCGGAAGATCGCTAAGTGGTCGGGGCAATTGGCTGACACGTGGTCGGCGTAGGCGACGGCCACCAGTTCCACCGGGTCAGCCAGGGCTCGTTTCGTTTCGGCCCAAAACGTCGCCAACTCGTCGGTCGAAGCGGCTCCGGCTGGGCAGCTTTTGGCGTAGGAGAATGCCGCGGGCAGGCTGGCTGCCAATTGCGGAGCGAATCGGAAGCTGCCCAGGGCGGCGGAGAGGCGTCCCCGGCGGAGCGGGTCGGCAGCCGCCTGGTGCCAGGGTTCGGGGTCGGTCGGGGCCAAAGCGCCATGGCTTGGCTCTTTGAAATCGATCAGATCGATCGACAAGTCACGTACTTGCTGCCACTCATTCGCATCGCGGATGCTGATCAGCAAGCCGGTTGTTCGGGTCGAGGTGATGTCCTGTTTCGCGGCGGTTGGGCGGTGATCCATCAGCACGGCAAGCACGCTCGTTCGGCACTTTGGAAAGGTCCGGGGCCCTTGCCGGGCGGGCACCGGTTCGGCGGGGCGGGTGGGTCGGTTGTCAGGCTGCCGCCAAGAGACGATGATCGTCGTCGTCAAAACCGGCGTCAATCGCTTGCACCGCCAACGGCGTAGAGCCCTTTTGTCGTCGGGACTGACGGGCCGACGAGTCTCCCGCGCCGACTTTTGCGGCACGGCGATCTTTTTCGGTAAGTCACCAATCCACCTGCGGCCAACGCCTCTGCGGACGACGCCTCGCCGCTTTCGAAAGTGCCGCCGTCTTTCCAGGCATTCCGTTGAAGTACGAAATCATTTCCACCGCCGCGGATCTGGAGGATCTCTGCGATCGCTTGGCGGAAAAAAGCGTGATCGGCTTTGACACCGAGTTCGTTTCGGAAGACCGTTACCGGCCGCAACTCTGTCTGATTCAAGTCGCGGCTGGTGAGATCGTCGCCGTGATCGACCCGTTGAAGATCGAGGACACGACACCTTTTTGGGAATTGCTGTCGGAGCCTGGGAGGACCGTCGTCGCTCACGCCGCACGTGAGGAGATCCGCTTCTGTTATCGGCATTCAGGACGGGCGATCGGCGGTTTGTTTGATACTCAATTGGCAGCCGGGTTCATCGGTGGCGAGTATCCGGCTTCGTTGTCCAACTTGGCCCTCAAATTGTTGGGCGTCAAGTTGAGCAAAGGGGAGACGCGAACGAATTGGCGGACCCGTCCCTTGACGCAAGCCCAGTTGAACTACGCCGTGCGGGACGTCACCGAATTGGAGGCGATGCACCGGATTTTGCGAGATGCGGTCTCAGAGGCGGGGCGTTTGGGTTGGTTGGAAGAGGAGACGGAAGTCAATCAGCAGGCGATTCATCAATCGGAAAATCGAGAAAACTGGCATCGGGTCTCGGGAGCCACCGGCTTGACGCCGCGGCAAGGCGAGATCGTCCGTCAGTTGTGGCGGTGGCGCGACCAGCGGGCACGGGAAGTGGATCGCCCCGCGAAATGGGTTTTTCGCGACGACTTGATCGTCGAAGTCGCCCGCAGCGGTTCTGATGACCCGCGGGTGATCCGGGGGATCCGGGGGATGGAGTTTCGCCACTTTCACGACCACTACGACGACCTAGCGGCGGCGGTGCGGCGGGCATTGGAGACGCCGGATTGTGACCTGCCTCGGCGGGAGCGGGGCCGATCGAAGCGGGCGGCACCGATGCTCGCGCAGTTCCTCAACACCTCGATCGCTTGTGTCTGTCGCCAGCACCAGATCGCGCCGATGATCGTCGGCAATACGGATGACGTGCGGGATTTGATCGAGTACGAGCTGGATGGCGGCCGCGAGGGGGAGCAACCCGCGCTGCTACGGGGTTGGCGCGGACGGATTGTCGGCGAGGCCTTCCGCAGGCTTCTCCGAGGCGAATTGGCGATCCGGGTCGCCGATCCCTACGCGGCTCAGCCGTTGGAGTTTGTCGCGTCGGATGGGACCGCGGCTCCGACGCCGACCGCAGGTCGAGGCTGAATGCTGGATGTTGGCTGGCGGCGGGCGCCTGTCAAGTCACGCTCTTGCCGGTCTGCGAATGCCGGTTGCGATCAGAGCGGTTCAATCGAGCGGGCGATCGGCGGCCCACAAGGTGCCGCGGACGAGGGTTCGCAGGAAGACGGGGTCGCGGAACGTTTCTTCGGAGTGGCCATAGGTGGTGCCGAAAACACGCCCTTTGCCATACCGGTTCGTCCAGAAAACGGGCTGCTTTTCACCCGTCTTTTCGCTGGTGCTGGTCGCCAGCACTTCGGTGTTTGGCCAGACTTTTTCGATGATGTAAAGCTCATCCATTGCCGAGCGGTAGTCGCTCGGAAACCCTGCCATGATCGGGTGATCCGTGGACGCGACGTCGACGCCATAGCGGCTTTGGTGTTCGTGGTGCCTCGAGGTGACCCCGAGGAATTCTCGCCAATCGTCGATTTTGGCCGAGCGGTAGGTGTGCATGGCACAGTGGATCACGACGGCGTTTGCGCCGGCGGCGTGGGGTTTGGTGATCTTGCGAATGTAGTCGGCGTCGTCCGTATCGGCGAAACATTCGTTGTGGATCACCACATCAAAGCCTTCCGCCCACGCGGGGTTGTCGTACAGGTCAATCATGGCTCGGGTCCCCTTGCCACCTTCGTTCACGACGGTCCACTGGACGGCCACACCGGCCTCCTTGAACGCTTCCCGCATCGCCAAGGCTTGGAACGGGTAGTCGTGGCAGCAACCGCCGGTAACCAGTAGCAATTTCAGCGGTTCGGGATCGGCCCCGCGGGCCGGGGCGGCCGACAACAGGAGCACCACCGAAAGCAGCCAAAAGACGGGGCGACGGAAGGAAAAGTTCATGGCGGGTCTTGGTGTGGCAAGGAGAGGAAAGGGACAGACGAGACGCATCGCAAAGCGGATCGGGAGCGCTGCGTCGTGCGTCCGCCGAACAACGAGGACAGTCGCTCGGGCTCAGACGCTTGTGGCTGTTCAGTCGCCCGATTCGATCACTTCGATCCCACCGTTCGCTTCGGTGAGCAGGTCGATTACATCGTAGCTGATGCTCGTGTTGGCAACGTTGATTTTCTTCAGCTTGGGCAACTTGGTCAATTCGCGAAAGGCGTCGTTAGTCAATTGGGTGCCGGCGACGTTCAGGTTTTCCAGGTTTTGGAAACGGAGGATCGCGGGGACCGCATCGTCGCTGATCTGGGTCGCCTTGAGATCGAGTTCGGTCAACGAGGTCAGGCCACTCAGCGATTCGAGCACCTCGTCGTCGAGTTTGGTTTCCCAGCACCCCAGGTAAGTCAGGCCCGTCAGTTTGCCGAGCGATTTCAACCCTTCGGGGCTAATCAAGCGGCACTCGGCGATGTCGAGGAACTTGACGTTTGGCAGTTCGGCGATCACGGCCAAGCCGGCGTCATCGAGCGAGGTGCCACGCAGTTCCAATCGTTCGAGGTTGGTCAGTCCGGCGATCTCGGCAAAGCCTTCGCCGGTGACGTCAGTATCCCGGATTCGGAGCCGTTTGAGCCGGCCGAGTTTGGCGACGTGCTTCATCCCGGCATCGGTAATCTTCGTCGAATCGAGCTGAATCGACTCCAGCGATCCCATCTTGCCGAGCACCTCCAGCGACGCGTCGCTGACGGTCGTGCAGTAGTTCGCGTTGAAGGATCGCAGCGGCAAGCCGGCCAATTTGGCGACGCCCGGGTCGTTCACCTTCGACTTTTCCAACTGGACATCGACCAAAGTCTTGATTTGGGCCACGGCGTCCATCCCGGCGTCGGTGATGTTCGTGTTTCGCAGGTCGAGGGCGCGGAGTTTTGGCAGTTCTGTGAGCGCTGCGAGTGACTCGTCGGTCACGGGAGTGCGACGCAGGAACAGGGCTTCCAGGTCCTGCAGGTGTTTCAGCACTTCGAGCACATCGGGGTTGACAGCGGAATCGGTCAGATCGAGCCGCTTGAGTCGGGTCAGCTTGGCCAGGTTGTCCATCCCGGCGCCGGTGATCCCCGGGCCGGTGAAGGTAGCCGAGGTGAGATTCGGGAGGCCGGCCAAGTGGACGAGGTGTTCGGAAATGTCTGTCTGGCTCGCGAGCGACAGTCCGGTGATTTGGCCGTTCGGGCCGGCGGTCAGCACCGCTCCGGCCTCCCGCAGCGCCTCGATCGCGGCGGGATCGTCCGCGAGGGGCTGTGTATCCAAGGCCGCCGAGTCGTCCGCGGCCGGTTTGTCCACTGGGGCGGTCGGTTTGCGATCGCAGCCGATTGTGATCGCCAGCATTATCCACAGTGCCGCGAATACCAGATGTGTGACGTGCGCACCGAACACGAGGGGCTGGCAACGGGCAGCCGGGTTTGTCGCGGGCGACTGGGCAGAGCGGCTTGGGGAGTGGGCGGCCATCGTCATGGTTTTGGAAGACAGGGTCATGGGATTAAGGGGCATGTCAGGCACGCCAAGCAGGTTGCCGCGGGGCAATCGTCAGCGATCAGGCTAATCACAGAGGTTAGAAGATAAGCTGGTGGGAGGCAATCAAGGCGGGGTGGAAAGGCAGGTCGATCGCTTGATTGTCGAACGGCCGCTCGTTAGTTTAGATAATTGGGGAGCTTTTCCAATTTCATCTCACCATCCTGTCCCACCCGAGGTACTTTCGTGACAGACTCGATTTTCCAGCCCGGTAAGAGCAATCGCCGACGATTCATCGGTCAATCCGCGGCTGCCGGCGCCGGCTTTTGGCTCGGTACCCAAGCCGTTTCCAAGGCTCAGGACAGCCCGCTGCAGAGCCTGACCGCGGCTTGCATCGGTGTCGGTGGTAAAGGCAGCAGCGATACCAGTCACATCGCCGAGCAGGGCGTCAAGATCGTCGGGCTCTGCGACGTCGATACGGGGACGTTGACCAAAAAGGCTCGCGAGTTCCCCGACGCGGCCCAGTTCACCGATTTCCGCGAGATGCTCGATAAGCTCGGCGACAAAGTCGACATCGTCACCGTCAGCACGCCGGATCACACGCACGCCCCGGCGGCGATCAAGGCGATGCGGATGAAGAAGCACATCTACTGCCAAAAGCCGCTGACCTGGTCGATCCGTGAAGCACGGATGATGCGGGAAGTCGCTGAGGAGATGGGCGTGTACACGCAGATGGGGAATCAGGGGACGAGCGAAGACGGGTTACGGGAAGCGGTCGAAGTGATCCGCAGCGGCGCGATCGGTGACGTTTCTGAAGTTCACATTTGGTCGAACCGACCGATTTGGCCGCAGGGTCAGGGCCGTCCCGAGGGGTCGGACCCGGTGCCCGAGGGGTTGAACTGGGACGCCTGGATCGGACCGGCGCCGATGCGGCCGTTCAAGCAGGGCGTTTATCACGCTTTCAATTGGCGCGGCTGGGTCGATTTCGGCACGGGGGCCTTGGGCGACATGGCCTGCCACACGACGAATCTGTCAGTGATGGCCCTCGAATTGTGGGACCCGATCGCGGTGACGGCGCTGGCGAACCCCGGGATCTATCAGGGCGAGACTTACCCGGGCAGTTCGACGCTCAAGTTCGAGTTCCCCAAGCGTGGCGACCTTCCGGCCTGCACCTTCTACTGGTACGACGGTGGCAACCTGCCTGGCGACGAGATCATCAGCCAGTTGCCTGAGTCGTTCCAGAAGCGGGTTCAGGAGCAGCGGGAAGGGAAACGCAAGACGAGCGGCGCGGTGCTGGTTGGCAGCAAGGGCCTGCTCTTCTCGCCGGACGATTACGGGGCCCAGTACGTGCTGTTGCCGGAAGCCCAGTACGCCGATTTCAAGCTCCCCGAGCGGTCGGTTCCGCGGATCCCGTTCCGGGCTGGCAACGATCAGCGGCAAAAGTGGGAATTCGTTTCGTCGATCAAGGGCGAGTACGAACCCGGCCCGATGGCGAATTTCGGCTACGCGGGGCGGCTGACAGAGACGATTCTGGTCGGCAACTTGGCGCTGCGTGCCGGTGAGGGCCAACGAATCGAGTGGGACGCGAAGGAATTGGCCAGCACCAACCGACCCGAGGTCAACCAGTACGTCCACCGCGAATATCGCGCCGGCTGGGAACTGTAGGCGGCTCGCGCTTCGCCCGTCGCGTCAGGCGATTCCAGTCTATCGAAAAGCCCGTGGCCGAAAGCGAATTCGGCCGCGGGTTTTTTGTTTTCAGGCGAGTGAGCAGCCGAATTTCGTTCGGGAAGTGGGCTGGACGAACCGGTTTCGCTCTTGCGACCGCGGGGCGTTTTTGGGAACCATCGTCAGTCTGGGCGAGTTGCCCTGAATCCACCCGACTTAGCAAGGAAGCAGCCAGCAATGGTTTCTCAATTTCCGGTCTCCCCTGCCCCGCCTGTGGAGCCGATCAGCGGCTCCGTCCGTGTCCTCTACGCCGTCTACCTGGAAGTTGCCGCATGTGACCATCGGTGCCGAGTCGCGGCGTTGTACGGAACGCATGAGCAGCCGACGGGACACACGCCGTTCCGGCCGCTGCGGTTTGACGATTTCGTCCAGCGATACGAGAGCAGTTGTCTGATCGTCGGCGGCGAAGACGTGTTTCGGCGTCAGTTGGCTCGCTGGGCCAAGGTCCACGGGATCGACTGTGTCACGGCCGTCCGCAGTCGGGTCGCTGCCTGAATGGTGGGGCCTGGTTACCAGTACTTTTCAAAGCGGACATGTCCGCAGCCGGGCTCTTCGCGAGTGAAACCGGCTTGTTGCAGTAGCGGCAGCACGCCGGGTTGGGAAAGCGGCTTGCCGCCGGGCGGCACGAACCCGATCATCGCCGGATTGCCGCACAGATAGACGTGAGTCCTGTCCGGCGTCAGCGGGTCGTCGACCAATTGTGCCAGTTTTCCCTGAGAGATCAGGTCTTGGACATAGACCTTGCCGACGTAGGCTGGGTTTTTCGGATCGAGGTTTTCCGGTTCCCGGGTTGTGATCGCTAAGTACCGGTACTGCGGGAATTGATTCATCAGGGAGTTCTGTTCCCGGGCGTATCCCAAGTCACGCCGATGCCGTGCGGTTGTCAGGTTGATGACCTTGCCGTGATGCCCTCGGCTCAGCAATTCCGCGGTCATCGCGTTGTGGGGCGCTTCTCCCGTTCCGGTGCTGATCATCAGCACCGTGTCGCTCGGCTCGACGCCCTCAAGATTGTATTTGCCCGTGATCTTCGGAGCTACGAACAGGCGGTCGCCGACCGAGAGACCGAACAGGCGCGGCGTGAGCGCCGGAGGCGGCGATTCGGGGTCCTCGGAGCCTCGCACCAGGGCGATGTAAAACTCGAGGTAATCGAGTTGATCGCAGGTCACCAGTTGCTGTGAATCGTCCAGCAAAGGGCAGGAAATGCTGTAGGCCCGGAGCACCATTTTGGACCGCTTGTCTTCCGGCACCTCTTCGTGCTGAGACGGTTCCACTCGGGGTTCCCAGTAACCCAATCCGATAGCGACGTATTGGCCAGGCAGGAACTTTGGTAGCACTCGGTCGGGGCGGACGCGGATGCGGAACAGCTCTTGGGTCACGTCGTGTCGGGCGATTACCGTGGCGTTGTAATGCTTTTGCCTTAGCGGTTCGACGTTGAAATCGGACAAGGGGGGTCACGATCGCTAGGAGGAGGGGGACGGTTAGCAAGCGGTTCGAAAGACGAGGGTCGGGACTGGCCACGGTTGTAAAAAGTCAGATCATAGGCTGGTGTCGGGGGCCGTTGAAACCCTGGGAAGGGCAACATTTTCTTACCCGCCCGCCGATCGAGGGTGTAAATTAAGGGCTTGGCCTTGATTCGGCGTCGGTCGGTGATTCCCCCAAAAAGCTCGGTGAGGCAGGAGTGTTCAAGTTGCGTTCTCGATATTCGGTACTCGCTTTTGTCCGGCTCGGATTGGCGGGGCTGATCGGGCTGACCATGTCCGGGGTCACGGTCATGGCCGCCGATACCTGGACCAATCTGGCCGGGACCAGCAGCGTTTCTGGCGAATTGCTCGGGATGTGGAATGGGCGAGTGTTGTTGAAGCTCGAGGGCGGCAGGCGGGTTTCGGTCGCGATGAACGATCTGCGGGCGGAGAGCCGCATCCAGGCCGAGAGACGGTTCGAGGAGATGCAGCGACGGATCGTGGAGCGACGTGATGAGATCCGGCTGATCGCCGAAGAGGAATCGGCTGCGGCGCCGACGGATTTGGCCGGCGGCTTTTCCGCGCCGGATGCACCCGAGTATCGCGCTGTCGCTGCGAATCAGGACCTCCAGCAAACTTTGACCGGGATCCGGGATCAACTGTTGGCAGGGCATCCGCGGGTCTTTTACGACACGTTGCCCGACAGTCAGCGGACGGCATTCGATCGCTGGTTCGGCATCGCGGTTCGAAAGGTCGACGCCGGGTCTTACGATTCGGCGCGGCGGACGTTGGCGACATTTGGTGAGCTGATCGTTTCTCGCCAACGCTGGCTCTTCAGCCATCCGCAATTCGCGGCGCTAGCGTCCGGCAGTGAAGGAACGTGGCTTGCGACGGGGGCGGCGCTGCGAGACCTGTTCTCAGATGAGGTGACGGGAGTGGAGCGGCTGAGGACCACTTCGATCCCGGAGTTGCTGGCCGGTATGGACGATGCGATCGCGCCGGTGCTTTACCAAGCTTTTACGGAATCGGGGCTCGCCGCGATGGCCCCCGATATCCAGGCGACTCCGGGTCAGGACGGTGGTACGACGGCCAGTTTGGTTTTGCCCGTGATCGGTTCGATCGGTTCCGTGGTCGGTTATCCGCAAGACGGCGGTTGGATTTGGTGGGGTGACAAGCCGGAAGCCGCAGCGGCCCGCTGGCAGCAATGGACGGAAGCTTTGGAGGCCATTCCGGATGATTCGCTTCCGGTTGCTCAACCCTTGGGTGGGTTGCTGGGGCAGCTCGATCAATCCTTAGCGGGCCTGATGGCGGCGAGCAATCGGCAGCATTTTCACCAGCAACTCGATGAGGCGTTGCCGCAGTGGTTGGCGATGTTCCAGCAGGGGTTGGGCGTGCTCGGGGCGCCACAGGGGGTCGCGGGCGGCCCCGCAGGTGGGATGATGCCGGGGATGCCGGGCGGTGGCATGCCGGGCGGTGGCATGGGAGCAGGCGGCATGCCGATGCCGGGTATGCCGACCATGCCCTCGGTTCCGGGGATGCCTGGGATGCCGGGAATGGGGGGCGGGGCGCCCGGGATGGGTGGGAACCCGATGGGAGCGGGCGCCCCCGGTGACGCCGGTGACGGTGGGTTTGTCGAGCCGTGACGTCGGGCTCGATCTGATCGTCGGCGTTGCGGTTCGCTGTATCGCAGTTGCTGTCGGACGCTCGGCATTGCGGCGGATGCTGGCGGTAGGGCGCTCACTCGGTTGGACCCTCGCCAAGCGTGGCACGCCGGGTATACTTTTCGCGTGAGCTGTTACGGCAGTTTGTCGTGTAATTGAACCTGTTCGTTCTTTGAGGACCGATCCGCCATGGATGCCGACCTGACCCAACGTGCCCGCGCGATTCAAGCCCGATTGGTCCAACTTCGAGACTCTCTTTGACTACTCTGCTAAACGTCAAGAGATAGCCGATATCGAAAACGAGATGGGGCGACCCGACTTCTGGAATCGTTCCGAAGCGGCGCAGAAAGTCGTCGCCAAGCTGAAGGGTCTCAAGGGCATCGTCGGCCCGTTGGACGAATTGTCTCGCTCCTCGGACGACCTCTCGGCGTTGATCGAGATGGTCGAGGAAGACGAGTCGATGGCTGGCGAAGTCGAAGCCGAGATCGAACGTTTGGAGGCTGTCCTTTCCGGCCTCGAATTGAAGGCTTTGCTGAACGGGCCCAACGATGCTGCGGGGGCCTTGTTGACGATCAACGCGCGGGATGGTGGCACCGATGCCAACGACTGGGCGGAGATGCTGATGAGGATGTACGTCAGTTGGGCCAATCAGAACGATTTCCAAGTTGACTTGCTCGACCGCAGCGACAACGAAGAAGCCGGTATCAACAACGCGACGTTAGCGATTCGCGGACCGATGGCATACGGCTATTTGAAGGGCGAAGAAGGGATTCACCGGTTGGTACGGATCAGCCCCTTCAACAGTGAGGGGAAGCGTCAGACCAGCTTCGCAGCGGTGGACGTTTCTCCTGAGGTGGACGACACGTTCGAGGTCGACATTCAGGACAAGGACGTTCGAGAAGATCGTTACCGTGCCTCCGGGGCGGGGGGACAGCACGTCAACAAGACCGATTCTGCGGTGCGGTTGACCCACCTGCCGACGGGGATCGTCGCGGCATGTCAAAGTGAACGGAGCCAGCATCAAAACCGGGCGACCGCTTGGAAGATGTTGCGGGCGAAGTTGGCGCGGGTGGAGGAAGAGCGTCGCGAGGCGGAACAAGCCGATAAGTACGCCGCCAAGGCGCGGAGCGGATTCGGTTCACAGATCCGCAATTATTTCCTTCATCCGGACCAGCGGATCAAGGACGTCCGGACGGGGCATCACGTCGGGAATTTTCACAGCATGCTCGATGGCAACGAGTTGCAAGGGTTCCTCGATGCTTACCTTCAATTCCGTGCGTCGGGCGTTACCGCCGAATGACCGGAGGCTCTCATGACCGTATTCGCGAAGATCATCGATCGGGAAATCCCTGCTGATATCGTCTACGAGGACGATCTCTGTTTGGCGTTTCGCGATATCGCCCCGAAAGCCCCGACGCACGTGTTGGTGATCCCCAAGAAGCCGATCGCGTCGCTGATCGACCTGACCGACGAAGACGAGGCGATCGTCGGCCGTTGCGTGCTGGTCGCTTCGCGTGTGGCGGCGGGGTTGGGGTTGGGTTCCGGCTATCGCCTGGTGGTCAATTGTGGCCCGGACGGTGGTCAGGAAGTCCCGCACCTTCATTTTCATCTGCTTGGCGGGCGTTCGTTGGGATGGCCGCCCGGTTGATCCGAACGCCGGATGGGGCGGATCGGCGATGCATCGTTTGAGATCCCGATGAGCAACCGGTTCGAATTTTTGCGGCGCGAGCTGGCGGCGCTGGAAGTGAGTGATTCTCTGCGGAGGTTGCGTCGTTGGCCTGATCCCGATGGTCGGGGCGGGGGTGGTGGCGAAGGGGAACTGATTTCCTTCGCTTCGAACGACTATCTCGGGTTGGCTGCGGAACGCTGGGCCGGGTCCGACGCTTGCCCACGAGGGGCCGGGGCGAGCCCGTTGGTCAGTGGTTACACGGAACTGCACGACCGGCTCTGTCGGATGCTGGCCCAGTGGGAACAAGCCGAAGCGGCGGTGGTTCTGCCGAGCGGTTACGCGGCCTGTTGTGGGGTCGTGGCAACGCTGCCGCGGGCGGGGGATCTGATTCTGAGTGACCGCTGGAATCACGCCAGCCTGATTGACGGTTGCCGGCTTTCCAAGGCGGAAAAGCGGGTCTATCCCCACGCCGATTTAGCCGCGGTCGAGGCGACGTTGATCCGCCATCGGCATGAGTTCGAGCAGGTTTGGATCGTCACCGACGGCGTTTTTGGCATGGACGGTGACATCGCGCCGCTGGAAGGGCTGTGCGACTTGGCCGACCGGCACGACGCCATCATGGTCGTGGACGAGGCTCACGGGTCGGGTGTGTTGGGCGAGGATGGGTCCGGCGCCTGTGAGGACCGGGGCGTCCGTGAGCGGGTCCCGATCCGAATCGGCACACTCAGCAAGGCGGTCGGATCTCAAGGCGGCTTTGTCGTTGGCCCACAAACGGTGATCGATTACCTCGTCAACTTCTGTCGGCCGTTGATTTTCAGCACGGCCGCATCTCCGCTGGTCATCGCCACCGCGATCGACGGCATTCGCGCGATTCGGGAGGAACCTTGGCGACGGCAGCGGGTGCGAGAGTTGGCCCGCCGTGTTCGCGGCCACTTGTCGCTAGTGGATAAGGGGGATTCGTCGGGCTGTGTCCCGATCATCCCGATTATCCTTGGCAGCAACCATCGTGCGGTTCACGTCGCGAAGCAAGCTCGCCAGGCCGGGCTGTTCATTCCCGCGATCCGACCGCCGACGGTACCGGCGGGAACGGCTCGGCTGCGGATCAGTCTGTCCGCGACACACCGCGCCGATCACATCGATCGCTTGCTCCGATTCCTCAACGGGCTACCCGAAGTGAGGCAAGCGGCATCAGGGAATGGACAGCAGCCGTTCTGAGAATGATCCCGTGCCGGGTTGGCTCGGCCGTGTCGGTTGGAGTGGCGGCCGTTCGTAAGCCGGAGATCCGCGGGGAGACGGGACGGGTTCGAACAGCAAATTTTCGGCAGAGTCACCGGTGTCGGACGGAACGATCGTGTGGGGCGGTCCGGTGACGAACCCTTCCGGCTCGACCAATTCCGGCGTGATCGTGATCAACAGTTCGATTTCGTTCTGTTGGTTTTGGGCTTTGCGAAAGATCCCGCCGACGTAGGGCATCCCTCCGAGGATCGGGACTTGTCGGACGGTCCATTCGGAACGGCACTGGATCAAGCCGGCCAGCAGCAACGTCTGACCGGTCTGCATCTCGACCTCGGTTTCGACCTGGCGGCTGGTGAAGGCGCTCACCGAAACCCCGCGGGAATGAATCCCACGATCGGGGTCGGGTTCGCTGACCTCCGGACGAACCGCCAGTCGGAGACGTCCGGGGGCGATGACCCGAGGCAGGAATTCGATCGAGGTACCGTAAGCTTCGTAACTGATGGTTGTCGCAGCGCCGTGACCGCCGACGAGGCTGGGAACCTTGCCGCCGACCCGAAAATGGGCGGATTTGCCATGCGTCGCGATCAGGGTCGGTTCGGCTAAGAGTTTGACCAACTTGTCGCGGCGGAGCGCTGCAAGGAGTGTCGGGAAGTCGCCGCCGCCGAGCCCGGATCGCGGTCCGCAATCTGCTGCGTCGCAGGCAAGCGCCGTCAGCGTTCCGTGTTTTCCGCCCAGCGACCAGTCGACGCCGGCGTCGCGAAGTTTCGTCCGCGAGACTTCCATGATCTTAGTATGCAGTAAAACTTGGGGGACACCGACGACCTGGATGTGGTTGATCACGTCCGGGTATGATCTCCCGGCGATCGCCATAGCCAAGTTCACGTCGGCGGGATCCGCGACCGTGCCGGTCAAAAGGATCGCATCGCCCGCCGGGACCAGTCTAAGATTGCCTAGCGGAATCTCACGGTTCAACGCGTTTTCGAGCGGGTCAGTGTCGGCCTGGATCGAGATCCGGATCGGGTAGTGGTGCCGATCGGTGTCCCACAGGTCGATCTGGGTCACGCCGGCTGATTTGGCGAACAGTCGGATCTGGTTCTCGGAAATCGGCGTGGCGGTGATCAGGTGCTCGTCGTCCACCTGGAACCGCGGAATTCGGCCATCGATCCGCACCACCTGGCTGGTGCGGACCACCATCTCCAGGTGGTGCGTCTGATCGGGCTGCTCGCCGCGGCGACTCACCAAAATCTCCTCCGCCCCCACGGGAACGCTCCCCCAAGTCGCCATGACAGCGAGGGGCGTCAGGGAGAACGATCGGAGAATCCGAAGCGTCCATCGAGTCGACCGGCAAAATATCCGCATTTCGTTGAGACCAAAAGTTTGATCCTTCGGAACCGACACCGAAGTCCACCGGTGTTATCGACCGATGACGTCTGTCTCCTTCGATGCGAAACGGACAACCGTGATATTCCCCCTAATTGTTCCAAAGGATCGTGCGGAAAAAAAGTGTCCGGAACCTTTCGTGCAAAGCACCCGAAGGGCGAGTTCCTCGCAAAAGGTTCCGGACACTTTTTTTCCGCTCATTGCAAAGGGGTTTGCGATGACGGTTGGGATCGCGGATCGAAATCGGGTTCGTCGGGTCATCCCGGGCGCCGAGATTGACCATCGTCTCACTCCATCCGCCGAGTGGTTGGTGCTTGGGGTGATTCCGCCGTCCGATGCCTGATCGTTGCGGGTGTTGGACGCTGTTCGGACGTTCTCTGCGGGCCGGCCGGTTCCGCAGCAGACCGGTTTGCAGGGCGGCTGCTGCCGACCACCACGGGTGACCGACCGGGTGACGGGATCTCGTATTCCGTCCAGTCATCGCCGTGCACTTTAGTCATTCGGAAGCCCTGCGAGCGGTCATCGGCGGGTTCCGGTTTGGCCAGCGACACGAAAGCTTTCGTTTGAACCGCTTGCCGGTCTTCGATCCAACGCACGAACGATCGTGCCAATCCGCCGTCGGCGTGAGGGGCTGTTTCGGTCGTCGCGGCCAGCGACAAACGGATTTGGCCCAATTCGGATGCGAGCGTCCAGGCGGTTTCGGCGCCTGATGGGATCAGCAGTGAAATGGCGCTGGGCGCAACCGTGCCGCCGGGTCGAACGGCGGCGGCCGGACCGATCTTGTCCTGGATGGCAAATACCTCGACACCCCGAAAAAGTTCCCGAACGCTAGCCTGAGGCAGCTGCTCGGTGGCGGGGAAATAGGCGGCGACATTGACGCGGTCACGCGGCTGCAACGGGTGAGCGAGGCCGACCGATTCGTCGACGAGGAGCGAGACGACGCTGTAGCCGCGCGGAACGACAACCGGCTCCGGCACCGATGGCGGTGACATTTCAGCAGGTTGCGTTTCGAGCGGCATTACCACAGCTTCGCTGGTGGCTACCGATTCCACCGGTTCAGTGGTTTCGGCCGGTTCGGCGGTTGAAGCTGGGGCTTGCGTTGGGG